>NZ_JAFGYS010000014.1:0-65145 GCF_017491705.1 Pseudomonas sp. 86_A | reverse complement strand
CTCCCTGTAAACTCCGCTATCTTTCGCCGACACTCAGGGAGCTCAAATGTCCGGTTCGATCCTCTATATCCACGGTTTCAACAGCGCCCCGGCCTCGAAAAAAGCCTGTCAGCTGGTCGCGGTGATGGAACGGCTGGGTTTGAGCGAGCAATTGCGTGTCCCGGCGCTGCATCACCACCCGCGTCAAGCCATCGGTCAGTTGGAGCAGGCGATTGCCGAGCTGGGCCGGCCGTTGCTGGTGGGAAGCTCACTCGGCGGCTACTATGCGACTCACTTGGTCGAGCGCCACGGCTTGAAAGCCCTGCTGGTCAACCCGGCGGTCAGCCCGCACCGGATGTTCGACGGATACCTGGGCACGCAGAAAAACCTGTATACCGATGAGACCTGGGAACTGACCCACGACCACGTAACGGCCCTGGCCGAGCTGGAAGTGCCGGCGCCCGTGGATGCGCAGCGCTATCAGGTGTGGTTGCAGACCGGCGATGAAACACTGGATTATCGCCTCGCCCAGCAGTATTACCGGGCCTGTGCGCTGCGTATTCAGGCCGGCGGCGACCATAGTTTTCAAGGGTTTGCCGGGCAATTGCCGGCGTTGCTGAGTTTTGCCGGCATTGGCGCCGATTTGTATCAGGCAATCGATTTCACCGCATTGTGATGTCTTGCCCCTTTTTCATTGAATCACTGACGACGAGACCCTATGGCCACTCCCAGCGCTAGCTCTTATAACGCCGACGCCATCGAAGTCCTCTCGGGCCTCGACCCGGTGCGTAAACGCCCCGGCATGTACACCGACACCAGTCGGCCGAACCACCTCGCCCAGGAAGTCATCGACAACAGTGTCGACGAAGCCTTGGCCGGCCACGCCAAATCGGTGCAGGTGATCCTGCACGCCGATCACTCGCTGGAAGTCAGCGACGACGGTCGCGGCATGCCGGTCGACATTCACCCGGAAGAGGGTGTGTCAGGCGTCGAGCTGATCCTCACCAAGCTTCATGCGGGCGGCAAGTTTTCCAACAAGAACTACCAGTTCTCCGGCGGTCTGCACGGGGTCGGTATTTCTGTGGTCAACGCTTTGTCGACCGAAGTCCGGGTACGAGTTAAACGTGACGGCAACGAATACCAGATGACCTTCGCCGATGGCTTCAAGGCCACCGAGCTGGAAATCGTCGGCAGCGTCGGCAAGCGCAATACCGGTACCAGCGTGTACTTCGCGCCGGACCCGAAATACTTCGATTCACCGAAATTCTCCATCAGCCGCCTCAAGCACGTGCTCAAGGCCAAGGCTGTGCTGTGCCCGGGGCTGCTGGTCAGCTTTGAAGACAAAGGCACCGGCGAGAAAGTCGAGTGGCATTACGAAGACGGCCTGCGCTCCTATCTGGTCGACGCGGTCAGCGAATTCGAACGCCTGCCGGACGAGCCGTTCTGCGGCAGCCTGGCCGGTAATAAAGAAGCGGTCGACTGGGCGCTACTGTGGCTGCCGGAAGGTGGCGACGCGGTGCAGGAAAGCTACGTCAACCTGATCCCGACGGCGCAGGGCGGCACCCACGTCAACGGTCTGCGTCAGGGCCTGCTCGATGCGATGCGCGAGTTCTGCGAATTCCGCAGCTTGCTGCCACGCGGTGTGAAGCTGGCGCCGGAAGACGTCTGGGAACGCATCGCTTTCGTGCTGTCGATGAAGATGCAGGAGCCGCAGTTCTCCGGCCAGACCAAAGAGCGTCTGTCGTCCCGTGAAGCGGCGGCGTTCGTCTCCGGGGTGGTCAAGGACGCCTTCAGCCTGTGGCTCAACGTCAACCCGGAAACCGGCCTGGCGCTGGCCGAACTGGCGATCAACAACGCCGGTCGCCGCCTCAAGGCGAGCAAAAAGGTCGAGCGCAAACGCGTCACCCAGGGGCCGGCGCTGCCGGGCAAACTGGCTGATTGCGCCGGGCAGGACCCGATGCGGTCCGAGCTGTTCCTGGTCGAAGGTGATTCCGCTGGTGGTTCCGCCAAGCAAGCGCGGGACAAGGAATTCCAGGCGATCCTGCCGTTGCGCGGCAAGATTCTCAACACGTGGGAAGTCGACGGCAGCGAAGTGCTGGCCAGCCAGGAAGTGCACAACATCGCCGTGGCCATCGGGGTCGACCCGGGCGCCGCGGACATGAGTCAGTTGCGCTACGGCAAGATCTGCATCCTCGCCGACGCCGACTCCGACGGTCTGCACATCGCCACGCTGCTCTGCGCGTTGTTCGTCCAGCATTTCCGCCCGCTGGTGGATGCCGGTCACGTCTACGTCGCCATGCCGCCGTTGTACCGCATCGACCTCGGCAAAGAGATCTACTACGCCCTCGACGAAGCCGAGCGCGACGGGATTCTCGACCGTCTGGTGGCCGAGAAGAAGCGCGGCAAACCGCAGGTCACCCGATTCAAAGGTCTGGGTGAAATGAACCCGCCGCAGTTGCGTGAAACCACCATGGACCCGAACACCCGGCGCCTGGTGCAACTGACGCTGGGCGAAGATTTCGCCCAAACCTCGGAAATGATGGACATGCTGCTGGCGAAGAAACGCGCCGGTGACCGCAAGACCTGGCTCGAATCCAAGGGCAACCTCGCCGAGGTGCTGGCCTGATGCGGTTTGGCTGGGCCTTGGCGGGTGCGTTACTGCTGAGTGCGATGAGCGTGTCGGCCGAGCCGTTGCAGGAGTTGCGCGTGCTTTCCGAGCATCCGGTCGACGGCATGCGCGGCGGCAACCTGTCGGGGCTGGCCATGTGTGGCAGCGAGTTGTGGACGGTGTCGGACCGCGATGACGATCAGATCTATCGCCTCAATACCGCCGATCAGGTCTGGCAGGCCGAAGCCTTGCACATCGACGTGCCCCCGGTGCCGGAGACCGGTTTGCCGTGGGGGTTGCGCTCGCGCAATTGGGCTGCGTCGTTCGTGCGCGGTGGCGACCTGGATTTCGAGGGCATCAGCTGCGACAGCGCCGGCAATCGCTACATCGTCAGCGAGGGTCATGCGGCGGTCTTGCAGGTGCCCGTCAGCGGCCCGGTCAACTGGCTGAAGATCTCGTCGATGATGGTTCGCGAAGCGCGGGCCAGTGGCATGCTCCTGCATTTCAATGCGATTTTCGAAGGCCTGGCGATCAACCCGGCGGGCGATCAGCTGTGGCTGGCCGCCGAACGGCAAAGCCGTGGCTTGCTGCTGATCAAGCGCCAACAGACGGTGTGGAATTGCGACGGTCGTTGTGTGCTGCTCAGCGAGGGCGGCAAGGAGATGCAGCCGTCGCAGTTCCCAAATGCCAAAGCGGTCGACCGAGACTTTTCCGACCTTTCGTTGTTCAACGGCAAATTGTTTACCCTTGAACGCAACGCCTTCCAGATTTGTCGGCGCGATGCGCAGACCGCCAAGGTCGAGCGTTGCTGGTCGTACGCAGCCGAACTGTTGCAGGCCAACCGACGTTACTCGCAGAACTTCGGATTGGAAGAGGCGCTGATCGTTGACGCTGAGGGTGCGTGGGTTGGCGTCGACAATAATTTCGGTCCGCGGGCAGACGGTGAGGTTCGCCCGATTGTCTGGCGCTTCGCCGCGCCTGAAGGTGGCTGGAGCGCCAAGCCGTGAGTCAGCAACCGCCGGGCAAACGCGCCGGTCGGGTGTTGATGATCCTGGCGTGGTGCGCGGCGCTGTTTCTGGCCACGCGGTTTTTTGGCCAGTGGGAAGCGCGTCAGCAGAATCCGAACGTTGTGGTCACGTCCGAGCAGCATGACGGCGTGATCGAAGTAAAGCTGGCCGGCAACGCCCAAGGGCATTTTGTCGCCAGCGGCCAGATCAACGGTGAGCCGGTGGAGTTCATGCTCGACACCGGTGCCACCGACGTGGCGATCCCGGCGGATCTGGCCAAGCGGTTGAAACTGGAAGAAGGTTTCGGCGTGACCCTGAGCACGGCCAACGGCCTGAGCCAGGGCTACCGGACCAAAATCGACCGCCTGCAACTGGGCGACATCGTGCTGCGTGACGTCCGCGCACTGGTGGCGCCGGGGCTGCATGGCGATCAGGTGCTGCTTGGCATGAGCGCCCTGAACAAACTTGAATTTACCCAGCGCGGCGGCACCATGCTGCTGCGCCAGACAACGAACCGATGAGGCCCGCATGAGCGACATCCTTGCAGACAGCTTAGACGGCGTAGAACGCCGATCGCTGGCTGACTTCACCGAAAATGCCTACCTCAACTACTCCATGTACGTGATCATGGACCGTGCTCTGCCGCATATCGGCGACGGCCTGAAACCGGTACAGCGGCGCATCATTTATGCGATGAGCGAGCTGGGGCTGGACGCCGATTCCAAGCACAAGAAATCGGCGCGTACCGTCGGTGACGTGCTCGGCAAGTTCCACCCGCACGGCGACTCGGCGTGCTACGAAGCAATGGTGCTGATGGCTCAGCCGTTCAGCTATCGCTACACGCTGGTCGACGGCCAGGGCAACTGGGGTGCGCCGGACGATCCGAAGTCCTTCGCCGCCATGCGTTACACCGAAGCGCGTCTGTCGCGCTATTCCGAAGTGCTGCTCAGCGAACTGGGCCAGGGCACGGCTGACTGGGGCCCGAACTTCGACGGCACCCTGCAGGAACCGCTGGTGTTGCCGGCACGTTTGCCGAACATCCTGCTCAACGGCACCACCGGCATCGCCGTGGGCATGGCCACCGATGTGCCGCCGCACAACCTGCGTGAAGTGGCCACCGCCTGCGTGCGTCTGCTCGATGAGCCGAAAGCCACGGTCGAGCAGCTTTGCGAGCACATTCAAGGCCCGGACTACCCGACCGAAGCGGAAATCATCACCCCGCGCGCCGACCTGCTGAAAATGTACGAAACCGGCAAAGGCTCGGTGCGTATGCGCGCCGTGTACCACGTCGAGGACGGCGACATCATCGTCACCGCGCTGCCGCATCAGGTCTCCGGGGCCAAGGTGCTGGAGCAGATCGCCGCACTGATGCAGGCCAAACCGTCGAAAGCGCCGCAGATCGCTGACCTGCGCGACGAATCCGACCACGAAAACCCGTGCCGCATCGTGATCATTCCGGTCAACAGCCGCGTCGACCACGAAGCGCTGATGCAGCACCTGTTCGCCAGCACCGAGCTGGAGTCGACCTACCGGGTCAACGTCAACATCATCGGTCTGGACGGCAAGCCGCAGCTGAAAAACCTGCGGGCGTTGCTGGTCGAATGGCTGGAATTCCGCGTGCTGACCGTGCGTCGCCGCCTGCAATTCCGCCTCGACAAGGTCGAGCGTCGTCTGCACCTGTTGGACGGTTTGCTGATCGCCTACCTCAACCTGGATGAAGTGATCCACATCATCCGCACCGAGGAGCACCCGAAAGCCAAGCTGATCGAGCGCTTCGCCCTCAGCGAGATTCAGGCCGACTACATCCTCGACACCCGTCTGCGTCAATTGGCGCGACTGGAGGAGATGAAGCTGCGCGACGAGCAGGACGAACTGCTCAAGGAACAAGCCAAGCTGCAAGCGTTGCTGGGCAGCGAAGCCAAGTTGAAGAAGCTGGTGCGCACCGAGCTGCTGAAAGACGCTGAAACCTACGGCGATGACCGTCGTTCGCCAATCGTCGAGCGCGCTGAAGCCAAGGCGCTGACCGAACACGATCTGCTGCCGAACGAGAAAGTCACCGTCGTATTGTCCGAGAAAGGCTGGATTCGCTCAGCCAAGGGCCACGATATCGACGCCACCGGCCTGTCGTACAAGGCCGGCGACGGCTTCAAGACCTCGGCGGCGGGGCGCTCCAACCAGTCTGCCGTGGTGATTGACTCCACTGGCCGCAGCTACTCGGTCGCCGCGCACACGTTGCCGTCGGCCCGGGGCCAGGGCGAGCCGTTGACCGGCCGCCTGACGCCACCGCCCGGTGCCACGTTCGAATGCGTGCTGATGCCGGAAGACGATGCGCTGTACGTGATCGCCTCCGACGCCGGTTACGGTTTCGTGGTGAAAGGTGAAGACCTGCAAGCCAAGAACAAGGCCGGTAAAGCCCTGTTGAGCCTGCCGAACAACGCCAAGGTTATTGCGCCTCGTCCGGTGACTGACCGAGAGAATGATTTGCTTGCTGCGGTGACAAGCGAGGGGCGTATGCTGGTTTTCAATATCAGCGATTTGCCGCAGTTGGCGAAGGGCAAGGGCAATAAGATCATCGGTGTTCCGGGTGACCGTGTTGCCAGCCGTGAAGAGTTTGTCACGGACATTGCGGTCATTCCTGCGGGTGCTACGTTGATCCTGCAAGCGGGTAAACGTCCATACAAACTGAAGGCCGAAGACCTCGAACACTACAAAGGTGAACGTGGCCGTCGCGGTAATAAACTCCCGCGGGGCTTCCAGCGGGTGGATGCGCTGCTCGTCGAAAACCTCAATTAAGCGCCCTAGAGCGCTCGATCTACGATTTAACGCGTAGATCGACGCTTTGGCGCTGGAGTCGGAACGCATATTCACGGATGATATGGCCTTTCCAAACGCAGGCGTGGCCGAGCGTTCTTCATATTTATTGAGTATTTTCACTGTGGTGAGCCTTGTGGCGGCCACTTGGACGGGATGATGACTTCTCTGCGCCCCCTTATTTTCCTGCTCGCCGGCGTTTTGGGCCTGGCGGGTTGCAGCGTTCACCAGCCGGTGTCGCTGTATCAGCTGGACAGCGGAAGTCCGGCTCAGCCTGCGCAAAGCACAGGCATGGCGGTTTTGTTGGGCCCGGTAGTCATCGCTGATTACCTGCAACGTGAGACCCTGCTGCAACGTCAACCGGACGGCAGCCTGCAAGCCTCGACCGACGGTCGCTGGGCGGGCAGCCTTTCGTCGGATATCGATCAATTGCTGATGCGTCAGGTTGCCGGTCATCTGGACAGCCAGCGCGTGGTGTTGGCGCCGGCCACCCTGGGGTTTACCCCGGATGTGCAGGTGTTGCTGACCATCACGCGTCTGGACTCGGGTGAGAAACAACCGGCGATCCTCGATGCGCAATGGCGCCTGATCGACCGTCGCGGCAAGGTGCGCGATAACCGCATCGTCCATCTGCAGGAGCTGCACGCCGGCACCACGGCTTCGCAGGTTCAGGCCCAGGGCATTCTGCTGCAGCGTCTGGCCGAGCAGTTGTCGGTCGCGCTGAAACCGTTGGCCAATCAGCCACCAGTGGCCGAGGCGCCGCGTAAAGCGGCACCGAAGCCGGCAGCGCCGGCGGCGGAAGCCGAGAAGCAGCCGAAGATTCCGATGGCATCACCGATTCGTACGGACATGGAAGTGTTCCGCTTCTGAGTCTGGTTTGAGTCAAGACAGAGCCCGCCTTGTGCGGGCTTTGTTGTTTCTGGGTGTTGGCGGAACATGCATTGGTGCCCGACTCGAAAAGCCCCTCACCCTAGCCCTCTCCCAAAGGGAGAGGGGACTGACCGAAGTGTCTGGCGTTATCCATCGACCTGAGAAATCGTGTCGATTACGGATTCACAGCCGAGCGTTCAAGTCGGTGTATCGTTCGAATATCCCCCAATCGGTTCCCTCTCCCTCCGGGAGAGGGCTAGGGTGAGGGGCTCTTCAAGGCTAGGCGCAATCACGAAACCATCACACACAAAAAAGCCCGCAGACAATCACTCATCTGCGGGCTTCTTCAAATCAAGGGCAAGACCTCAGGCCCGGCGCTCATGCATCCGCGCCAGTTGCCGTTCGAGCATCGATGGATATGGCTCCATCAATCGCTCTACGCAGCAAGCCCCCTCAGGGCTGGCAATCGGGCGGATCCGCGCGCGCTGGCGAATCAGCGCATCGTCACCGATCTTGCGCTCGACCAGCAGCAGGTTGCGGCTGTGCTGCGACAGGGCCAGAGCATCCTGGGCCGAATCGGTCAGCAGCAGGTCGATCTGACTCAGGCCGAACAGCTCATCGCCCAGGGTCAGGCCCAACTGCAATTGCAGGGTGATGCCGCTGTCGGCGACTTCGATCTGCAACTGATGACCCAGTGCCCGCAGCAACTCGCCGCAGCAGATGGCGTTGGTCAGGTAGTCGTCACCGCTGTCTTCGGTGTGGAACAGCATCAGCGTGCTGCCGTCGTTCAGGGTTTCGATTTCGCCCTGATACAGCGAAGCGGCCTGGTCGAGGCAATCGCGATAGCGTTCCTGCAATTCTTCCAGACGCGCACGGGGCAGACGCCGCAATTGCTCCTGTGAACCCAATTGCACCGCCAGCACGGCCGTGTGTTGCGGCACGCTTGGCGTGGCGCGGCGAACCGCAGGCTGCGCCGTTTCACTCAGCGATTCGTCGCGCAGGTCGGCGAACGCGTCATCGTCATCATCGTCTTCGACGGTGCTGACCACATGGCGCGGGGCAGGCTTTTGCGCGGCCATCGGACGGGTTTCGTCAAAACTCGGATCACGCAGGTTGCGCACTTCGAATTCAGGCTCGTCGTCCTCGTCTGCGAATTCAGGTTCTGGCTCAGGCGCCGGCTCCGGCGCGTAGTTGGCGTGCAGTTGACGGGCCAGATCGCCGATTTCATCCTGGCGTTCGATGCCCGGTGTGTGCTCGTCAATCCGGCGCAGCCAGACACGCAATTGCAGCAGCGGTGTGGACAAATAGCGGCCCATGCGCAGGCTCAAGGCCAGCGAAAGCGCCAACAGGATCGCACTGAGAATGCCCATGCTCTGCAGGCTGATGGTCATCGGCTGCTGGAACTGATCCATGTCCAGGCTGATGCGCAGTTGCCCGGCGGTCACGTCCTGAAAGGTGATCTTGCTCTCGTACATGCCTTCGGCTTCGCCCAACAGGCTGTGCTTGGGGCGCTGACCGGATTCAGCGAGGATGCGGTTGTCCACGCTATAGATAGCCGCGTGGGCCACCAGTTTGTTCTTGGTCAGGTTGTTGAGCAGCACGTTGAGGCTGAGGATGTCGTTGGACACCAGCAGCTCAGTGGCGGAGGTGGCGGTCTGCGTGGTCAGGCTTTCGCCCAGCGCATCGGCCTGCTCGTGCATGGCCTGCTTGAATTGCAGACCCATCACCCCGGCATAGATCACCAGGGCCAGAGCGACCAGGATCACGTTATGGCTGGCAATGCGCAATGCAATCGGTACACGGCGATGGCGCAGTGCACGGAAGATCAGCAGGAAGAAGTTATCGGTTTTAACTGGCGTTGGCCGGTTCACTGAGCTCGGCTCTTTTGTCCGTGAAGTTGACGCGCAGTATAGCGACAGGCCCTAGACCGGCAAAGCGCTCACGGTGCCCGATGGTCACTGAAAGTGGGTAGAATGCGGTTTTTTTCCAGTTGCGGGGGTGCGCGTTGCGCGAAATCGTCCTGATTAACATCACGGGAGTCGACCGTCCAGGTCTGACTGCGGCCATTACCGGCGTTCTGGCACAAGGTGGTGTGAACATTCTCGACATCGGTCAGGCGGTGATCCACGACACCCTGTCGTTTGGCATCCTGGTTGAAATTCCCGATTCCGAGCAAGGCAAGGCGGTGCTCAAGGACATCCTGTTCAAGGGCTACGAGCTCGACCAGCAGGTGCGCTTCACCCCGGTGTCCGAAGAGGACTACCAGCAGTGGGTGGGCAATCAGGGCAAGAAACGCCACATCGTCACCCTGTTGACCCGCAAAGTGACCGCCGGCCAATTGCAGGCAGTCAGCTCGATCACCGCCAAATACGGCCTGAACATCGACCATATCGACCGTCTGTCGGGTCGCATGCCGCTGGACACGCCAGCCGACAAGGGCAAGGGCTGCATAGAGTTCTCCGTGCGTGGCGAGGCGGCTGATCCGCAGGCGCTGCGTGCCGAATTCCTCAGCGTCGCCCAAGAGCTGAACGTCGATATCGCTTTCCAGGAAGACTCGCTGTTCCGTCGCAACCGTCGTCTGGCGGTGTTCGACATGGACTCGACGCTGATCGAAGCCGAAGTCATCGACGAACTGGCCAAGGCCGCCGGTGTGGGGGAGCAAGTCTCGGCCATCACCGAGCGCGCCATGGCCGGCGAGCTGGACTTCCGCGCCAGCTTCAAGGAACGTCTGGCACTGCTCAAGGGCCTCGACGTCAGCGTGCTGGACTCGATCGGCGCCTCGCTGCGGCTGACCGAAGGCGCGGAAACCCTGTTCGCCGAACTCAAGCGCCTGGGCTACAAGACCGCAATCCTGTCCGGTGGCTTCACTTATTTCGCCAAGCAGTTGCAGGCCAAACTCGGCATCGACTACGTATTCGCCAACGAACTGGAAGTGGTCGACGGCAAGTGCACCGGCGTGGCAATCGAGCCGATTGTCGATGCCCAGCGCAAGGCCGACCTGCTGAAGGAGCTGGCGCACAAGGAAGGTTTGCGTCTGGAGCAGACCATCGCGGTCGGTGACGGCGCGAATGACCTGCCGATGCTGGCGATTGCCGGATTGGGCGTGGCGTTCCGTGCCAAGCCGCTGGTCAAGCAGTCGGCGAAGCAGGCGATCTCCACCCTGGGGCTGGATGGCGTGTTGTATCTGCTGGGCTTCCGCGACCGCGACGGGCAGCTCTAAGCCTGGTGCGGGCCTCTGTGGCGAGGGAGCTTGCTCCCGCTGGACTGCGCAGCAGGCCCCTTCTTTTGCTGGATACAGAGGGAGTCGCTTCGCAACTCAGCGGGAGCAAGCTCCCTCGCCACAGGTTTCTGGATTGCCCCTAAAGCGACTTCCACAACGAGTCGAAATCCTCCTCGCCCCCGCCATTCTGCGCGGCCTCCAGCGAGCGATAGGCAAACTGATTGAAACTGTGCGTACTCGCCACCCGTCGATCCAGTCCGGCGCGGTGTTCTTCGCCGTGGGTGTTGATCAGCACTTTATTGCCCTCTTGAAACGGCAAGCGCGGGGCCAGCAGGGTCGCGGGCAAGTCGATGGCACTGATCTCGGGCAACAGCAGGCCGCGTAAGTAGTGGCTGTGATCGTCCCGCGAGCGCACCAGTTGCAAACCGCAGGGTTCGGCGTGTGGCGCCACCAGCTCAATGCCCATTTGCGGTCCGCCGCCGCGTACCTGACGAATCCAGCGGACCACCGCAATGCTCCAGCCCTGATTCGAACTGTCCTGAATCCCGACCATCTCCCCGGCCTGCAGCTCGGCGGGCACTTCGCTTGGCCAGCCCAGGCAATAACCGCCGGGGCTGTGGTTGATCACCGGCAGCGTGTAGGTCGGGTAATGCGGGGTGTGGTCAGCAGCCTTTTCGTCTTCACCGAGTTGGTCGTACTGGATTTCTTCGTAGGGCAGAAACTCATCCGCGTGGCTGTGCGGGGCGGCGTCGAAGGCCTGGCTCCAGCTGTCCTTTTCGCCCTGGACCACTGCGCGGCTGAAGTTCGCCGCGCGGGCGCCGGGATGCTTGAGCAGCTCACTGAAGGTGCGCTCGCCGCCCAGATAGAAGTGCAGGGCGCTCATGCCCACGCACACGGTCAGGTTGCCTTGGCCAACGGTGCGCTGAAAGCTGCGCTCGGCGGCCTGGCCCCAACCGGCGTGCACATGTTGCAGGGTGTCGAAGCTCAGCCCTGTCGGGACGGGCAGCGGCGTCGAGGTCTCCTGATGTTGTAAATGCGCTTCGATGACATTCACCAGCGGCTGCGGATCGAAGCCGAGCAGTGCGCCCTGTTGCTCCTTGCGAAACATGCTGCGGTAACGCGGGCCGGTGTCCAGCTCGGCGCTGATGGCGAACAGTCCGTCGTCCGGACTGCCGGGATGCAGCTTGAGCAGGGCGCTCCATGGCTCCAGCACTTCGGCCAGCCGGGCGATCTGGTTTTGCCGCAGTTGGTTGCAGCGGGCGCTGCCCAGCAGCAGGGCGGCAATGTAGGTCTGCTCCAGGCTCAGTTCGGTGGTCAGGCTCGCCAGGTCGTCGTGCACCCGCCGCTGTTGCAACTGTAATCCGCTGGCGCAGCGATACAACTGATGCAGCTCGAACCACAGCTGTTCCGGCGCCGGGCTATACAGCTGCGCGGCCCGCAGCAGTTGTGCCTTGAGCGCATGCGCGGCCCGCTGCAAAGCCTGGCCGACCAGCGCAGCGCGATCCTTGTGGTACTTGGGGGCAATGCGCAGCACGATCTGTTTGTAGCCGATGGCCAACTGACTTTGTAGCGCCTGACACAGGTTGCTGATCTTGCGCGAGCGATCGTCGAGCATGATCGCCTGATGCAGGAAGTGCCGCTCCAGATGCTGGCAGACGAAATACACTTCGGGGCGCAGCAACTCCAGCAGTTGCAGGCGATTGTCGCTGGGGGTGAGCAATTGGTTGAGTTCGCCCAGGCCTTGATACAACTGGCGGGCGGTTTCGCCGATGTTGGCCTTGGGCAGGCCGGCGATCCAGCGCTTGAGGTCGCGCGGGGTTGCTTCGCAGAACGACAGGCGTGACTGCGTTGGAATCGGGGCGCTTAGCAACGGAGGGGAGATGGTCTGGCTCATGCCAAAAACCATAGCAGCAATTACAGCAATCGGTGAGAGCGGCCGAGGCTGCTCCCACCGAGGATGAATCAGGCTGTTGGCAGTGCCAGCGCCTGGCCCATCTGCACGGGCGAACCGGCAGCCAGCTCTTCAACCCATTTCACCTGATCCGGCCCGAACAGCACGATCGCGGTCGATCCAAGCTTGAAGCGGCCCAGTTCGGCGCCTTTTTCCAGATGGATCGGCGCACGAGCGGCTTCGTCGTAGCGGAAGGTCTTCAGCTCACGCTTCGGCGGGGTGACCAGACCGGCCCACACGGTTTCGATCGATGCGACGATCATCGCGCCGACCAGCACGACGGCCATCGGGCCACGCTCGGTGTCGAAGATGCACGCCACGCGTTCGTTGCGGGCGAACAGTTCCGGGACGTTTTCCGCGGTGGTCTGGTTGACCGAGAAGATCCGGCCCGGGATGTAGACCATCTCGCGCAGGGTACCGGCCAGCGGCATGTGTACGCGGTGGTAATCCTTCGGCGACAGGTAAATGGTGGCGAAGTCGCCGCCCATGAACGGTGCGGCATTCGCTGCGTCACCGCCGAGCAACTCCAGCACGCTGAAGCTGTGGCCCTTGGCCTGGAACACCCGCCCGTGTTCGATCGGGCCGAGCTGGCTGACCGCGCCGTCGGCCGGGCTGAGGATCGCACCCGGGGTTTCGTCCAGTGGACGCGCGCCGTCTTTCAGGGCACGGGTGAAGAAGGCGTTGAAGTGCTCGTAGGCGGTCAGGTCTTCGACCAGCGCTTGCGACATGTCCACCTGATAACGCTTGGCGAACCACTGGGTGAAGGCATTCTTGAACCAGCGCACGCGGCACTCGGCAACGCAGCCGGCCAGGCGCGACAGCAGGTGATGCGGCAGCAGGTATTGGCTGAGGATAAACAGACGCTCTTTCATTAGTTGTCCTTAGAACCTTGAATCTCGACAGGCGTATCAGGGTGGTTGCCCCATTCGCCCCATGAACCGGCGTAGCCCTTGACCCGCGGATAACCGAGGGACTTGGCCACCAGATAAGTGAAGCCCGACCGGTGATGGGTCTGGCAGTGGGTAATGATTTCTTTGTCTTTGGTGATTCCGAGATCTTCTAGGATCTGCGGCATGTCGGTGCGAATCCGCAACTGGCGCGCCTTGTCCATGCCGGCAGTCCACTCGAAGTTCACCGCGCCCGGAATGTGTCCGGCCTTGGCGGCCAGCACTTTCTCGCCGGAGTATTCCAGTGGCCCACGGGCATCCCAGATCGCCAGATCGGCGGCGCCAAGACGGCTTTGCAGGTATTCCCGGGTTGCCGTTGGCTCTTCGTGCAGGGTCAGCGCCACCGGGCCGCCCACCGCAGGCGGAACCTGGATCGACATCGGCATGCCCGCCGCCAGCCACGCCGGCAGACCGCCATCGACGTAGTGGTACTTGTCGTGACCGATCACATCGAGCAGCCAGATGAACCGCCCGGCCCAGCCGCCGCCCTCGTCGTCATAGACCACGTAGACCGCGTCCTGGCGATGGCCCAGCTCTCCGAACAGAGCTTCGAGGTCGGCCTTGGCCGGCAGCAGTCCCGGAGCCGGCGGCTGGCCGAGCTGGGTGCGTTTCGGATCGACAAAGCGTGCGCCGGGAAGGTGACCTTCGGCATAACGGGCAGGGCTGGTCAGATCCACCAGAATCAGTTCAGGGGAATCGAGACGCGGGAGCAGGTCGCTCGGCTCGATGACGAGCGGCAAGCCAGAGAAGTCAGACATGTGAGGTCTCCAGAGCACAAAGGGGGGGATTGTAGCGCAGCCTCATCGACCACGGCTGCTAAAGCTGTGCAGGGCTTTTTCGATGCACTGTGCGGTTTTGCCGAACGCCTGCACGGTGATGTCGGCAAACGGCCCGCCGCCCTGATCGGCCACGACGATCATGATCACCCGGCCGTTATTGACCAGTGAGCGCAGGAACAAATGTTCGCCGCGAAACAGCGAACGCAGGCCCGGCGGCAACAACGCGGAAAATTGTGCGTTGTTCTCGGGGTTGATCCGCACCTGTGCCTGCTGCGCCAGCAGGCGTTGCAACACCTTGCTCTGGCTGACGACGAAATTCAGCGCGGCGGCGTCTTTCGGCAAGCCGAAAGTCTGGTGCACGCGCAGATTGGACTGTGTGCGATCGGCCATCAGGATCATCACCCGGCGCATGCCGCTGGCGACCAGGGCATCGCGCGCGGCGACGGTCAGGCTCATGGCATTGGTGAAGCGGCTCGGCTCGGCCAGCAGTTCGGCGCATTGCCGGCGCCATTGGGTCAGATCCTCGGCACTCGGCGCGGCTGCCGGCAGCATCCCGGCCGGCAACCGATGGGTGCCCCACGGCCATAATAAAGAGACGGCCGGGTGCCACAGATCAGGCATGGCATGCTGGCGCGCACTGTTGGCGGCCTGTTGGTGCAACTGTTGCTGCACTTCATCCAACGAAATCTGCAGATAAAGGCTGGTCAGGTACTGCCAGCGCTCGCTGTGCGGACTGTCCCAGGCCTGTTGCGCCGATAACGCCAGACCGTTGGCCAGCAGCACAGTGTTGGCCGGCTGGTTGAGCCAGCGACGCAGGGTCGGATCGTCATCGAGGCGATTCTGCTGGCGCAGCGGATGTTCGCTGTCGCGGGCGATGCGCAGCACTTTGACCAGTTCGCGCTGTTCGCTGAGCAGCAATTTATAACCTTGCTGCACCCAGATCGGCAGGTGCCAGACTTGCACCAGCGCTTCGGCGATCTTCAGCAGGCGCACGCCAAACAGTTGCTTCTCGACCACCGGGGCCGATTCGCCCTTGTGGATCACCCGCAATTCCCATTCTTCGAGCAACTCGGGAAACGTCAGCGCCAGCGGCCATAACGGCGAGAGAAACAGCAGGCTGCCCCAATGGATGTCCTGCCACAGTCGCGCCAGGCGACTGGCGAAAAAACCATTGGCCTGTTGCGTGGCGTGCTGGCTGATCATTTGCAGTTGGCGCAGGGCCTTGGGGATCTGCATCTGCGGTTGGGCCGGCAGGCGCGCCAGCAGTTCTTCGGTGCGCGCCAGGCCCAGACGGTTGATCGCCACCTCAAGATTTTCCGCGGGTGCGGCCATGGTGCCGAGGGTGTGACGATTAGCCTCACGGATGATGCTCAAGGCCAGTGCCGGACTGTCCTGCATCAGGTCGGCGATGTCGCGCAGGGAACTGCGGTTGTCACGGATCGCACGGCACACTTTGTCGTGAGCCTCTTGCGGCACGGGCAGGCGCACGCCATCGAGCAGTTTTACCCAGCCTTCCAGCGTGGTCGGTTTTGCGTGTGGGACGTTCGTTTCATTAGCCATGTCTGGACGAGATCTTCACTGACTGTAGACGCGCCCGGCATGGGCTAAATTGGCTTTTCGCCTGAACTGGCTATAGTCTGGCGCAGTTTTGCCGATAAGTAGAAGAAGAGATTTTTTAACTTCCGAATATGACCTTGAACCCGACTTAAGTAAGTACTCTCTACCTATGGCTAAAATTATCGGCATCATCGTCGTATTCGCGAGCGTGCTCGGCGGATACGTGCTCTCCCACGGCAAAATTGCCGCCCTGATCCAGCCCTTCGAGGTGATGATCATCGGTGGTGCGGCCCTCGGTGCATTCCTGCAGGCCAACCCCGGTTACATGACGATGCACGTGCTCAAGAAATCCCTGAGCATGTTCAGTTCGCGTTTCAGCCACACCTTCTATCTGGAAGTGCTGGGCCTGATCTACGAGATCCTCAACAAGAGCCGCCGCGAAGGCATGATGGCCATCGAAGGCGACATCGAAGACGCCGCCGTGAGCCCGATCTTCGCCAAGTACCCGGCCGTGCTCAAGGACGAACGCATGACCGCGTTCATCTGCGATTACCTGCGCATCATGTCCTCCGGCAACATGGCGCCGCACGAGCTGGAAGGCCTGTTCGACATGGAGCTGTACAGCCTCAAGGAAGACCTCGAGCACCCGTCCCACGCCGTGAACGGCATCGCCGACGCCATGCCCGGTTTCGGTATCGTCGCGGCGGTACTGGGTATCGTGGTGACCATGGCCTCGCTGGGTGAAGGCGACCAGAAATCCATCGGTCTGCACGTGGGTGCGGCACTGGTCGGTACCTTCTTCGGTATTCTCGCAGCCTACGGGTTCTTCGGTCCGCTGGCCCACTCCCTGGCCCACGATGCCAAGGAAGAGCTGAACGTCTACGAGGCCATCAAGGCTTCCCTGGTAGCTTCGGCTTCCGGCATGCCGCCATCGCTGGCCGTGGAGTTCGGGCGCAAGGTTCTGTACCCGGCGCACCGTCCAAGCTTTGCCGAGCTGGAACAAGCCGTTCGCGGTCGCTAAGCCATGGAAAATAATCAGCCGATAATCATCAAGCGCGTCAAGCGCATAGCCGGTGGGCATCACGGCGGGGCATGGAAAATCGCCTTCGCCGACTTCGCCACGGCGATGATGGCGTTCTTCCTGGTGTTATGGCTGCTGTCCACGGCCACGCCGGAGCAGAAGATCGCCATCGCCGGTTACTTCAAGGACCCGGTCGGCTTCTCCGAAAGCGGCACGCCGTACATCATCGACCTGGGCGGTACGCCGACCCTGGCGCCGGAAAACACCCTCAACCCCGAGGTGAAGTCGCAGCCGCAACCGGACAAGGTCACGGTCGACACCGAGCAGGTCGAAGGCATGGCCGAGCAGGTTGAGAAAGAGCGTCTGGAACTGTTGCTGCAAGAGCTGCAGAACAAGGTCGACGAGAACCCGCAGTTGCAGAAGTTCAAGGATCAGATCCTGTTCGAGATCACCCCGAACGGCTTGCGCATCCAGATCATGGACGCCGAAAACCGGCCGATGTTCGACTCGGGCTCGGCACGTCTGAAGCCGTACTTCGAAGACATCCTGCTGGCCATGGCCGACACCATCAAAGCGGTGCCGAACAAGATCAGCATCAGCGGCCACACCGATGCCAAGCCGTACACCGGCACCGGCGATTTCGGTAACTGGGAGCTCTCGGCCAACCGCGCCAACGCCGCCCGGCGTGCGCTGGTGGCAGGCAGCTATCCGGACTCGCAGGTGGCGCGGGTGGTGGGTTATGCCTCGTCGGCGCTGTTCGACAAGGAAAACCCGTTCAACCCGGTCAACCGCCGCATCGACATCGTGGTGCTGACCAAGAAGGCACAAGCGGCCATCGAAGGCTCGCAAGGTGCCGACGCGGCCAAGCCTGCCGCCGAAGGTCAGAACGGCGCCGCTCCGGCGACGCCGGTCGACCCGAACGCGCTGCCGGCGGATCAGCAACCGGTGCCGGCGCACGAGTTGCGCGAACGCTTGAACCTGTTCGACGACGCCGCACCAAAACCGGCCGAGCCGGGGGCTGCGGCTCCGCCAGCCACTGCACCGGCCCCCGCACCGAAGCAGTGACCGACAAAAAAGCCGACAGTGATGTCGGCTTTTTTGTGGCTGTCGATTGGCGTTAAAACCCCCGACGAATCCGGCTTTTCAGCTGTTCATGGAACAGCTCGGCATTGCGCTTGTAGGTGCCGCTGAAGGATTCGTTGCTGGAGTCCAGCGTCAGCGAGCGCCGGCTCGATTGTTCTTCACGGTAGGCATCGATGAAGAAATTCAGATCGTTGTCCGTGCTCAACTTCGGCCACTTGTCCAGGTACAGCGGCAATTGCGCCGGCCCGGTCCTGAACGAGCAGATGCGCCGGTTGCTGATGGTCGCCTCGCCGATTTCGAACGGCACCCACCACGACAACGCCGTCTTCTCCGACACCACTGCCAGCAAATGCGTGCATTCAGTGATGTTGCGCGTGATCACCCCGGTGATGTCGTCGGTGGTCTGCGATTCCGGGTCGAGCACGTCGAGGTAGGTTTTGATATTGGCCTGCATCAGGCGACTGTTGATGGCCATGGCCTGCGGGCGATCCATGTGGCGGTAGCTGATGAAAACCGGCATCAGAAGTGTCCTTTGAGGGCGAGTTCGCGGTAATAGGCGCCGAGTGCGGTGAGGCGGCAGCCGGTGGAGTGAATGGCGGCGTAATACATGTGTTCGGCGTCGACCGGTTCGATCAGGCTGTGGCGATTGCACTTTTGCAGTTGGGCAAAGACCTCGCCGTGTTCCGGGTCGAACGCCGCTTCGGTGGGTTCGTAGCTGGGATCAAGGGCGAACGTCGATTCGGCTTCGACAAA
Organism: Pseudomonas sp. 86_A; assembly: GCF_017491705.1. Classification (NCBI taxonomy): domain Bacteria; kingdom Pseudomonadati; phylum Pseudomonadota; class Gammaproteobacteria; order Pseudomonadales; family Pseudomonadaceae; genus Pseudomonas; species Pseudomonas sp. 86_A. The sequence continues at coordinate 46,559 of NZ_JAFGYS010000014.1, read as the reverse complement.
CCATTCCGGCAGTTTGCGCAGGATCTCCTTGGGGATCAGCGGCGAGACCTCACGCAGGGAAATGAACTGCGAGACGTTGGTCTTGAACACCGGGCGCTGTTCCCAGGCATCGAGCGCGTTGTCGACGAAGGAGTACAGGCTGCCGGGGGTGATCTTGCCGAGGATATTCGCCGCGCCGCCGTGCAGGGCCTGCAGCAACAAACCGGTGAACACGCCGTGTTGCGCACCTTCCATGGCCGGCTCTTCCTTTTTGCAGGCGGTGAGGATGGTCATGCCTTCACCGACCACGCTGCTTTCACTGCGCAAGGCGCGTACTTCACCGGCCGAGCCGCCTTGGCAGCAATCGAGGATGATCACTTTGTTTTTGATGCGGGTGGCCTTGGTGGCCCAGTTGAGAACATCGCTGATGCGGATGCCGTCCTTGGCGTTGCGATAGTCCTGCGGGATCAGCATGCCTTCATCAGTGTCGACGTCGAAGCTGCCGTGGCCGGCGAAATACAGCAGAGCGACGTTGCAGTCGCCGGAAAACAGTTCGCGAATCTGGTCTTCCAGTTTCTCCCGACTCAGGTAGTCCTCTGCCGACGTCAGCACCACGTTCTTGAAATTCGGATCGCCATTGGCATCGGTTTTCAGCACCGAAGCCATGGCCATCGCGTCATTGCTGCAACCGCTCAGGCGCGAAACATGGGTGTAGTCGTTGATGCCGATAAACAGTCCCTTGCGCATGGTTACACCGCCGTTTGCTGACGGATGGCGCTGATGATGCTCTTGGTGCTCCAGGCGCATTCGGCGTGCGCCGCGTTGCGCACCACGCTGGAAATGCGCTCGGCGCCGAACGGCTTGATCGCAATGATCACTTTGCCCAGGCGCTTGGCGATCTCGATTTCCTTGTTGATCCAGGTGCTGTAGGTCGAATACATCCCGGCCATGATCAGCACTGCCGAGCAGGGACGGATCTTGTTTTCGATGGCTTGGGCAAGCTGCGCATCGGTCTGCGCCCCGACGATGGGGTTGTGCGGTGGCACCGAAAAGTTCTTGAAGCTGAAGTCCGGTTGCGCACCGAGCAGGCGCACCAGGTTGTCGTGAGCGTGGGCGTAGTTCCACGAATGGCTGATGAACAGGTGGTAGGTCTGCATGGGGTTCCTCGAAGGTCGCGAAGGTGCGAAGGAGGAACTCAATGTAGGCATCTGGAAAGCGCCTACAAGGGTTGGACGGTGAAACAGAAATGTCCTGCAAACGGGCGTGCGGGGGCCTTTCAGAAAGGTCTGACGTTTAACCAGATCGGGGATTTGTCAGGCGTGGTCCGACATCCGGCAGCCCTCGGTCGAGGTGCTGCCGTTGTGGATGTTTAGTAGCCGTTTTCCGGCAGGCTGGCGATGATCGAGCGGTAGCTGTTCATGCGTTGCTGCTGCACGCGGCCATCTTCCAGGGCCTTGAGCAGTGCACAACCGGGTTCGCGATCATGCTTGCAGTCGCGGAAGCGGCAGGTGCCGAGCAGGTCGTTGAACTCGATGAAACCGGCTTCGACGTCGGCGCGGCTGACGTGGCCCAGACCGAATTCACGGATACCCGGGGAGTCGATCAGTTCACCGCCACCTGGGAAGTGGAACAGGCGCGCGGTGGTCGTGGTGTGAGTGCCCTGGCCGGACAACTCGGACAACGGCCCGACGCGGGTGTCGACTTCAGGCAGCAGGCTGTTGACCAGCGACGACTTGCCGACACCGGACTGGCCGACGAACACGCTGATGCGCCCGTCGAGCTGCTGCTGCAACTGCTCCATGCCGTTGCCGTGGTGCGCCGAGACTTCCAGCACCGGATAACCCAGCGTGCGGTACACCGCCAGCAGCGCATTGAGCGCCGGGGCGTTCTGCTCGTCGATCAGGTCGAATTTGTTCAGCAGCAGCAACGGGCGGATGCCGGCGTGTTCGGCGGCCACCAGGTAGCGGTCGATCAGGTTGGCATGCGGCTCGGGCAGCGGCGCGAAGACGATGACGATCATGTCGACGTTGGCAGCTACCGGCTTGAGCTGGCCACGGCTGTCCGGGCGGCAGAGTTCGGTTGTGCGCGGCAGTTGCGCGACGATCACCCCGATGCCCTGGTTGCCGGCGCGCCAGACGACCCGATCGCCGGTTACCAGCGCTGGCAGGTTGGCGCGCAGGTGGCAGCGCGATACCTGGCCGGCCAGTTCGCCGTCCACGGCCTCGACCTCGACCTGCACACCGAAGTGGGCGATCACCAGGCCGTGTTGCTCTGGGCCCAGATCGCCGCCCTCGAGGGCTTCGACCGCCGAGGACTCGCGTTTGGCGGCGCGCGCGGCGCGCTCGCCCTGAATCTTTTCGATGCGCCAGTTTTGACGACGATTGAGTTGGCGTTTGGCCATGGGTGTTCCGTCTGAAGAATGCAGCGATTAGGTAAAACGGCCGCGAGTTTAGCACGCCCGGGCATCGGCCTAGGCTAAACTGCGCAGCATTGCCTAGGAGCCCGAATATGCAAAACCCGCAGAACCTGATCTGGATCGACCTGGAAATGACCGGTCTGGATCCGGAAAACGACGTCATCATCGAAATGGCCACCATCGTCACCGACAGTGACCTGAACACCCTGGCCGAAGGTCCGGTGATCGCCATCCACCACAGCGACGAAGTGCTCGCTCGCATGGACGAGTGGAACACCCGCACCCACGGCAACTCCGGCCTGACCCAGCGCGTGCGTGACAGCCGTATCAGCATGGCCGAAGCCGAAGCCGAAACCATCGCGTTCCTGGAACAGTGGGTGCCGAAGGGCAAATCGCCGATCTGCGGCAACAGCATCTGCCAGGACCGGCGCTTCCTCTATACCCACATGAAGGCGCTGGAAAGCTACTTCCACTACCGCAACCTCGACGTGTCGACGCTCAAAGAGCTGGCCGCGCGCTGGGCGCCGGACGTGCGTGACAGCTTCAAGAAGGGCAGCACCCACCTGGCGCTGGACGACATCCGCGAATCGATCGCCGAGCTGCAGCACTACCGCAAGCATTTCATCAAGTTCTAAGTGTCGGTGGAGGGGCTTTGTGGCGAGGGAGCTTGTCGAAAGGTCGCACCGTCCTGCTCGGCTGCGTAGCAGTCGCAAGACCTGAGTACGCGGTGAGGCTGTGTCGAGCGGGGATCGCTTCGCGCTCCATCGGGGATGAATCCCCTCGCCACAGCAAGCTCCCTCGCCACAAACGGCAATGCGCCTATTGCCCCCTTCTGGTGCGGCGCTGAAATGGCTAGACTGCGCGCCTTCCTGCCAGGACCGCCGCCATGTTGCTGATGCTCTATCTGATCGCCATTACCGCTGAAGCCATGACCGGCGCGCTGTCTGCCGGACGGCGCGGCATGGACTGGTTTGGCGTGGTGCTGATTGCCTGTGTCACGGCGTTGGGCGGCGGTTCGGTACGCGACGTGCTGCTTGGCCATTACCCGCTGACCTGGGTCAAACACCCGGAATACCTGGTGCTGACCTCGGCCGCCGCGATGCTCACCGTGTTCACTGCGCGCTGGATGCGCCACCTGCGTTCACTGTTTCTGGTGCTTGATGCGGTTGGCCTGGTGGCGTTCACCCTGATCGGCTGCATGACCGCTCTGGAAATGGGCCACGGCATGCTGGTGGCTTCGGTCAGCGGCGTGATCACTGGCGTATTCGGCGGCATCCTGCGCGACATCTTCTGCAACGACATCCCGCTGATCTTTCGCCGTGAACTGTACGCCAGCGTCTCGTTCGCGGCGGCGTGGTGTTACATGCTCTGCCTGTACCTGAATGTGCCGAGCGAGCAGGCGATCCTGATTACCTTGTTCGGCGGCTTCCTGCTACGCCTGCTGGCGATCCGTTTCCACTGGGAAATGCCCAAGTTCGTCTATAACGATCAGCCCTGACGCAATTCCCTGTAGGAGCTGCCGCAGGCTGCGATCTTTTGACTTTGATTTTTAAAAGACAAGAGCAAAAGATCGCAGCCTGCGGCAGCTTCTACATTGTGTGATTAGGCGAGGCCGTGTTGTTTCAGCGCCCACTCGACATGTTCCCGCACCAGCTCTGACGGGTAGTCGCGGCGCGCCTTCAAGGCTTCCAGCACCGGAATGCTCGACGGCGCATTGCCCAGGCCCACGGCCAGATTGCGCAACCAGCGCTCGTAACCGGCGCGGCGCAGCGGCGAGCCTTCGGTGCTGCTGAGAAACTTGTCCTCGTCCCACAGGAACAGTTCGGCCAGTTCGGCGTTGTCCAGATTGTGCCGCGGCTTGAAGTCGCTTTCCCCGGACGGCCGGGCGAAGCGGTTCCACGGGCAGACGATCTGGCAGTCATCGCAGCCGAACACCCGGTTGCCGATCAACGGGCGCAGGTCTTCGGGAATCGCGTTTTTCAGTTCGATGGTCAGGTAAGAGATGCAGCGCCGCGCGTCCAGCACATACGGACCGACGAAGGCGTTGGTCGGGCAAATGTCCAGGCACGCGGTGCAGCGTCCGCAGTGTTCGGTGCTGTGTGGTTCGTCCACCGGTAGCGGCAGATCGACAAACAGTTCGCTCAAGAAGAAATAGCTGCCGGCCTTGCGGTTGAGCACCAGCGTGTTTTTGCCGATCCAGCCCAGTCCGGCCTGCTCGGCGATGGCTTTTTCCAGCACCGGGGCGCTGTCGACGAATGCGCGGAAACCGAACGGGCCGATCTCGGCCTGAATCTTGTCGGCCAATTGCTGCACACGTTTACGGATCAATTTGTGGTAATCGCGGCCCAAGGCATAGCGCGAGACGTAAGCTTTCTCCGGTTGCGCGAGCATCTGCGCCATTTGCGTGTCGCCGGGCAGGTAGTCCATGCGCAGCGAAACCACGCGCAGCGTGCCGGGCACCAGCTCCTCGGGATGCGAGCGTTTGCTGCCATGGGCGCCCATGTAGTCCATTTCGCCGTGGTAGCCGGCGGCAAGCCAGCGCTCCAGGTGCTGCTCATGCTCGGCCAGGTCCAGACCGCTGATGCCGACTTGCTGGAAGCCCAGCTCGCGGCCCCAATCCTTGATCGATTGGGCGAGGGCGGGCAGATCTGTGGTGATGGCGGACATGAGGCGAGAGAAACCGGAGCTGAGGTGCGTATAATTCTGCCAGACATCGGAGCCCGAAGACGCATGCCGCACACGAAAGATGAATTACCCGACGCGCTGTACGCCGCCGCCCAGGTGCGCGAGCTCGACGCGCGGCTGATCGCTGCCGGTACGCCGGGCTTCGAATTGATGCAGCGCGCCGCGTATGCGTGCTGGCGCGCGCTGGTACGGCGCTGGCCCTCAGCCACTGAACTGACCGTGCTGGCCGGGCGTGGCAACAATGCCGGCGACGGCTATTTGCTGGCGCTGCTGGCGCAGCGTGCCGGGTGGACGGTGCGCGTGCTGGCGGTCGGTGAGCCGCAGCGCTTGCAGGGTGACGCGGCGCTGGCCCATGCCGAGGCGGTGGCCGAAGGTGTCGCGGTGCTGGGCTGGAGTGCCCAGGCCGAGTTGCGCGGCATTGTCCTCGATGCCCTGCTTGGCACGGGCTTGAGTGGCGAGGTGCGTGAACCCTATGCCGCAGCCATTGCCGCGATCAACACCAGCAGCCTGCCGGTGGTGGCGGTCGATATCCCTTCCGGGTTGTCGGCCGATACCGGGCGAGTGCTGGGTGTCGCGGTGCGTGCAGACCTCACGGTCACTTTCATTGGCCTGAAGCTGGGGCTGTTCACCGGCGATGCGGCAGATTGTGTCGGCGAACGGGTGTTCAACGATCTGCAGGCCAGCGCTGAAACCTATGCTGACATTCAGGTTGCGGCTCGCCGGCTCAATGCGGCTAATCTGCCGCGTCTGCCCGCGCGCGCACCGACCTCGCACAAGGGCCGCTTCGGTCATGTGCTGCTGATCGGTGGCGACCACGGGTTTGGCGGGGCGATCCTGCTCAGCACCGAAACCGCCCTGCGCAGCGGCGCGGGCATGGTCTCGTTGGCGACGCGCCCGGAACATGTCCCGGCGGCGCTGACTCGGGTGCCGGAAGTCATGGCGCTGGGCGCTTCATCGGCCAATCAGTTGATGGGCTTGCTCGAGAAAGTCTCGGTGCTGGTTGTCGGGCCGGGGCTGGGGCAGGCGAGTTGGGGGCGGGCGTTATTGTCGGCTGCGGCGAACGCGGCACTGCCACAGGTGTGGGACGCCGATGCATTGAATCTGCTGGCGGGCGGTGTTGTCAGTCTGCCCAAGGATTGCGTGATCACCCCGCACCCCGGTGAGGCGGCGCGTCTGTTGGGGATCAGTACCGCCGAAGTGCAGGCCGATCGTCCGGCAGCAGCGCAGGCGCTGAGCAAGAAATATTCGGCCGTCGTCGTGCTCAAAGGCGCTGGCAGCCTGATCGCCGATCCCGATGGACGTCTGGCGCTGTGTCATCAGGGCCATCCGGCCATGGCCACTGCCGGCCTTGGCGATGTACTTGCCGGTCTGACCGGCGCGCTGCTGGCGCAAGGCATGAACGGCTTCGATGCGGCGTGCCTGGCGGTCTGGCTGCATGCCAATGCCGGTGCGCAACAAGGTAAATTCGGCCGTGGGCTGGCGGCCAGTGATCTGATTCCAGTCATTCGTCAGTTGTTGGAGGAGCATGCACCGTGTCTGAAGTAACCCTGTACCTGGCCGATGAACAGGCCATGAGCGACTTTGGCGCACGGATCGCCCGCGTGACCCAGGGCCATGGCCTGATTTTTCTCGAAGGCAACCTGGGCATGGGCAAAACTACGCTGTCGCGGGGCATCATTCGCGGGCTGGGGCATGTCGGCGCGGTGAAAAGTCCGACCTTTACCCTGGTCGAGCCCTACGAGATCGGTGACATGCGCGCCTTTCACTTCGACCTGTATCGTCTGGTCGATCCGGAGGAACTGGAGTTTCTGGGCATCCGCGACTATTTCGAAGACGATGCCCTGTGCCTGATCGAGTGGCCCGATAAAGGTGCAGGCTTTTTGCCAAAGCCCGACCTGACCATTACCATTAGCCCGCAAGACAGCGGGCGTTCGCTGAAAATTTTATCCCAGGGCTCGCGTGGCGAGACCTGGTGTGCCGCTTTGGCATTGGAATCCAATTAAATGATGGGGTTAGGTATGCGCTTTCGCGCGTTGGTGGCTGCCGCAGGGTTGATGTTGATGGCAGTGGCCGTAAACGCTGTGGCCGACACGAAGGTCAACAGCGTGCGCCTGTGGCGGGCGCCGGACAACACGCGACTGGTCTTTGACCTGAGCGGCCCGGTGCAGCACAGCGTCTTCACCCTGACCGCACCGGATCGGCTGGTGATCGACATCAATGGCGCCACCCTGGGTGCACCCTTGAAAGTGTCGACCGCCAACACGCCGATCACCGCGATGCGCTCGGCCCAGCGCACGCCGACCGACCTGCGGGTGGTCATCGACCTGAAAAAAGCCGTCACCCCGAAAAGCTTCTCGCTGGCGCCCAACGCGCAATATGGCAACCGTCTGGTGGTCGACCTGTTCGACAATGCAGCCGATGCCGCGCCACCGCCTGCGCCAACGCCGCAAGTGGCGACAGTGCCGGCGGTGCCGGTCACCCCGGCAGAGCCGGCGATCAAGTTGCCGCCAGCCCCGGCCGGCAAGCGCGACATTATTGTGGTGATCGACGCCGGTCACGGTGGCGAAGACCCGGGCGCGTCCGGCTCGCGCGGCCAGCGTGAGAAAGACGTGGTGCTGCAGATCGCCCGCGAACTGCAGCGTCAGGTCAACGGCATGAAAGGCTTCCGCGCCGAGCTGACCCGGACCGGCGACTACTTCATTCCGCTGCGTGGCCGTACCGAAATCGCCCGCAAGAAGGGTGCCGACCTGTTCGTCTCGATCCATGCTGACGCCGCGCCGTCGGCGGCTGCCTTCGGTGCCTCGGTATTTGCCTTGTCCGATCGCGGCGCCACGTCGGAGACCGCCCGTTGGCTGGCCGACAGCGAAAACCGTTCCGACCTGATCGGCGGTGCCGGCAACGTCAGCCTCGACGACAAGGACCGCATGCTCGCCGGGGTGTTGCTCGACCTGTCGATGACCGCGTCGCTGACCTCCAGCCTCAATGTCGGCCAGAAAGTCCTGACCAACATCGGCCGGGTGACGCCGCTGCACAAACAACGTGTGGAACAGGCCGGGTTCATGGTGCTGAAGTCGCCGGACATTCCGTCGATCCTGGTGGAAACCGGGTTTATCTCCAACGCCAATGAAGCGAACAAACTCTCGGCATCGAGCCACCAGCAGGCGCTGGCCCGTTCGATCAGCAGCGGTGTGCGCCAGTTCTTCCAGCAAAACCCGCCACCGGGCACTTACATTGCCTGGCTGCGTGACTCCGGCAAGATCGCCCAGGGCCCGCGCGATCACCGCGTGAGCCCGGGCGAGACGCTGGCGATGATCGCGGTGCGTTATCAGGTGTCGCCTGCGACTCTGCGCAGCGCCAACAACCTCAGCAGCGATGAGCTGAAAGTCGGTCAGCACCTGACCATTCCCGGCACCGAACTGGCGTCCAAAGAATGAATCAGGTGTTGAGCGCCGCACGCATCGAACTGCTCAGCCCACGGCTGGCGAACCAGATCGCCGCCGGTGAGGTGGTTGAGCGCCCGGCTTCGGTGATCAAGGAACTGTTGGAAAACAGCCTCGACTCCGGTGCCAAACGCATCGACGTCGATGTCGAGCAGGGCGGTGTCAAGCTGCTGCGGGTGCGCGACGATGGCAGCGGCATTTCCGCCGACGACCTGCCGCTGGCGCTGGCCCGTCACGCCACCAGCAAGATCCGCAACCTCGAAGACCTCGAGCAGGTGATGAGCCTCGGTTTTCGCGGTGAAGCACTGGCGTCGATCAGCTCGGTGGCGCGCCTGACCCTGACCTCGCGCACCCGCGACGCCGATCAGGCCTGGCAGGTGGAGACCGAAGGTCGCGACATGGCGCCCCGCGTGCAACCGGCGGCGCATCCGGTCGGTACGTCGGTGGAAGTGCGTGACCTGTTCTTCAACACCCCGGCGCGGCGCAAGTTTCTCAAGACCGAAAAAACCGAATTCGATCACCTGCAAGAAGTGATCAAGCGTCTGGCACTGGCGCGTTTCGACGTGGCTTTCCACCTGCGCCACAACGGCAAGACCATCCTCAGCCTGCACGAGGCCCATGATGATGCGGCCCGCGCCCGGCGTGTGGCAGCCATCTGCGGCTCGGGCTTCCTTGAGCAGGCGCTGCCGATTGAGATCGAACGCAATGGCCTGCACCTGTGGGGCTGGGTCGGCTTGCCGACGTTCAACCGCAGCCAGGCGGATCTGCAGTATTTCTTTGTGAACGGCCGCGCGGTGCGCGACAAACTGGTGGCCCACGCGGTGCGCCAGGCTTATCGCGACGTGCTGTTCAACGGTCGTCATCCGACCTTCGCGCTGTTTTTCGAGGTCGATCCGGCAGCGGTCGACGTCAACGTGCACCCGACCAAACACGAAGTGCGTTTCCGCGACGGGCGCATGGTGCATGACTTCCTTTACGGCACCCTGCACCGCGCGCTGGGCGATGTGCGTCCGGAAGATCAGCTGGCCGGCTCTGTCACCACCGCCGTCGTCCGTCCAACCGGCATCGAGGCCGGCGAGTTCGGCCCGCAGGGCGAAATGCGTCTGGCGGCCAACGCGCTGCTGGAGCAGCCGCAGGCGCAACCGGCGTTCAACACCTCGTCCGGAGCCAGTGCGGGCGGCGCTTATCAGTATCAGTACACGCCACGGCCACAATCCGCGGTGCCGCCAGCCGCCGAGGCGCAAGCCGCGTACCGCGAGTTTTTTGCGCCGTTGCCGGAGGCCAATGCCAACGCGCTGCCGGCTGGCCAGGAAGATATTCCGCCGCTGGGTTACGCGCTGGCCCAGCTCAAGGGCATCTACATTTTGTCCGAGAACGCCCAGGGGCTGGTGCTGGTGGACATGCACGCCGCCCACGAGCGGATCATGTACGAACGCCTGAAAATCGCCATGGCCAGTGAAGGCTTGAGCGGCCAACCATTGCTGGTGCCGGAGTCGCTGGCGGTCAGTCAGCGTGAAGCCGATTGCGCCGAAGAACACGCAGCATGGTTCCAGAAACTGGGCTTCGAGCTGCAGCGTCTGGGCCCGGAAACCCTGGCGATCCGCCAGATCCCGGCACTGCTCAAGCAGGCCGAGGCCAACCGCCTGGTGGGCGATGTGCTGTCGGACCTGATGGAATACGGCACCAGCGACCGGATTCAGGCGCATCTGAACGAACTGCTCGGGACCATGGCCTGCCACGGCGCGATCCGCGCCAACCGGCGCCTGGCCCTGCCGGAAATGAACGGCCTGCTGCGTGACATGGAAAACACCGAACGCAGCGGTCAATGCAACCATGGTCGACCGACCTGGACCCAATTGGGCCTGGACGATCTGGACAAACTATTCCTGCGCGGTCGTTGATGAGCCAGCTTCCTCCAGCGATTTTCCTGATGGGCCCGACCGCTGCGGGCAAGACCGACCTGGCCATCGAGCTGACCAAGGTGCTGCCGTGCGAGCTGATCAGTGTCGATTCGGCGCTGGTCTATCGCGGCATGGACATCGGCACCGCCAAGCCGTCGAAAGAGCTGCTGGCCGAGTTTCCGCATCGGCTGATCGATATTCTTGACCCGGCGCAGGCTTATTCCGCCGCCGATTTCCGTCGCGATGCCTTGCAAGCCATGGCTGAAATCACCGCACGCGGGAAAATTCCGCTGCTGGTGGGCGGGACGATGCTCTATTACAAGGCCTTGGTCGAAGGTCTGGCGGACATGCCAGCGGCGGATCCCGAGGTCCGCGCGCAGATCGAAGAAGAGGCTGCACGCCTTGGCTGGCAAGCTCTGCACGAGCAATTGGCGGTGATCGACCCGGAGTCAGCGGCGCGCATTCATCCCAATGATCCGCAGCGCCTGAGTCGGGCGCTGGAGGTTTATCGGGTCAGCGGTCAGAGCATGACGGCCCTGCGTCAGCAACAATCTGCGCAAAGTACTGAAGCAGCCGCTTCGGGACGGCAACAATTGCCCTATACTGTCGCGAACTTGACCATTGCCCCGGCAAATCGTCAGGTACTGCACGAGCGCATTAAACAAAGATTCACAAATATGCTGGAACAGGGGTTCATCGACGAGGTCGTAGCCCTGCGTAATAGAAGTGACCTGCATTCCGGGTTGCCGTCTATACGTGCGGTAGGCTACCGCCAAGTCTGGGACTACCTGGATGGCAAGCTGTCGTTAGCCGAAATGCAGGAACGCGGCATCATTGCCACGCGTCAATTGGCCAAGCGCCAGTTCACCTGGCTGCGCAGCTGGGATGATCTGCACTGGCTGGACAGTCTTGATTGCGACAATCTGCCACGCGCCTTGAAATACCTTGGGACCATCTCCATATTGAGCTGAGTCCTTGCAATTGCCGTCTATCCTTGGGGGTGTGGCGGCCAAAGCCATCTGAATTACCTATTTTTTATTATTGAATCCTTAAAGGAGTGCGGCACATGTCAAAAGGGCATTCGCTACAAGACCCTTACTTGAATACTTTACGTAAAGAGAAAGTTGGGGTTTCCATCTACCTGGTCAACGGTATCAAACTGCAGGGCACGATCGAGTCGTTCGACCAGTTCGTTATCCTGCTGAAAAACACCGTGAGCCAGATGGTTTACAAACACGCTATCTCTACAGTCGTGCCAGTACGTCCAATTCGTCTGCCTAGCGCAACCGAATCCGATGCAGGTGACGCTGAGCCAGGTAACGCCTGATAGGAGTCTCCTTTGTTCTTTGAGCGCCACGGTGGTGGTGAGCGAGTCATCCTCGTTCACTTGGATGGTCAGGACCCTGAGGCGCGCGAAGATCCGCAGGAGTTTCAGGAATTGGCTAATTCGGCGGGCGCCGAGACCGTTGCGTTTTTTAACGTACCGCGTCATCGGCCAACCGCCAAATTCCTGATCGGCAGCGGCAAGGTCGAAGAGCTGCGCGACCTGGTCAAGGCTGAAGAAGCCGATCTGGTGATTTTCAATCACATTCTCACGCCCAGTCAGGAACGTAACCTCGAACGTGTTTTCGAGTGTCGCGTGATTGACCGTACCGGTCTGATTCTCGATATTTTCGCCCAGCGCGCGCGTACCCATGAAGGCAAGCTCCAGGTCGAACTGGCCCAGCTTGACCACATGAGCACTCGCCTGGTGCGCGGCTGGACTCACCTTGAGCGTCAGGGTGGCGGCATCGGCATGCGTGGCCCGGGTGAAACCCAGCTCGAAACCGACCGCCGTCTGCTGCGGGTGCGCCTGCGCCAGATCAAGGGCCGTCTGGAAAAAGTACGCAGCCAGCGCGAGCAATCGCGACGCGGCCGTTCCCGCGCGGATATCCCTACCGTTTCCCTGGTGGGCTATACCAACGCAGGCAAGTCCACGCTGTTCAATAACGTGACGAAGTCCGAGGTGTACGCGGCTGACCAGCTGTTCGCCACGCTCGATCCGACCTTGCGCCGTCTGGAGCTGAATGACCTGGGGCCGATTGTTCTCGCGGACACGGTAGGGTTCATTCGCCACTTGCCGCACAAGCTGGTCGAGGCATTTCGGTCTACGCTCGAAGAGTCGAGCAACTCCGACCTGCTGTTGCACGTGATCGATGCGGCCGAACCGGATCGCATGTTGCAGATCGAGCAGGTGATGGTGGTGCTGGGCGAGATCGGGGCCCAGGACTTGCCGATCCTGGAGGTATACAACAAACTCGATTTGCTTGAAGGCGTTGAGCCACAGATCCAGCGCGATGCCGATGGCAAGCCGCAACGGGTGTGGTTGTCGGCGCGTGATGGCACGGGTCTGGAATTGCTTGAACAAGCCATTGCCGAGTTGCTGGGCAGTGATTTGTTCGTGGGGACATTGCGCTTGCCGCAACGGTTCGCTCGACTGCGTGCGCAGTTCTTCGAACTCGGTGCGGTGCAGAAAGAAGAGCACGACGAAGAAGGCATCTGCCTGCTGGCCGTTCGTTTGCCCCGGGTCGAGTTGAATCGACTGGTAAGCCGCGAAGGATTGCAGCCGATGGAATTCATCGAGCAACACACTTTGCAATAAAAGCCTGGCAAAGCGGTTGTGCCGCAACGGCAGGCATTCTGTAGCATTGGTCGGCGCGCCGTGGGTGCGTCTTTGCTTTATCAGATGGAGAGCGCTATGGCTTGGAATGAGCCGGGTGGCAACTCGAATAATCAGGATCCTTGGGGTGGCAAGCGCCGCAATAACGGCGACCGCAAGGGGCCACCGGATCTCGACGAGGCCTTCCGAAAGCTGCAGGAAAGCCTGAACGGGTTGTTCGGTGGTGGTAAGAAACGCGGTGGTGATGACGGCGGTGGTTCGGGCAGGAGTGGTGGCGGCTTCGGCGGTCTGCTCGGCATCGGCCTCGTGGTGCTGGCGGCTGTCTGGCTGTACAGCGCGGTCTATGTGGTCGACGAGCAGGAGCAAGCCGTGGTGCTGCGCTTCGGCAAGTACTACGAGACTGTCGGCCCGGGCCTGAACATCTACTTCCCGCCGATCGATAAAAAGTACATGGAAAACGTCACGCGTGAGCGTGCGTACACCAAGCAGGGCCAGATGCTGACCGAAGACGAGAACATCGTCGAAGTGCCGCTGACCGTGCAGTACAAGATCACCAACCTGCAGGATTTCGTGCTGAACGTCGATCAGCCGGAAATCAGCCTGCAGCATGCGACCGACAGTGCCCTGCGCCACGTGGTGGGTTCCACCGCCATGGACCAGGTGCTGACCGAAGGTCGTGAGTTGATGGCCAGCGAAATCAAGGAGCGTCTGCAACGCTTCCTCGATACCTATCGCACCGGTATCACCGTCACCCAGGTCAACGTACAGAACGCGGCAGCCCCGCGTGAAGTGCAGGAAGCCTTCGACGACGTGATCCGTGCCCGTGAAGACGAGCAGCGTTCGCGCAACCAGGCTGAAACCTACGCCAACGGCGTCGTGCCGGAAGCCCGTGGTCAGGCCCAGCGCATCCTCGAAGATGCCAATGGTTACCGTGACGAAACGATCTCGCGCGCCAAGGGTGAGGCCGACCGCTTCACCAAACTGGTCGCCGAGTATCGCAAGGCACCTGAAGTCACCCGCCAGCGTCTGTACCTGGACACCATGCAGGAAGTCTTCAGCAATACCAGCAAGGTACTCGTGACCGGTAACAAGAACGGCCAGAGCAACCTGCTTTACCTGCCGTTGGACAAGATGATTCAGAACAGCTCGGGTGGCAGCAATGCACCGGTGACCGGTTCGGCCGCTGCCAGCAACAACACGGACGTCGCGCCGCATGTCACTGACCTGCCGCAGACACGCACAAGGGAGACCCGCTGATGAGCAATAAATCGCTGATCGCCCTGATTGTTGGCGTCGTTGTGGTTCTGGTTGGCTGGAACTGCTTCTACATCGTGGCTCAGACCGAGCGTGCGGTGCTGCTGCAGTTCGGTCGTGTGGTTCAGGCTGATGTCCAGCCGGGTCTGCATGTGAAGGTGCCTTACGTTAACCAGGTGCGTAAATTTGACGCACGTCTGATGACGCTGGATGCGCCGACGCAACGCTTCCTGACCCTGGAAAAGAAAGCCGTGATGGTCGATGCCTACGCCAAGTGGCGCGTGAAAGATGCCGAGCGCTTCTACACCGCGACTTCCGGCCTCAAGCAGATTGCCGACGAGCGTCTTTCCCGTCGTCTGGAGTCGGGCCTGCGTGACCAGTTCGGTAAGCGCACCCTGCACGAAGTGGTGTCGGGTGAGCGTGATGCGCTGATGGCTGACATCACTGCATCGCTGAACTCGATGGCGGAAAAAGAGCTGGGTATCGAAGTGGTCGATGTCCGGGTCAAGGCCATCGATCTGCCGAAAGAAGTGAACCGCAGCGTGTTCGAACGTATGAGCACCGAGCGTGAGCGTGAAGCTCGCGAGCACCGCGCCAAGGGTAACGAGCTGGCCGAAGGCATCCGTGCCGACGCCGATCGTCAGCGCCGCGTACTGCTGGCTGAAGCCTATCGTGAATCCGAAGAGGTTCGCGGTGACGGTGACGCCCAGGCCGCTGCGATCTACTCCAAGGCCTACGGTCAGGATCAGGAGTTCTACGGTTTCTACCGCAGCCTGCGCGCCTACCGTGAAAGCTTCGCGAACAAATCCGACGTCATGGTTCTCGACCCAAGCAGCGACTTCTTCCGTTACCTGGAAAAGTCCAAGCCTTGATACGACGTTGACCTGAATCGCTCCGCCCGGCGGCTAAAACCTCGGGCGGGGTGATCCTTTGGGAAAACGTGTGTATGATGCGGCAGCCGGGAAATTCCCGGCTTTTTTGCGTCTGCACGTTTGATTGCTGTTTTTTGTTGCAGGCATCGGGTTGAATGGCCCGAGCGTTTTTCGAGGAAAGTGATGGGCGAAGCCGGTAACAGGCCTTTCGCCGCGTCGTTCATGCGCGTGCGTTTTGAACGGATCGGTCATTTTCTGCTTCACTCAAGGCTCGCCCGCAGGCTGGCCGCCCGGATCAAAGGGGAATGGCGTAATGGCAACGGTAGACCGCTGGCTGCTGCCAGATGGCATCGAAGAAGTACTGCCACCGGAAGCGGCGCGCATTGAAGTCGCGCGTCGTCAGGTGTTGGATCTGTTCCAGAGCTGGGGTTACGAGTTTGTCGTGACTCCCCATATCGAGTACCTGGAATCCCTGCTGACCGGTGCGGGCCAGGACCTGGATCTGCGTACCTTCAAGGTCATCGACCCGCAGTCGGGCCGGCAGATGGGGTTCCGTGCCGACATCACGCCGCAAGTGGCGCGCATTGATGCGCATACCCTGCGTCGTGAAGGTCCGAGCCGCCTGTGCTACGCCGGCAGCGTGCTGCATGCCCAGCCGCGTGCACTGTCTTCCTCGCGCAGCCCGATCCAGTTGGGCGCCGAGTTGTACGGCGATGCCAGCCCGAGCAGTGACGTTGAAGTGATCAGCCTGATGCTGGCCATGCTGCAACTGGCCGATGTGCCGGATGTGCACATGGACCTCGGTCATGTCGGCATCTACCGTGGTCTGGCGCGCGCCGCCGGTCTGTCCGGTGAGGTCGAGCAGCAGTTGTTCGATGCGCTGCAACGCAAGGCCATCGACGAGGTCATTACCTTGACCGAAGGCTTGCCGGCCGATCTGTCCGGCATGCTGCGGGCGCTGGTCGACCTGTGTGGCGGACGTGAAGTGCTGGCCGCCGCCCGTGAGCGTCTGGCCAATGCGCCGGCGCCGGTATTGGCCGCGCTGGAAGACTTGCTGGCGATCGCCGAGCGTCTGTCGGTGCGTTTCCCGGATCTGCCGCTGTACTTCGATCTGGGCGAGTTGCGTGGCTACCACTACCACACCGGTGTGGTGTTCGCGGTGTTTGTACCGGGCGTGGGTCAGTCCATCGCTCAGGGCGGTCGTTACGATGACATCGGTGCCGACTTCGGTCGTGCCCGTCCGGCGACCGGCTTCTCTACCGATTTGAAAACCCTGGTGACCCTGGGGCGTGCTGAGATCGAGCTACCGTCTGGCGGTATCTGGATGCCTGACAGTACGGATGCGGCACTCTGGCAGCAGGTTTGCCAGTTGCGCAGTGAGGGTCAGCGTGTCGTTCAGGCGTTGCCTGGACAACCTTTGGCCGCCGCCCGTGAAGCGGACTGCGACCGGCAATTGATTCAGCAGAACGGGCTTTGGCAAGTATCGCCACTGGCTTCTTGAGTTTTCCTGCCGGCCAACGCCGGCACCAAGTTTGCGCGAATGAGGACAAGTGTTATGGGTAAGAATGTCGTAGTCCTGGGCACCCAATGGGGTGATGAGGGCAAAGGCAAGATCGTTGATCTGCTGACCGAACATGCTGCCGCCGTAGTGCGCTACCAAGGTGGCCACAACGCTGGCCACACCCTGGTGATCGACGGCGAAAAAACCGTCTTGCACCTGATCCCGTCGGGCGTGCTGCGCGAAGGCGTGCAGTGCCTGATCGGCAACGGCGTGGTGGTTGCACCTGACGCCTTGCTACGCGAGATCACCAAGCTGGAAGAGAAAGGCGTACCGGTGCGCGAGCGCCTGCGTATCAGCCCGTCCTGCCCGCTGATCCTGTCCTTCCACGTGGCGCTGGACCAGGCCCGTGAAAAGGCCCGTGGCGAGCTGAAGATCGGTACCACCGGTCGCGGCATCGGCCCGGCGTACGAAGACAAGGTTGCTCGTCGCGGTCTGCGCGTTGGCGACCTGCTCAACATGCCGCGCTTCGAAGACAAGCTGCGTGAACTGGTGGATTACCACAACTTCATGCTGGTCGGTTACTACAAAGAGCCGGCCATCGAGTTCGAAAAAACCCTGGCCGAGTGCAAGGAATACGCTGAGCTGCTCAAGCCGCTGATGCTGGACGTGACGGCTGAGCTGCACGACCTGCGTCGCGCCGGTAAAGACATCATGTTCGAAGGCGCCCAGGGTTCGTTGCTCGACATCGACCACGGTACCTACCCGTATGTGACCAGCTCCAACACCACCGCCGGTGGCGTGGCGACCGGTTCGGGCGTTGGCCCGATGTTCCTGGACTACATCCTGGGCATCACCAAGGCTTACACCACTCGCGTCGGTTCGGGTCCATTCCCGACTGAGCTGTTCGACGAAGTGGGTGCGCACCTGGCCAAGCAAGGTCACGAGTTCGGCGCTACCACCGGCCGTGCCCGTCGTTGCGGTTGGTTCGACGCCGTTATCCTGCGTCGCGCTATCGATGTGAACAGCATCTCGGGCATCTGCCTGACCAAGCTGGACGTACTCGACGGCCTGGAAACCATCAACATCTGCACCGGCTACAAAGATGCGCAAGGCAACGCCGTTGCGCCGACTGACGCTGACAGCTACGTGGGCCTTCAGCCTGTGTACGAAGAAGTGCCGGGCTGGACCGAATCGACCGTGGGCGCCAAGACCCTGGAAGAGCTGCCGGCCAACGCTCGTGCTTACATCAAGCGCGTTGAAGAATTGATCGGCGCGCCGATCGACATTATTTCGACGGGCCCGGATCGCAACGAAACCATCGTTCTGCGTCATCCGTTTGCTTGATAAGTCGTTGATGTAAAAAACAAAGGCCCCTTAATCGGGGCCTTTGTCGTTTATGCCGGTTGGACGGCATGACCTTTGCTGTAAATCTGTCTACAAGAGTGCCATCAAATTAATGGCGTCAGAAGTAGAGGGATTCACAGTGTCGGCCGTTCTCTCACTGTTACAAAGCCGTTTGTTGCGGCCCGTGTTCGTTACCCTTGGTATCGCCCTTTTGGTGCAAGTGCTGGTGGCCGTCGCCCTCACACGAAGCACGGTCACGGCGCTGGAAGCCGACCTTGGCGTTCGCCTGGGCGCTGACAGCCAGAAGCTCTCGGGCGAGCTGGAGCAGGCCGGGCGTGAAGTCACGTCGAGTCTCGATAACCTGTCCTCAAGTACCCGCCAGCGTTTGACCGCCGGCCTGTCTTCTCGTCTGAAGGACGAACAGGCGCAACTGCGTACGACCCTGGAAAAAGACTTGAAGGATTCGGCCAATGACATGGCCCAGTTGCTCGCCTCGGTGGCTCCGCGCGCCATGTGGGACAGCGACGTGCCGACCCTTTCCGAATTCGCCCGCCGGGCCCAGCGCAATCCCAACGTGTTGTTCGTGGTCTACGACGACGCCACCGGCCAGCACCTGACCCGCTACCTCAACCGCGAAAACCCGATCAACAAGGCCCTGCTGGAAAAAGGCCAGGGCGAGCGCGCGCTGGACAAGGTGCTGGACGCAGCGAAAAACGATCCGTCGGTCTACTACCTTGAAGCCTCGATCAACCCCAACGGCGTGGAAATCGGCAAGGTGCTGATGGGCGTCTCGACGGCCTCGGTGGAAACCGATCTGGCCGCCCTCGACCAGCGCTTCTCGGCGTTGATCGCCAGCAGCGATCAACTGGTCGGCGACAGCCTCAAGGGCGCCGCCGCTGACAGCGCTGCCGCCATGCAGGCGCGCTTGCAGTCGGCGCAATCCACCGCTGCCGAGATGAAAGCCAATACCACCAGCACCGTGCAGGACGCCGCGGCGACCTTGCGCTGGCGCATCGGCCTGGGCCTGGCGCTGGTCGGCTGTGGCGTGCTGTTGTTGCTGGCGGTGGTGCTCGGGCATCGGGTGGTCAATCGTTTGAAGATGCTCAACGCGGCAATGGACGATCTGGCGGCGGGCGAGGGCGACCTGACCAAGCGCGTGCAGATCAACAGCAAGGACGAGATCGGCGACATGGCGTCGGCGGTCAATCGCTTTGTGGATAAGTTGCAGCCGATCGTGCGCGAGGCGGGCGACGTGGCCCAGCGTACCGGCGTGGAAATCGGTGCCATGACCTTGCGCAATGCCGGCGCCGATGCGGCAGCCGGGATGCAGCGTGATGAAGTGGCGGAAAGCCTGCGGGCGCTGTCGCAGATGGCTGACGAGGCGCAATCGGAAAGCCATGCGATGCAGGCGGCGTTGAAGCAGGTGGTGGATATTCGCCAAGCCACTGACGAAAACACCCGCACTTCAGCCAAAGTCGGCAGCCTGATCGAGGCGCTGGCCGGGCAGGTCGACACCGGGGCAAAAGTCATTGAGCGACTGGCGCAGCAGAGCGAACAGATTGAAGTGGTGCTGACGGTGATCCACGGGATCGCAGAACAGACCAACCTGCTGGCGCTCAACGCGGCCATCGAAGCAGCACGGGCCGGCGAGACCGGGCGTGGTTTTGCGGTGGTGGCGGACGAAGTGCGTGCGCTGGCCAGCAAGACGCAAAGCTCGACCGGCGACATTCAGGCGCACATCGTCGCCTTGCAGCAAGGTGCGCGTGAGGCGGTAGAAGCGATCGGTCAGGCCGGGCGTCAGGCCAGCGAAGGTTTGCTGGTGTTGCGCGACAGTGCGCGGCTGCAGCAGTCGGTTCAGGCCTCGGTCGAGCAGGTGCACGCGGCGATCGGGCTGGCGACGCAGGCAGCGGCGCATCAGGCGCAGGGCGCGCAAGCGGTGCGCGGGCGGGTGGAAACGATTCATGCCCAGGCCGAGAAAGCAGCGCAGGCGGTGGTGGAGACCACGGCGAGTGGCAAGGTACTGGATGGCCTGGCGGCGCAGTTGAAGGCGAGTCTGGGGCAGTTCAGGGCTTAAATCAAAAGATCGCAGACTGCGACAGCGCCTACAGGAAACGCAAATTCCCCTGTAGGCGCTGCCGCAGGCTGCGATCTTTTTATTTTTCAGCGGCTCAGATACATCCGCGTCGTCAGCAGATACACCGGCAACCCCGAGACCAAAATCAACAACGCCGCATAAGGCGCTGCCGCCGCAAACTCGACATTCGCCGTGTGTGCCCAGACCTCGGTCGCCAGCGTGTTGAGCCCGGTCGGACTGAGCAACAGCGTCGCCGTCAATTCCTTCATCGCATCCAGAAACACCAGCGCAAACGCCGCGCCCAATGCCGGGAAGATGATCGGCAGGGTCACCCGGCAAAATGCCGTGAACGAAGATGCGCCCAACGTACGCGCAGCCTCTTCCAGTTGCGGTGCGGCCTTGTTCAATGCCGTACGGATCGGCGCCTGCGCCAGTGGCAAAAACAGGAGTGCATAGGCAATCAGCAGCAACGCCGACGTCTGATACAGCGCCGGCACGTAATGCAGGGCGAAATACACCAGCGTCAGCGCAATCACCAGACCCGGCAGCGCGTGCAGCAGATACGGCAGGCGCTCGGCCCAGATCGCCAGTTGGCCTTTGTAACGAACCACCAGCAGCCCGACCGGCACTGCCAGCAGCAGGCACAACGCCGCGCCGCCCAGCGACAACGCCAACGACGACAGCAGCGCTTGCGTGATCGCTGCGACCGGGAAGGCTGCCGACGAACCGACCGCCAGCCAATACGCGAGCATGCCCAGCGGAATCCCGCTGCCGACAATCGCCAGCAGTAGACAATACAGCTGACCGACGATGGCCCATGGACCGAGACGCACCTGTTCGGCCTGACGCGCCGCGCCTTGGCCTGTGCGCACATGCCGGCCCTTGCCGCGTACGCGCAACTCCAGCCACAGCAGTGCCAGACATAATGCGAGCAATACCGCGGAGAGCATCGCCGCGTTGGCGTTGCTGAACTCCAGTTCGAATTGCTGATAGATCGCCGTGGTGAAGGTTTGCAGGCCGATGATCGACAGGGCGCCGAACTCCACCAGCATGTGCAGGGCAATCAGCAGCGAGCCGGCCAGCAGCGACGGCCAGAGCAGCGGCAGGGTGACGCGGAAAAACACGCCCCAGCGATTCTGCCCCAGGGTGCGGGCTGACTCTTCAAGGGATGGATCGAGATTGCGCAGGGTGGCCGCGACCGGCAGGAAGATCAGCGGGTATTTCGACAGGCTCATCACCAGGATCGCCCCGCCGAGGCCTTCGAACTGTGCGCTTAACGAGACCCAGGTGAAGCTGCTGACAAACGCCGGCACGGCGAATGGCAGACACAAGATCACGCCCCACAGGCGCCGCCCCGGCAGATTGCTGCGCTCCAGCAGCCACGCCAGTGTCAGGCCGATCACGCCGCAGGTGAGCGTCACGCCGACCATCAGCGCCAAAGTGTTGCGCAGCAGGCCGAACACGTAAGGGCGCCACAGCAAGTGCAGCGCCTCGGCCCAGCCGGCCTGCCAGGCCTTCAGGCCGACGTAGGCCAGCGGCAACAGGCTCAGCACCACCAGTAATAAAACCGGCAGTACCAGCCAGATCGATGGCCGCTTGCGCCGTGGCACGTAACCCCCGCGCGCGGCGGGGGCGGATAACGATGCGGCCATCAGTTCAGGCCAACTTCACGTTCCAGTTCCAGCGCTTCTTCGGCGTTGCCCAGGTCGGCCGGGGTGACATTCGGCGCTTGCAGCTCGCTGAATGGCTTGAGGCCGCGATCCGACTCCATGCCTTTGTGCAGCGGGTATTCGGCGGTGGTCTGAGTGATCACGCGCTGACCTTCTTCGCTGGCCATGTAGGCCAGGAATTGCTGGGCTTCTTTCGGGTGTTTGCTGGATTTCAGGACTGCCGCGCTGGACACGGTGATCAGCCCGCCGACGTCGCCGCCGGTGAAGTAATGCAGTTTCGAGTCGAGTTTGCCTTTCTCGCGCTGCAGGGCGAACCAGTAGTAGTTGTTCACCAGCACGGTGGCGACTTCACCGTTTTCCACGGCTTTGAGCGCGACCATGTTGTTGCTGTAGGTCTTGCCGAAGGCGCGCAGGCCGGTCAGCCATTCTTCGGCGGCGTCGCGACCGTGCAGCTTGATGATTGCTACGGCCTGTTCCTGGAACGCGCCGCTGGTTGGCACGAAACCGACCTTGCCTTGCCATTTCGGATCGGAGAAGCCGAGTACCGATTTCGGCAGATCCTTTTCGTCGATCAGCTTCGGGTTATAGGCAACCACGCGAACCCGCGCGGTGACGCCGATCCAGGTGCCGTTGCCGGCGACATATTCTTTCGGCAGCACGGCCAGCGTGGCGTCATCGGTTTTGGCCAGCAGACCCTGTTCGCCAAGATTGTTCAGCGGTGGGGATTCTTCGGTGTAGATCACATCGGCGGGAGAGCGGTCGCCTTCTTCGATGACCTGGCTGGCGAGCTGGTTGCTGCTGCCTTTGCGCACATTGACGTGAATCCCGGTCTTGGCCTCGAAGGCTTTGGCGATGGCATCGCCGACTTCCTTGTGTTGACCGTTGTAGAGCGTCAGGGAAACCGCGTCGGCTGCCTGGGTGAGGGGAGTGGCGAGTGCCAGGCCGAGCAGGGTGAAGGTCAAGCCGCGGCGCAGGGTATTTCGAAACATCATTCGCAGGGTTCCTCACTGTCGCATTGCAAAAACTTGCAACAATGATAAACGATATTGTTTCTCAAGTGCGCCTTGCGATGGAGAGGCGAGTTTGCTAGATGGCTGGAAAAACCATTGTGGCGAGGGAGCTTGCTCCCGCTCGGCTGCACAGCAGTCGTTAGATTTGTGAGAGAGGATTAATTGAATGAAAGCGAGGGCTGCTTCGCATCCCATCGGGAGCAAGCTCCCTCGCCACAAAAGGTTTGGTGGTTTTCCAAAGGGCAGAAACGCAAAAACCCGCTTTCGCGGGTTTTTGGGAAACTCAAGGTCGTAACCTTGAATTTGAATTGGTGCCCAGAAGAAGACTCGAACTTCCACGACCGTAAGGTCACCAGCACCTGAAGCTGGCGTGTCTACCAATTTCACCATCTGGGCATTCATCGCAAGCGTTGCCGCTGTTGATGTGGCGCACTATACGGAGCGCTTTTTGATCTGTAAACCCCTGATTTAATTTTAATTAATCGGTTTTAACAAATCCGTTCCTTAGAATGCAAAAAACCCGCTTTCGCGGGTTTTGTGTGAGTCTTGAAACTGATCTAGTCTCAAACTCGAAATTGGTGCCCAGGAGAAGACTCGAACTTCCACGACCGTAAGGTCACCAGCACCTGAAGCTGGCGTGTCTACCAATTTCACCACCTGGGCATCTCGTCAACGTGTGTACGTCGTCGATGGCGCGCACTATACGGAGCGCCTTTTTAACTGTAAACCCCTGCCAGCAAAAAAAATGATTTTTTTTACCGGCGGTGTTCAAAAGGGTGTTCAGGCGTCGATACAAGGCTTTAGAACAGCCTTATGGAGTGGGAAATTTCCCGTTTGATGGCGCCTATGCCAAACTAACCCGTATATAGACAAGGTGAAAACTCTCTAATGGCCGATTGGCAGTCCCTCGATCCCGAGGCCGCTCGTGAAGCGGAAAAATATGATAACCCTATTCCCAGCCGCGAACTGATCCTTCAGCACCTTGCTGATCGGGGTTCGCCCGCTGCCCGCGAGCAACTGGTCGAAGAGTTTGGTCTGACCACAGAAGACCAGATCGAAGCCCTGCGCCGCCGCCTGCGCGCCATGGAGCGCGATGCTCAATTGATCTACACCCGCCGTGGCACCTATGCGCCGGTGGACAAGCTCGACCTGATCCTCGGCCGCATCAGCGGTCACCGTGACGGTTTCGGCTTCCTGGTGCCGGACGATGGCAGCGATGACCTGTTCATGAGCCCGGCGCAAATGCGTCTGGTGTTCGACGGTGACCGTGCTCTGGCGCGCGTTTCCGGTCTCGACCGTCGCGGTCGCCGCGAAGGCGTGATCGTCGAAGTGGTATCCCGAGCTCACGAGAGCATCGTCGGTCGTTACTTCGAAGAAGGCGGCATCGGTTTCGTCGTTGCCGACAACCCGAAGATCCAGCAGGAAGTGCTGGTCACCCCGGGCCGCAACGCCAACGCCCAGATCGGTCAGTTCGTCGAGGTGAAAATCACCCACTGGCCGACTCCGCGCTTCCAGCCGCAAGGTGATGTGATCGAAGTCGTCGGCAACTACATGGCGCCGGGCATGGAAATCGATGTCGCGCTGCGTACCTACGATATCCCTCACGTCTGGCCTGAAGCGGTGCTCAAAGAAGCCGCCAAGCTCAAGCCTGAAGTCGAAGACAAAGACAAAGAGAAGCGTGTCGACCTGCGCCATCTGCCGTTCGTCACCATCGACGGCGAAGATGCCCGCGACTTCGACGACGCGGTCTACTGCGAAGCCAAACCGGGCAAGCTGCGCCTGTTCTCCGGCGGCTGGAAGTTGTACGTGGCGATTGCCGACGTTTCCAGCTACGTAAAGATCGGTTCGGCGCTGGACAACGAAGCCCAGGTGCGCGGCAACTCGGTGTACTTCCCCGAGCGCGTGGTGCCGATGCTGCCTGAGCAGTTGTCCAACGGCCTGTGCTCGCTGAACCCGCACGTCGATCGTCTGGCCATGGTTTGCGAGATGACCATCTCCAAGTCCGGCGAAATGACCGACTACTGCTTCTACGAAGCGGTGATCCATTCCCATGCCCGTCTGACCTACAACAAGGTCAGTGCGATGCTGGAAACGCCGAAGGTCGCCGAAGCACGCAAATTGCGTGGCGAGTACACCGACGTCGTGCCGCATCTCAAGCAGCTTTATTCGCTGTACAAAGTGCTGCTGGCCGCTCGTCACGTGCGTGGTGCGATCGATTTCGAAACGCAGGAAACCCGGATCATCTTCGGTTCCGAGCGCAAGATTGCCGAAATCCGCCCGACCGTCCGTAACGATGCGCACAAGCTGATCGAGGAATGCATGCTGGCGGCCAACGTGGCCACTGCCGAGTTCCTCAAGAAGCACGAAATCCCTGCGTTGTATCGCGTTCACGCGGGGCCGCCGCCGGAGCGTCTGGAAAAACTGCGCGCCTTCCTTGGCGAGCTCGGCCTGTCCCTGCACAAAGGCAAGGATGGTCCGTCGCCGAAGGATTATCAGGCCCTGCTGGCGAGCATCAAGGATCGTCCGGACTTCCATCTGATCCAGACCGTGATGCTGCGTTCGTTGAGTCAGGCGGTGTACAGCGCTGAAAACGATGGCCACTTCGGTCTGAACTACGAAGCCTATACCCACTTCACCTCGCCGATCCGGCGTTACCCGGACCTGCTCACACACCGCGCCATCCGCAGTGTGATCCATTCGAAACAGGACACTCCGCACGTTCGCCGTGCCGGGGCGATGACCATTCCGAAGGCGCGTATCTATCCGTACGACGAAGCGGCGCTGGAGCAACTCGGCGAGCAGTGCTCGATGAGCGAACGCCGCGCCGACGAAGCGACCCGCGACGTGGTGAACTGGCTCAAGTGCGAGTTCATGAAGGATCGCGTGGGCGAATCGTTCCCGGGCGTGATCACCGCTGTGACCGGTTTCGGTCTGTTCGTCGAGCTGACCGACATTTACGTCGAAGGTCTGGTGCACGTCACCGCGCTGCCGGGCGACTACTACCACTTCGATCCTGTGCATCACCGTCTGGCGGGCGAGCGCACCGGTCGCAGCTTCCGTCTCGGTGACACCGTTGAAGTGCGTGTCATGCGCGTCGATCTCGACGAACGCAAGATCGACTTCGAGATGGCAGAAAAAACCATCAGTGCGCCGATTGGTCGCAAGAAGCGTGGCACCGACACCGCAGCACCTGCGGCCAAGGTTGTGGAAGACAAGGCCCCGGCAAAAACCGCCAGCCGTCGTCCGGCCAAGGAAAAAGCCCCCGAGGCCTATCGCCCGAGCGATGCCGTGGCGAAAAACGCCGAGCTGCGCAAAAGCCGTGAACTGAAGAAGGCCTTGCTGGCCGAAGCCAAAAGCGGTGGTAAAGCGGCGTCTGGGGGAAAGACCGGACGGTCGGCGCCTGACAAGGCTGCCGGCGGCAAGCCAGCCAAACCGAGCAAACACCGTAAAGGCCCGCCAAAAGCGGGTTCGGCTCCAGCCAAAAGTGGCGGGGCGCGTAAACCGAAGGCGAAGTCATGAGTCAGTTGGAAAAAATCTACGGCGTTCACGCGGTAGAAGCGTTGCTGCGTCACCACCCCAAACGCGTCAAGCAGATCTGGCTGGCTGAAAGCCGCAACGATCCGCGCGTGCAGACCCTGATCGAACTGGCCAGCGAAAATCGTGTGCAGGTCGGTCAGGCTGAGCGCCGCGAAATGGACGCCTGGGTTGAAGGCGTGCACCAGGGCGTGGTTGCGGACGTGAGTCCGAGCCAGGTCTGGGGCGAGGCGATGCTCGACGAACTGCTCGATCGCACCGAAGGCGCACCGCTGTTGTTGGTACTCGATGGCGTGACCGATCCGCACAACCTCGGCGCCTGCCTGCGTTCGGCCGATGCTGCCGGCGCGCTGGCGGTGATCGTGCCCAAGGACAAGTCGGCAACCCTGACGCCGGTGGTGCGTAAAGTCGCCTGCGGCGCAGCGGAAGTGATTCCGCTGGTGGCGGTGACCAACCTGGCGCGCACCCTGGAAAAACTTCAGCAGCGCGGTCTGTGGGTTGTCGGTACGGCGGGTGAGGCCGAGGTCAGCATTTATGACCAGGACCTGACCGGCCCGACCATCCTGATCATGGGCGCCGAAGGCAAAGGCATGCGTCGCCTGACGCGCGAGCACTGCGACTATCTGGTCAACCTGCCAATGGCCGGTAGCGTCAGCAGCCTCAACGTGTCCGTGGCGACCGGTGTGTGCCTGTTCGAAGCGCAGCGTCAGCGCGGTGCAAAAGCCAAGGCTGCTGCCAAGAAATAAGCCTTTGCAGAAACTGTAGGAGCTGCCGGGTGAAACGAGGCTGCGATCTTTTGATCTTGTTTTGAAAAAAACAAAGTCAAAAAATCGCAGCCTTCGGCAGCGCCTACAGTTGTCTGTCGGTGATTGTTCAAATAATCACCAATTGCCTTGCACCTCCTCTGTCCCTTCTCTACAATTGCGCCCCTTGCTGTGACGGCAGGCACGCATGTGCCCCGCGCCAGCAAGTCCATAAGTGTCATTCACTCCTTGTCTGACCGTTTTTGAGCGGCAGGCTACAACCCGTAAGGAGCATTCATGCGTCATTACGAAATCATCTTTCTGGTCCACCCTGACCAGAGCGAGCAAGTCGGCGGCATGGTTGAGCGTTACACCAAGCTGATCGAAGAAGACGGCGGCAAAATCCACCGTCTGGAAGATTGGGGCCGTCGTCAACTGGCCTACGCAATCAACAATGTTCACAAGGCTCACTACGTGATGCTGAACGTTGAGTGCACTGGCAAGGCCCTGGCCGAGCTGGAAGACAACTTCCGCTACAACGATGCTGTGATCCGTAACCTGGTCATCCGTCGCGACGAAGCCGTTACCGGCCAGTCCGAGATGCTCAAGGCTGAAGAAAACCGCAGTGAGCGCCGTGAGCGTCGCGACCGTCCTGAGCACGAAGGCGCTGATAGCGCTGATAGTGATGACAGCGACAACAGCGATAACGCTGACGAGTAATCCACGGACCTTTTAAGGAGCCTATCAAATGGCACGTTTCTTCCGTCGTCGTAAATTCTGCCGCTTCACCGCTGAAGACGTGAAAGAGATCGATTACAAAGATCTCAACACTCTGAAAGCCTACGTATCCGAGACCGGCAAAATCGTTCCAAGCCGCATCACCGGTACCAAAGCTCGTTATCAGCGTCAGCTGGCCACCGCTATCAAGCGCGCCCGCTTCCTGGCCCTGCTGGCCTACACCGACAGCCACGGCCGCTGAGACCGGGCAGTCGACAAGTAGCAAAGGATTGAATGCATGCGTGCCTTAGCTGAGTTCATCATGCGAGGCCGTATGCAGGCCACTCTCGTGGTGGCCGGATGTGCAACATTGCCGTTGTTGTATTGGTTGGGCGCTGCCGCCGGGAGCCTTGTGCTGCTGCGGCGCGGACTGACGGACGCCCTGGGTGTTCTGTCTCTGGGGCTGCTGCCAGCATTGATCTGGTGGCTGTATGCCGATGATCCACGGGCACTTCTGGTGCTGCTGGGATCTTCGGGGCTTGCGTTGGTTTTGCGCGCAAGCGAGTCCTGGGTTCGCACGCTGCTGGTCAGCGTAGTGATTGGAGTGGTGTTTTCAGTGGTGCTCGGGGCGGCGTTTGCAGCCCAGATCGAGATGCTCGCGCAGGCCTTGATAAAGGTCATGCCGGCGCTTCTTGGTGATACCTACAAGCAATTGTCGGTGGATGAGCAAGCGCGGTTCGCGTCCCTGATTGCACCGGTCCTGACCGGACTGATTGCGGCGTTGTTGCAGATCGTCAGCGTGCTGAGCCTGATTGTCGGGCGGCATTGGCAGGCGTTGTTGTACAACCCGGGTGGTTTTGGTCGCGAGTTTCGCGCCATCCGGATCCCGCTGGGGCCGGCGATGTTGCTGCTGGCGTTGATGCTTCTGGGCCCGAATCTCGGTGCACAGATGGCCATGTTGACGCCGTTGTGCAGTGTACCGCTGGTGTTCGCCGGACTCGCCCTGATTCACGGGCTGGTCGGGCAGAAGCGACTGGCCGGTTTCTGGCTGGTGGGGTTGTACGTCACGCTGCTGTTGTTCATGCAGCTGATCTATCCGTTGCTCGTGGTTCTGGCCATTGTCGACAGCCTGATTGATTTTCGCGGTCGTCACGTGTCGAAAGACACCGATAACGCGAACGGTGAAGGTTAAAAGTTAAGAGGATTTCCACATGCAACTGATCCTTCTGGAAAAAATCGCCAACCTGGGCAACCTGGGCGACAAAGTAAACGTTAAGGCCGGTTACGGTCGTAACTACCTGCTGCCTTTCGGCAAAGCTACCGCTGCGACCGCTGCCAACCTGGCTGCGTTCGAAGAGCGTCGCGCTGAGCTGGAAAAAGCCGCCGCAGACCGTAAAGCATCGGCTGAAAGCCGTGCTGCCCAACTGGCCGAGCTGGAAGTGACCATCACTGCCACCGCTGGCGACGAAGGCAAGCTGTTCGGTTCGATCGGTACTCACGACATCGCTGACGCACTGACCGCTTCCGGCGTTGAAGTTGCGAAAAGCGAAGTTCGTCTGCCGAACGGCACCATCCGCAACGTGGGTGAATTCGACGTGGCTGTGCACCTGCACGCCGAAGTTGAAGCCACCGTACGCGTTGTCGTGGTAGCAGCTTAAGCAACACTTGTCGGCTGGCACCCTCGGGTGCTTGCCGGTAACATCGGGCACGATCCTGTTTACAGGTCGTGCCCTTTGTCTTTCTGGTACTCCCGTTTTCAACCCTGACTCCAAGTGGCCATGAACGAAATCTCCGCTCCCGAGCAATACGATCTGCAAACCGCCGCGCTGAAAGTGCCGCCGCATTCCATCGAGGCCGAACAGGCTGTACTCGGTGGTCTGATGCTGGACAACAACGCCTGGGAGCGCGTGCTCGATCAAGTCTCCGACGGCGATTTCTACCGGCATGACCACCGTTTGATCTTCCGTGCGATCGCCAAGCTGGCCGATCAGAACATGCCGATCGACGTCGTGACCCTTGCCGAGCAACTGGACAAGGAAGGTCAGACGTCCCAGGTTGGCGGCCTCGGTTACCTCGGCGAGCTGGCGAAAAACACGCCATCTGTCGCCAACATCAAGGCCTATGCGCAGATCGTTCGCCAGCGGGCGACGTTGCGCCAGTTGATCGGCATCAGCACCGAAATCGCCGACGCCGCGTTCAACCCTGAAGGCCGTACCGCCGAAGAGATCCTCGACGAAGCCGAACGGCAGATCTTTCAGATCGCCGAAGCACGGCCGAAGACTGGCGGCCCGGTGGGCGTCAACGAACTGTTGACCAAGGCCATCGACCGCATCGACACCCTGTTCAACACCGCCGACGCGATCACTGGCCTGTCCACCGGTTACACCGACCTCGACGAGAAGACCAGCGGCCTGCAGCCGTCCGACCTGATCATCGTCGCCGGCCGTCCGTCGATGGGTAAGACCACCTTCGCGATGAACCTGGTGGAAAACGCCGTACTGCGCAGCGACAAGGCGGTGCTGGTGTACTCCCTCGAGATGCCAGGCGAATCGCTGATCATGCGTATGCTGTCGTCCCTGGGGCGGATCGACCAGACCAAGGTGCGTTCCGGCCAACTGGAAGACGACGATTGGCCGCGCCTGACCTCGGCGGTCAATCTGCTCAACGACCGCAAGCTGTTCATCGATGACACCGCCGGCATCAGCCCGTCGGAAATGCGTGCGCGGACCCGGCGTCTGGTGCGCGAGCACGGCGACGTCGGCCTGATCATGATCGACTACCTGCAGCTGATGCAGATCCCGGGCTCCAGCGGTGACAACCGGACTAACGAGATTTCCGAAATTTCGCGTTCCCTCAAAGCCCTGGCCAAGGAATTCAACTGCCCGGTAGTGGCGTTGTCGCAGCTCAACCGTTCCCTGGAACAACGTCCCAACAAGCGCCCGGTGAACTCCGACTTGCGGGAATCCGGAGCGATCGAGCAGGACGCCGACGTCATCATGTTCGTGTACC
This sequence comes from Pseudomonas sp. 86_A, assembly GCF_017491705.1. Taxonomy (NCBI): domain Bacteria; kingdom Pseudomonadati; phylum Pseudomonadota; class Gammaproteobacteria; order Pseudomonadales; family Pseudomonadaceae; genus Pseudomonas; species Pseudomonas sp. 86_A. The sequence goes on along the minus strand of NZ_JAFGYS010000014.1, from coordinate 15,751 downwards.
GGGACGAGGTGTATCACCCGGAAACCGAGCACAAAGGCATCGCCGAAATCATTATCGGCAAACAGCGGAACGGCCCGATCGGCTTTATTCGCCTGGCCTTTATCGGCAAATACACCCGCTTCGAAAACCTGGCGCCGGGCAGTTACAACTTCGACGACGACGAATAACGTCGAGCACTTGTGGCGAGGGAGCTTGCTCCCGCTGGGTTGCGCAGCAGCCCCCAAAATTCGACTGCTGCGCAGCCGAGCGGGAACAAGCTCCCTCGCCACAGGTAAAGCACAATTTCCGACCACAGCCGTCGGAATTGGTCAAAATTTGTGCTATATTCCGCGCCCGCGAAATTCAATGAAAGCCAACACCGGTTATCGACATGCAAGCAGCCAAGCCGTTATTTGACTATCCAAAGTACTGGGCCGAATGCTTCGGGCCAGCGCCATTCCTGCCCATGAGCAGGGAGGAGATGGATCAGCTCGGCTGGGACTCCTGCGACATCATCATCGTCACCGGTGATGCCTACGTCGATCACCCGTCGTTCGGCATGGCGATCATCGGCCGGCTGCTGGAGTCCCAGGGCTTCCGCGTCGGGATCATTGCCCAGCCGAACTGGCAGTCCAAAGACGACTTCATGAAGCTCGGCGAGCCGAACCTGTTCTTCGGCGTCGCGGCCGGCAACATGGACTCGATGATCAACCGCTACACCGCGGACAAGAAAATCCGTTCCGACGACGCCTATACCCCGGGTGGCATGGCCGGCAAACGTCCGGATCGCGCGAGCCTGGTCTACAGCCAGCGCTGCAAGGAAGCATACAAGCACGTGCCGATCGTACTCGGCGGCATCGAAGCCTCGCTGCGTCGCATCGCGCACTACGACTACTGGCAGGATCGCGTGCGCAACTCGATCCTGATCGACGCCAGCGCCGACATCCTGCTGTACGGCAACGCCGAGCGCGCCATTGTCGAAGTGGCCCAGCGTCTGTCCTACGGGCACAAGATCGAAGACATCACCGACGTGCGCGGCACCGCGTTCATCCGTCGTGACACGCCGCAAGGCTGGTACGAAGTCGACTCCACGCGCATCGACCGTCCGGGCAAGATCGACAAGATCATCAACCCGTACGTCAACACCCAGGACACTCAGGCCTGCGCCATCGAGCAAGAAAAGGGCCCGGTGGACGATCCCGAAGAAGCCAAGGTCGTACAGATCCTGGCCAGCCCGAGGATGACTCGCGACAAGACCGTGATCCGCCTGCCGTCGATGGAAAAGGTGCGTAACGACCCGGTCCTGTACGCCCACGCCAACCGCGTGCTGCACCTGGAAACCAACCCGGGCAACGCCCGCGCGCTGGTGCAGAAGCACGGCGAGATCGACGTGTGGTTCAACCCGCCACCGATTCCGATGACCACTGAAGAAATGGACTACGTGTTCGGCATGCCTTACGCACGGGTTCCGCACCCGGCGTACGGCAAGGAGAAGATCCCGGCCTACGACATGATCCGTTTCTCGGTGAACATCATGCGTGGCTGCTTCGGCGGCTGTACCTTCTGCTCGATCACCGAGCACGAAGGCCGGATCATCCAGAACCGTTCCGAAGAGTCGATCATTCGCGAAATCGAAGAGATCCGCGACAAGGTGCCAGGTTTCACCGGCGTCATTTCCGACCTCGGCGGCCCGACCGCGAACATGTACCGCATTGCCTGCAAGAGCCCGGAAATCGAATCCGCGTGCCGCAAGCCGTCGTGCGTGTTCCCGGGGATCTGCCCGAACCTGAACACCGACCACTCGTCGTTGATTCAGCTGTACCGCAGCGCCCGTGCCTTGCCGGGTGTGAAGAAGATTCTGATCGCCTCCGGCCTGCGTTACGACCTCGCGGTCGAGTCGCCGGAGTACGTGAAGGAGCTGGTGACCCACCACGTCGGTGGCTACCTGAAGATCGCCCCGGAACACACCGAGGAAGGTCCGCTCAACCAGATGATGAAACCGGGAATCGGGACTTACGACCGCTTCAAGCGCATGTTCGAGAAGTACACCAAGGAAGCCGGCAAAGAGCAGTACCTGATACCGTACTTCATCGCCGCGCACCCGGGCACCACCGACGAAGACATGATGAACCTGGCGCTGTGGCTCAAGGGCAACGGTTTCCGTGCCGACCAGGTGCAGGCGTTCTACCCGTCGCCGATGGCCACCGCCACCGCGATGTACCACTCGGGCAAGAACCCGCTGCGCAAGGTGACCTACAAGAGCGACGGCGTGACCATCGTCAAGAGCGAGGAGCAGCGTCGTCTGCACAAGGCGTTCTTGCGTTATCACGACCCGAAAGGCTGGCCGATGCTGCGTGAAGCGCTGACCCGCATGGGCCGCGCCGACCTGATCGGTCCGGGCAAGAACCAACTGATCCCGCTGCACCAGCCGGCCACCGACAGCTACCAGAGCGCCCGTCGCAAGAACTCGACGCCGGCCGGCAGCCATAAAGTGGCGAAAGAAGGCAAAGAGAAGACCACCAAGATCCTCACCCAGCACACCGGCCTGCCGCCGCGTGCCAGCGACGGTGGCAATCCTTGGGACAAGCGTGAACAGGCCAAGGCGGCGGCATTCGCCCGCAACCAGCAGGCGGCCAAGGAGCGCAAGGAAGCGGCCAAGGGCAAGGGGCCGAAGCCGGCTCGCAAGCCGGTGGTGCCACGCTAAGGAGCGTTTAGCCCAACAGAACGCCAACCTTCGGGTTGGCGTTTTGCATTTCAAAATCGCTGAAATTCATGTGGCGAGGGAGCTTGCTCCCGCTCGGCGGCGAAGCCGTCGTAAAGTCGGCTCCCTCGATCCTCCTGAAACATCCGGTTGGTGATTTCAGGACCGCTTTGCGCCCCAGCGGGAGCAAGCTCCCTCGCCACACAAGAATTCCTTCGCCACATTTAGGCGCAACTTCCTCAATTCATTTCCCCGCAACGCCCGATTTTGGTGCTGTACTGCCCTGAGCATTCGGGGAAAGCGCCCAAGCCTCTGCATGGCATAAGTCTTGCGCGCTTTCGAATACGCTTAGGCTCGCAGGAGGCACGCCGTGTCGATTCATGTCGCATTGCATCACGTCACGCATTACCGCTACGACCGCGCTGTCGAACTCGGCCCGCAGATCGTTCGCCTGCGCCCGGCCGCCCACAGCCGCACGCGGATTCTCTCGTATGCGCTGAAGGTCTCGCCCGAGCAGCATTTCATCAACTGGCAGCAGGATCCCCAGGGTAACTACCTTGCGCGGCTGGTGTTCCCCGAGAAGACCGACGAGTTGCGCATCGAGGTCGATCTGCTGGCCGAGATGGCCGTGTTCAACCCGTTCGACTTCTTCCTCGAGCCCTACGCCGAAAAAATCCCCTTCGCCTACGCCGCCGATGAGCGCAAGGAGCTGGCGCCGTACCTCGAAACCCTGCCGCTGACGCCGGTCTTCAAAGCTTATCTGGACGCCATCGACCGCACGCCGCTGCCGGCAGTGGATTTCCTGGTGATGCTCAACCAGCGTCTCAGTGAAGACATCCGCTACCTGATCCGCATGGAGCCGGGCGTGCAAACCCCGGAGCACACCCTCGAGCACGCGTGCGGTTCCTGCCGCGACTCGGCATGGCTGCTGGTGCAGCTGCTGCGTAACCTCGGGCTGGCCGCGCGGTTTGTTTCCGGTTACCTGATTCAACTCACTGCCGACGTGAAAAGCCTCGACGGCCCGTCCGGCACTGACGTCGATTTCACCGACCTGCATGCCTGGTGCGAGGTGTACTTGCCCGGCGCAGGCTGGATCGGCCTGGACGCCACCTCCGGCTTGTTCGCCGGTGAAGGGCATATCCCGCTGGCCTGCAGCCCCGATCCGTCCTCGGCAGCACCGATCAGTGGCTTGGTCGAACCGTGCGAGTGCCAGTTCAGCCACGAAATGTCGGTGGAACGGATCTGGGAAGCGCCACGGGTTACCAAGCCCTACACCGACGAGCAGTGGCTGGCGATTCAAGCGCTGGGCCGGCAGATCGACGCCGATCTGCTGAAAGACGATGTGCGCCTGACCATGGGCGGCGAGCCGACTTTCGTCTCCATCGACGACCCGGACGGCGCCGAGTGGAACACGGCGGCGCTGGGCCCGGACAAACGCCGGCTGTCTGCCGAACTGTTCCAGCGCATGCGCAAACACTACGCGCCGAAAGGCCTGGTGCATTTCGGTCAGGGCAAGTGGTACCCGGGCGAGCAGTTGCCGCGCTGGTCGCTCAACTGCTATTGGCGTCGCGACGGCGTGCCGATCTGGCACAACAACGCGTTGATCGCCGACGAACAGCAGGATTACGGCGCCGACGGTGCGCTGGCCGGGCGCTTTCTGGCGAGTGTCGCCGAGCGGCTGAAAGTGCCTGCGCGCTTTGTGTTTCCGGCCTACGAAGACAATTTCTACTACCTCTGGCGTGAGGGGGCGCTGCCGAGCAACGTCAGCGCCGAAGACTCCCGGCTGGAGGAGCCGCTGGAGCGCGCGCGTCTGCGCAAAGTCTTCAGTCAGGGCCTGGATAAAATGATTGGTCAGGTGCTGCCGCTGGCGCGCACCGCCAAGGGCGATCAGTGGCAGAGCGGGCGCTGGTATCTACGCGACGAGCATTGCCGGCTGGTGCCGGGGGATTCGCCGCTGGGCTATCGCTTGCCGCTCGGTTCACAACCGTGGGTGAAGGCCGCCGAGTACCCGTTCATTCATCCCAACGATCCGAATCAGGAGTTCCCGCCGCTGCCGGACGCGACGCAGCTCAACAGCCATGGCCAGTCAGCATCTGCCGACGAACGCCCACCGAAAATCGACGAGTCCGCCGACTGGCTGACCCGCACCGCGTTCTGCGCCGAGGCGCGCGAGGGGCGTCTGTATCTGTTCATGCCACCGCTGGAGCGGGTCGAGGATTATCTGGAACTGGTGGCCGCCATCGAAGCCACTGCCGAAGAACTGCATTGCCCGGTGCTGCTGGAAGGTTATGAACCGCCGAGTGATCCGCGCCTGAGCAACTTCCGCATCACCCCGGATCCGGGCGTGATCGAGGTCAACGTGCAGCCATCGGCAACTTGGGACGAATTGGTCGAGCGCACCGAGTTTCTCTATGAAGAGGCGCGGCAAACCCGCCTGACCACGGAAAAATTCATGATCGACGGGCGCCACACTGGCACCGGCGGCGGCAACCATTTCGTCCTCGGCGGCGCGACCCCGGCGGATTCGCCGTTCCTGCGCCGCCCGGATCTGCTGCGCAGCCTGATCAGCTACTGGCACAACCATCCGTCGTTGTCCTATCTGTTTTCCGGCTTGTTCATCGGCCCGACCTCGCAGGCGCCACGGGTCGACGAAGCGCGCAACGACGCCTTGTACGAACTGGAAATCGCTTTCGCGCAGATGCCGGACGCGGGCGAAGAATGCCCGCCGTGGCTGGTGGATCGACTGCTGCGCAATCTGCTGATCGACGTCACCGGTAACACTCACCGCGCCGAATTCTGCATCGACAAACTGTATTCGCCGGACGGCCCCACCGGGCGCCTTGGTCTGCTCGAGCTGCGCGCCTTTGAAATGCCGCCCCACGCGCGCATGAGTCTGGCCCAGCAGCTGTTGCTGCGCGCACTGGTTGCGCGATTCTGGCGCGAGCCGTATGCGCCGCCGAAACTGGCGCGCTGGGGGACTGAACTGCACGACCGCTTCATGCTGCCGCATTTCATCGAGCAGGACTTCGCCGACGTCATCGTCGAACTCAACAATGCCGGTTATCCAGTGCGCGCCGAGTGGTTCGCCGCGCATCTGGAATTCCGCTTTCCCAAGGTCGGCGATTACGCGGTCAACGGCATCGAGCTGGAACTGCGTCAGGCGCTGGAGCCTTGGCATGTGTTGGGCGAGGAGGGTACGGCGGGTGGCACGGTGCGTTATGTCGATTCGTCGCTGGAACGGCTGCAGATCAAGCTCAGTGGGCTGCCGCCGCAGCGTTATCTGCTGACTTGCAACGGCATTCCGGTGCCGCTGCAGCCGACCGGGCGCATCGGCGAGTTTGTGGCCGGCGTGCGCTTTCGGGCCTGGCAACCGGCCAACTGCCTGCAACCGACCATCCCGGTGCACGCGCCGCTGGTGTTTGACCTGCTCGACACCTGGATGCAGCGCTCCCTGGGCGGCTGTCAGTACCACGTGGCGCACCCGGGCGGGCGCAACTACGAGACGTTGCCGGTCAATGCCAACGAAGCGGAGAGCCGGCGCATGGCGCGGTTTTTCCGCATCGGACACACGCCGGGGAAACTTCCGATACCTGACCTGACAATCTCCGACGAGCTGCCGATGACGCTCGATTTGCGACGTTTCTAAGTCCTGCACGACATGCGGATTTTTCGTATATCCGCACGTCATGTGCCTGCGTTAGTCTGACCGTTCCTTGCTGTCTGCCGAGCTTTCCATGCCTGACCTGCTAGACCGCTACCCGCGCACCGCGGGCACTTATCACGAACTGCTGGATGACAGTGGGGAAGTGCGCGCGCACTGGCGGCGACTGTTCGATCAGTTACAGCGCAGCAGCCCGACGCAACTGGTGCAGCGTCAGGCATTGCTGGCGCGGCAGATTCAGGAAAACGGCGTCACCTATAACGTCTATGCCGACCCCAAGGGCGCTGACCGGCCGTGGGAGCTGGATCTGCTGCCGCATGTGATTGCCGCCGATGAGTGGCAGCAGTTGTCAGCCGGGATCGCCCAGCGTGCACGCCTGCTCAATGCGGTGCTGGCGGATCTGTACGGCCCGCAGCGGTTGATCAGCGAAGGGCTGTTGCCGGCGGAACTGGTGTTCGGCCACAACAATTTTCTCTGGCCCTGTCAGGGCATTGCACCGCCTGAAGGGGCCTTTCTGCATCTGTACGCCGTGGATCTGGCACGCACCCCGGACGGGCGCTGGTGGGTCACGGCGGATCGTACTCAGGCGCCGTCGGGCGCGGGTTATGCGCTGGAAAACCGCACCATTGTTTCGCGGGCGTTTCCCGAGTTGTACCGTGATCTGAAGGTGCAGCATCTGGCCGGATTCTTCCGCACCCTGCAGGAAACCCTCGCGCGCCAAGCACCCTGTGATGACGACGCGCCGCTGGTGGTGCTGCTCACGCCAGGGCGTTTCAACGAAAGCTATTTCGAACACCTGTATCTGGCGCGTCAGCTCGGTTATCCACTGGTGGAGGGCGGCGACCTGACGGTGCGCGATGCCACGGTGTACCTGAAAACCCTCAGCGGCCTGCGCCGGGTGCACGCGATCATGCGCCGGCTCGACGATGACTTCTGCGATCCGCTGGAGCTGCGCACCGATTCGGCACTTGGTGTGCCCGGCTTGCTGGAGGCGGTGCGGCAGGGCCGGGTGCTGGTGGCCAACGCCCTGGGCAGCGGCGTGCTGGAGTCGCCCGGATTGCTCGGGTTCCTGCCAAAGATCAATCAATACCTGTTCGGCGAAGAGCTGATCCTGCCGTCCATCGCCACCTGGTGGTGCGGCGAGGCGCCGGTGCTGGCGCAGGCGCTGGAGAAGTTGCCGGAGCTGCTGATCAAGCCGGCGTTCCCCTCACAAAGTTTTGCCCCGGTGTTCGGCCGGGATCTGAGCGAACAACAGCGTCAGGCGCTCGCCGAGCGTATGCAGGCCCGGCCCTATGCCTACGTGGCGCAGGAACTGGCGCAGCTGTCTCAGGCGCCGATCTGGCAGGCCGAGGACGGCCAGTTGCAACCGCGGGCCATCGGCATGCGCGTGTACGCCGTGGCGAGCCGGGAGGGTTATCGCGTGCTGCCCGGTGGCCTGACCCGGGTCGCCGCCGATGCCGATGCCGAAGTGGTGTCGATGCAACGTGGCGGAGCGAGCAAAGACACTTGGGTGCTGGGGGATCGTCCGCCCAGCGGCGAACAGTGGAAGACTCAGCGCAACGTCGGCGTGCACGATCTGGTGCGTCGTGATCCCTACTTGCCGTCGCGGGTAGTGGAGAACCTGTTCTGGTTCGGTCGTTATTGCGAGCGTTGCGACGACAGTGCGCGATTGCTGCGAATCATGCTTGCGCGTTATGTCGACGGTGACGATCCGCAAGCCTTGCAGGCGGCGGTCGAGCTGGGCGAACGCCTGATGCTGCTGCCGGAGGAGGGCGAGCTGCCGGAGCGTCTGCTGGCGGCGCTGCTCGGCGAGGACTGGTCGTTCAGCCTGCGTTCCAACCTGCAGCGCTTGCAGTGGGCCGCTTCGCAGGTGCGCGGCAAACTCTCGCGGGAGAACTGGCAGGCCTTGGTCGAGTTACAGCGCGAAGCCATGGAGCTGGACACCGACGCGCCGGACTTCGGCGAGCTGCTGGATTTTCTCAACCGTCTGGTGATGTCGCTGGCGGCGCTGTCCGGGTTCGCCCTGGATGACATGACGCGCGACGAAGGCTGGCGCTTCTTGATGATTGGCCGGCGCATCGAGCGTCTGCAGTTTCTCAGCAGCAGCCTCGCCGCGTTCCTGCGCGGTAGCGCCGCGTTCGATCAGGCGGGGCTGGAGTGGCTGCTGGAGCTGGGCAACAGCAGCATCACTTACCGGTCGCGTTATCTGGCGGTGGCGCAGTTGATTCCGGTGCTCGACTTGCTGCTGCTCGACGAACAGAACCCGCATGCGGTGTTGTTCCAGCTGAAACTGGTGACCCGCACGCTGAAGCGCCTGAACGATGATTTCGGCGTGCCCCGCGAGGCCGGACTGCAGCAACTGGTCGAGCGTCTGGCACGTTTTGATCTGGGCTGTCTGGAAAACTCGCTGTTCGGCGAATCCAGCGTGCGTGCGGCACTCGATGGTTTGGCTGACTTGCTGCAAGAGATTGCCGAGGCCAGCGGGCAAGTCTCGGATCGCCTGGCGCTGCGCCACTTTGCCCATGTCGATGATTTCAGCCAGCGTACGGTGTCCGTCTGATGAGCGCGCATTACCAGATTTTCCACGACACCTGTTATCACTACGACAGTCCGGTGTCGCTGGCGCAGCAATTGGCGCACCTGTGGCCTCGTGAGTGCATATGGCAGCGCTGCACCGAACAGCAATTGCTGATCAGTCCGGAGCCGACGAGCCGGCGTGATGAACTCGATGTCTTCGGCAACCCGCTGACTCGCCTGGCCTTCGAGCGACCGCACGACGAGTTGCAGGTCAACGCCCGGCTCACGGTTGAGGTGCTGGCGCGACCGCTGGCTGACTTCAATCTGTCCCCGGCGTGGGAGCAGACGCGCAATGCGCTGACTTACAGCAGCCAGCCGTTGACTGCCCAGATGCTCGAAGCCTGTCGATATCGCTTTCAGTCACCCTACGTGCATCTGAAACGCAGCTTCGTCGAGTTCTCGGAAAGCTGCTTCCCGCCAGGGCAGCCGCTGATGCTCGGCGTGCAAGCGCTGATGCAGAAGATTTTCAGCGAGTTCACCTTCGATGCCGAGGCCACGCAGGTGGCGACGCCACTGGTGGAAGTGCTGGAGCGCCGGCGCGGTGTGTGTCAGGACTTCGCCCACCTGATGCTCGCCTGCGTACGTTCGCGGGGACTGGCGGCGCGCTATGTCAGCGGCTATCTGCTGACCCAGCCACCGCCGGGACAGCCACGGTTGATCGGCGCCGATGCGTCGCATGCCTGGGTTTCGGTGTTTTGCCCGGTATTGGGCTGGGTGGATTTTGATCCGACGAACAATGTGCAGCCGGCACTGGAGCACATCACCCTGGCCTGGGGCCGGGACTTTTCCGATGTGTCGCCGTTGCGGGGGGTGATTCTGGGGGGCGGTTCTCACGATCCGGAAGTACGGGTCACCGTCATGCCACTGGACTGAAGACAACTCGAGCGTGAGGAGCTTTTGTGGCGAGGGAGCTTGCTCCCGCTCGGCTGCGAAGCAGTCGCAAAACTATTTGGGGTCGCTGCGCAACCCAGCGGGAGCAAGCTCCCTCGCCACAGATCGCTCCCTCAGGGAGCGAATCAGCAATCAGCTCAGGCGTCGGGCGCCTGATCTTTCGGTGCTTCAACATCATCATCGTTGTCAGTCGCCACTTCACCGTCAGGGTTCAGTGCCGCTTCTTCAGCCATCTGTTTCTTGCGCTGAAGCTTTTCCTCTTTCTTCTTTTCCTTTTCCAGGTCTCGTTGACGTTTGGCGAAGGAGTAATTGGGTTTGGCCATGGGCGATCCTCTGGGGTCGAAGGTGAGGTTGAGCGGCGCGTATTCTGCCCTGTATCGGTGCCCGGGGGTTAACCGGGTTTTTGGTCGACCCACTTGGGGGTGACGGTCGGCTTCCACTGATCGAGGGCGTCGAGCAGGGTTTGTGGCGATTCGCTCACTTGCAGCATGTCACGGTGTGGCGCGCGAACGAAGCCTTCGCCGACGATATGGTCGAGAAAAGCGGTGAGTTTGTTGTAAAAACCGTTCACTTCCAGCAGGCCCAGCGGCTTGCCGTGGTAGCCGAGCTGGCCCCAGGTCCAGACTTCGAACAACTCTTCCAGCGTACCGAGGCCACCGGGCAATGCGATGAACGCGTCGCTCAATTCGGCCATGCGCGCCTTGCGGGCGTGCATGCCGTCGACCACTTCGAGGCGGGTCAGGCTTTTGTGGCCGATTTCCTTGTCCATCAGGCTTTGGGGAATGATCCCGATCACTTCACCGCCGGCGGCCAGTGCGGCGTCGGCGACCAGCCCCATCAAACCCACGGCGCCACCGCCGTAGACCAGGGTCAACTGGCGCTCGGCCAAGGCGCGGCCAAGGGCTTTGGCGGCTTCGGTGTAAGCCGGATCAGTACCGGCGTTGGCGCCGCAAAACACACAAACGGATTTGAGAGACATGCCTTCCTCCTGGGTCAATCCGTCACAGGGTAATGGCTGGCAGGCCTCGATCCAAGGGCTAGACTTCGCGTTTCGGTGTTTCGCAGGTGCCGCTGGCACCGCAGGCGTAGGCGGCGAGCAAGCTGCACAACAGGCCGTTAAAGATCATGACAGGCACTCCGTTTCAGTTCAGTGAGATGGCCTGATCATAGGGCCGGCCGTGGAATCTGGCCGGTAGATTGTTTCGATGAGTGTCATAGCCTGAAAGTTGTATACAATTTTTGACTCAAGTCATAGGAACTTGCGAAGATTTCAGGCAGTCTTCCAACCATTCGTGTTTTGTTAACCCTGCCTTGGAGATTCACCATGTTTTCCAAAGTTGTTGCGGTATCCCTGCTGGCGCTGGCCAGCAGCCAATTGATGGCTGCCGAGTGCAAAACCACCGTTGATTCCACCGACCAGATGTCCTTCAACACCAAGGAGATCGTGATCGACAAGAGCTGCAAGACTTTCACCGTCGAGCTGACCCACTCCGGCAGCCTGCCGAAGAACGTCATGGGCCATAACCTGGTCGTCAGCAAAACCGCAGACATGCAGCCGATCGCCACTGACGGCCTGGCCGCTGGCATCGACAAGAACTACCTGAAAGACGGCGACGAGCGCGTTATCGCTCACACCAAGATCATCGGTGCCGGCGAGAAAGACACGCTGACCATCGACGTATCGAAGCTGGCCGCCGGGACTGACTACGGCTTCTTCTGCTCGTTCCCGGGCCACATCTCGATGATGAAAGGCACCATTGCTGTGAAGTAATTGTTTCAGGCACAAAAAAAGCGTCCCTCGGGACGCTTTTTTCGTTTCTGCAGGCGCAGCCTCGTTTCACTCGACAGCTCCCACAGGTTCCAGCACAACTTACGGCGCGAACGGCATGACGCGCTTGTGATGGGTCTTGTTGTACGTGTTGACGATGATGTCGAACGCTTCCTGACGCACCGGTTCGCCGTGCAGGAAGGCATCGATTTCGGCGTAGGTCACGCCGTGGGACGCTTCGTCCGGTTTGCCCGGCGAGAGGTCTTCCAGATCCGCCGTTGGCACTTTCTCCACCAGCGACTCCGGCGCGCCGAAGCTGCGGGCAATCGCCCGGACCTGGTTTTTCACCAGACCGCTGAGCGGGGCGAGGTCGCAGGCGCCGTCACCAAACTTGGTGAAGAAACCCATGACCGCTTCCGCCGCGTGGTCGGTGCCGATCACCAGACCGTGGGCCGCGCCGGCGATGGTGTACTGGGCGACCATGCGCATCCGCGCCTTGGTGTTACCCAGTACGAAATCCACCGACACCGCGTGCTTGCCTTCGAACGCCGCGACTTCACTGGCCAGCGACTTCACCGCCGGGCCGATGTTGACGGTGTGGCGCTCGTCCGGAGCGATGAAGTCCACCGAGGCCTGCGCGTCGTGCTCATCGAACTGGGTTTCGTACGGCAGGCGTACGGCGATGAACTTGTAGCTGTCGTCGCCGGTACGCTCGCGCAGTTCACGCATGGCGCGCTGGGCCAACAGGCCGGCGGTCAGCGAGTCGACGCCGCCGCTGATGCCCAGCACCAGGGTCTTGAGCCCGGAATTGACCAGGCAATCCTGAATGAAGGTAATGCGCCGGGCGACTTCGGCTTGCAGAGCCTTGTGGTCAGCGAACGGCGGTTGGACCTTGAGCTGTTCAGCAATCTCACGCTGTACGGCTTGCATGAATTCACTCCTTGCTAGATAGACTGGAATCGGCAGGAACCTGGAAAACGTGTCGCAAATAGGCGACGAAATTCGGGTCTTTGCAGTGGGTCTTGCCTGGCTCGTCGGAGATCTTCGCCACCGGCTGGCCGTTGCAGGCGGTCATTTTAAGCACGATGCTCATCGGTTCGACACCCGGAATGTCACAGGTCAGGTTGGTGCCGATGCCAAAGCTGACGTTGATCCGCCCGTGCAGTGCGCGGAAGATCTCCAGCGACTTGGGCAGGGTCAGGCTGTCGGAGAACACCAGGGTCTTGCTCATCGGGTCGATGCCGAGCTTGTGATAGTGGGCGATGCATTTTTCGCCCCACTGCACCGGATCCCCGGAGTCGTGGCGCAGACCATCGAAGAGCTTGGCGAAGAACAGATCGAAGTCGCCGAGGAACGCGTCGGTGGTGATGCAGTCGGTGAGGGCGATCCCCAGCAAGCCGCGGTACTCGCGCACCCAGCAATCGAGCGCGGCGATCTGGCTGTCGATCAGCCGTGGGCCGAGTTGCTGGTGGGCCATGATCCATTCGTGGGCCATGGTGCCCAGCGGTTTCATGTCCAGTTCCCGGGACAGGTGCACGTTGCTGGTGCCGACGAAGCGCCCGGGGAAATCGTGCTTGAGCACGTTCACCACTTCTTCCTGCACGCGGTAGGAGAAGCGCCGGCGGGTGCCGAAATCGGCGACCTGCAACTGCGCCAGTTCGTCGGCCGAGGCATTGGCGCTGAGCCAGTCGAACTTGCGATACAGCTGTTCACGCGCCTGGACCAGCTCGATTTCCCGGCAGCGATAGCGGTTGCGCACTTCGCTGACGATCGCCAGCAGCGGCACTTCATACAGAATCACATGCAGCCACGGACCGCGCAGGCGGATGAACAGCTCGCCGTTTTCGATCCCGGTGTGCAGATAGCGCAGGTTGAAGCGGAACAGCCCGAGAAAGCGCAGGAAATCCGGTTTCAGAAAACTGATTCGTTCGAGAAAACTCAACTGGTCGGCGCTCAGGCTCAGTTCGGCCAGGCGCTCGATCTGATAGCGGATCTCGGCCAGATACGGCCGCAGATCCTCGCTGTTACGGCAACGAAACTCCCATTCGACTTCGACGTTGGGGTAGTTGTGCAGCACCGCCTGCATCATCGTCAGTTTGTAGAAGTCGGTGTCGAGCAGGTTCTGCACGATGCGATCGGCAAACACACTCTCGCTCATAAACGGGGTCTCCAGGTGCACCGCGCGCGGCGCGGTATCAAACAATGGTGCTAGTGGCGCATATCAGCGGTGGGGATTGCCAGCGATTTTTGCGCTGAATGAAGGCAACCGTGGCGAGGGTGCTTGCTCCCGCTGGGTGGCGAAGACGCCCCGATGTCGATATCCGGGTAATGGCAGTTACAACGCGTCTGTGGCCTTACGACGGCTGCGCCGCCGGGCGGGAGCAAGCTCCCTCGCCACAGAGATAACAACCGTGCCTTGGTTACGCAGCAGGGTTATCAATCTGCTCCAGCATCCATTTCACAAAATCACGGACCTTCGGCACTTCCGCCGCATGTTCCGGGTAGGCCAGGTAATAAGCGTCGGAACTGGGCATTGCATGCTGCCAGGGAATGACCAGTTTGCCGTCGGCCAATTCCTCTTCCACCAGAAACCGGGGCAGCAGCGCCACGCCGCAGCCGACTTGTGCCGCACGAATACACATATAAAAGGTTTCGAAACGCGGCCCGTGGTAGCTGTGTTCGGTGTGGTAGCCCTGACTGTCGAACCAGTCGTGCCAGGCCTGCGGGCGCGAGGCGTTTTGCAGCAGCACCAGATCGGTCAGTTGCGTCGGGTCGGTGAATGGCTGATCCGGCAGGCTGCCCGGCGCGCACACCGGCACCAGCTCTTCGCCGAACAGCTTCAGGCATTCGGTACCAGGGCGTGAACCCTGGCCGAAATAGAACGCCAGATCGCTGCGCCCTTGCAGCAAGTCGTCCGCCTCCTGCTCGTTGCACAAGTCGAGATGGATCGATGGATGGCGCAGACGCCAACCCTTCAGGCGCGGCACCAGCCAGCGGGCGCCGAAGGTCGAGGGCGTAGAAACGCGCAGGACCTCGGTCTCGCCGCCGTAGGAACGCAGGTAATGCGTCGACATTTCCACCTGCGTCAGAATTTTTCGGACTTCCACCAGGTACAAATCCCCGGCCGGGGTCATCTGCAAGCGTCGACGCACCCGGCGGAACAACAAGTGCTGCAACAATTCCTCAAGCTGCGCCACTTGCTTGCTGACAGCGCTCTGGGTCAGGTTCAGTTCCTCGGCGGCCCGGGTAAAACTCAGGTGCCGGGTGACGGCCTCGAAGCACTGCAACGCGGTGATCGATGGCAGGTGGCGTTTATTCAGCATGGGTGATCCCTTTTTCTTGTCTTTCTCTGCGCAGCATGAATAAACGGAATGATATCTCGCGTAAAGGTCGTTTGTTGCCTCGCCCTACTGACGCTACAACTAAAGGCCTGCCCGGTCGTGAACATTCGGCCGCACACATTCAGTTTTTCGCTTGAGGAGTGACCCATGGTTGCCGCATTGCTTGATCGTCTTGGTGTGAACCCGGCCCTGTACCAGAACGGCAAAGTGCCGGTGCATTCGCCCATCGATGGCAGCCGCATCGCCGCGGTGAACTGGGAAGGCCCGGCCGAAGTCGAGCAGCACATCAGTCGCGCAGATCATGCGTTCGAGCAATGGCGCAAGGTGCCGGCCCCGCGTCGTGGTGAGCTGGTGCGCCAGTTCGGCGAAGTGTTGCGCGAATACAAGGCTGACCTCGGCGAGCTGGTGTCGTGGGAAGCGGGCAAGATCACCCAGGAAGGTTTGGGCGAAGTGCAGGAGATGATCGACATCTGCGACTTCGCCGTCGGCCTGTCCCGTCAGTTGTACGGTTTGACCATCGCCTCCGAGCGCCCGGGTCACCACATGCGTGAAACCTGGCATCCGCTGGGCGTGGTCGGCGTGATCAGTGCCTTCAACTTCCCGGTCGCCGTGTGGGCGTGGAACACCACGCTGGCATTGGTCTGCGGCAACCCGGTGGTATGGAAACCGTCGGAGAAAACCCCGCTGACGGCGCTGGCCTGTCAGGCGCTGTTCGACCGCGTGGTGAAGAATTTCACTGATGCCCCGGCAAACCTGTGCCAAGTGATCATCGGTGGCCGTGACGCTGGTGAAGCGCTGGTCGATGACCCGCGTGTGGCGCTGATCAGCGCCAC
>NZ_JAFGYS010000138.1:0-465 GCF_017491705.1 Pseudomonas sp. 86_A | reverse complement strand
AGTACAGGCCGAAGGCCCAGCGCGGCAGGCTCTCGCCCGGATACCATTTGCCCTGGCCGTAATGCAGCAGACCGCCGGGCGCGAAGCGCGTGCGCAAGCGGCGGATCAGATCATCGCCGAGCGCGCGCTTGGTCGGGCCGACGGCTTCCGTATTCCACTCCGCAGCTTCGAGATCGTCGACCGAGACGAAGGTCGGCTCGCCGCCCATGGTGAGCCGCACATCGGCGCTCGCGAGATCACCGTCGACCTGCTCGCCGAGATCGTTGAGCCGCGCCCAGGATTCGTCGGAGAACGGCTTTGTGATGCGCGGCGCCTCGCGGATGCGCTTCACGCTCATGTCGAAGGCGAACTCGACCTCGGCAAAGCCGGCGCCGCCCGAAATCGGCGCGGCGGAGCGATAATGCGGCGTGGCGGCAACCGGGATGTGGCCCTCGCCCGCCAGCATGCCGGAGGTCGCATCGAAGC
>NZ_JAFGYS010000137.1:0-466 GCF_017491705.1 Pseudomonas sp. 86_A | reverse complement strand
GCATCGTCTGCAGCTCGGCCGCGAGGCGGCCCATCCGGTCGCGCGCGCCGCGCAGCTCGTCCTCGGCGAAATCGCGCCTCGAGGCGTCGGCCAGCCGTTCCTGCGCGGCGAGTTCGTCGGCGCGCGCCTGGCGCCACTGCGCGTAGTGCTCGACGACGGGGCCGATCTCCGCGTGCTCGCGCGTCCGCTTGCGATACTGGTCGAGGTCCGCGGTGACGTTCTCGCGGCTCAACAGGTCGTTCAGTTCGGCCAGCCGGGTTGTGAGCTGGTCGAGCTTGCTTTGCATGCTCGTCTTCATGGTGCGGAGCGATGCTCCCAGGGAAGGATTCGAAAAGGGGAAGGAGAGGCGGGCCGGCGGGCGCCGCTAACGGTCCGACGTGTCCGACGAGCGGGGCGCGTGCTGGTAGAAGCCGCGCATCAGGTCGATCAGCGAATCGCGATCGGCGCCGTTCGCGCGGTTGAGCGC
>NZ_JAFGYS010000136.1:0-466 GCF_017491705.1 Pseudomonas sp. 86_A | reverse complement strand
GTGCAGGTGCCAGTCGTCGGGGCGGGCGAGGGTCAGCGAGGCGGGAACGGAAGCATTCATGGTGTCGTGGGAATGGCGCGCGGCGAGGCGCGATGCGCGGCGCGCCGGCCGCGCGCGGCGCCGCCCGACTGACGGCAAACCGCAACACGGAAACGCTCGCGCGCGGTTTTCGCCTTTTGCCGCTTAGGGCTCGGTGATATGCTTGAAGCCGACATTGTACCGGTTACCGTCCGGTGTACTCACCCGCCAGCCTCAGCCGCACCCGCGATATGTGACAACTCTTCGGAATGAACTGCGCCGAACCGACGGACGTGACGTTCTCGTTTACCGGCTTCGCGGCCCGCGGCGGGCTCACCGATCATCATGCCGACGGCTGGGGCATCGCGTTCTTCGATGACAAGGCCTGTCGCCTCTTCATCGACCAGCAGTCGTCGTCGACGTCGCCCATCGCCGAGATGGTCAAGCG
>NZ_JAFGYS010000135.1:0-466 GCF_017491705.1 Pseudomonas sp. 86_A | reverse complement strand
GTGGTGACGCGCAACGCGATGGACCAGCTCGTGGTCGACAACCTCAAATCATGGTTCTCAGGCAAGGCGCCGTTGACGCCGGTTGCCGAAACGCCGTTTAGGGGGCGCTGATGAGAAGCCTTCAGGTCGTTGCATTCGCCGTCGCGGCCTCGTTGGCCGCGATCGGCGCTACGCATGCGCAGGATGCGACGAGCCTGAAGAAGTCGATGCCCGGCCAGTGGGAGCTCTCGACCACCGAACGCAGCAAGACCTGCGTCGTCACGATGAAGGCCGACGCCGCAGGCCAGGCTTTCAAGCTGGAGCTGGAGCCGGCCTGCAAGACGGCGCTGCCCTTCACCAAGGATATCGTCGCCTGGAGCGTCAGGGGCCTCGATATCGTTCGTCTGCAGGACGCGACCGGTGAAGCCGTGATCGACTTCACCGAGGTCGAGGCCGGCATCTTCGAAGGCCTGCGCCAGGGTGAGGG
>NZ_JAFGYS010000134.1:0-467 GCF_017491705.1 Pseudomonas sp. 86_A | reverse complement strand
GTGCATACTACATGGCCCCGCGCGGGCGCGAGCCGATCGTGCCGCTGCCGCCGGCCGCCTCGGGCGCTCCCGGGCAGCGCGCGGAGCACGCCGCCGGGCTGATGACGCTGGCAAAGATGATCGCGTTAGTGGGGGAACGCGATCCTCGCGTGCTCGTGAGCGAGCTGTCGGCGCGCGCTGACCACGAACGCGCGGCCAAGGCCTGGGCCGGCCACTATCCGCAACTGTCGGTCGAATACGCGCTGGGCAGGGAGGGCAACTGGAACGCGCAGGGCGGCCCCACGTCGCTTTCCAGTGTCAACGCCGACAATTTCCATGGCGGCCAAGTCAACCTCAGTTGGGAGCTCTATGCCTGGGGGGCGACCCAAAAGCGCTATGAGGAAGCCTATGCGCTGGCGAAAGCCGAAGAAGACCGGTACCGGCGCGCGTGGGATCTGATCGTGATGGAAGCGATCAGCACCTACGTC
>NZ_JAFGYS010000133.1:0-467 GCF_017491705.1 Pseudomonas sp. 86_A | reverse complement strand
TGGCACGGCAATGGGGCCGCGACTATTGGGACGGCGATCGGCGCTACGGCTATGGCGGCTATCGCTATGACGGACGCTGGCGCCCGCTGGCCCAGACCCTGATCGATCGCTACGGCATCAAGCCCGGCATGAGCGTGCTCGACGTCGGCTGCGGCAAGGGCTATTTGCTCTACGAGTTCACCCAGCTCGTCCCCGACCTCACCATTGCCGGCATCGACATCTCCGACTACGGCATCGCCAATGCCAAGGAGGAGGTCCGGCCGCTTCTACAGGTCGGCAGCGCCGTCGAGCTCCCCTACCCCGATCACAGCTTCGATCTCGTGGTGTCGCTCGGCGTGCTGCACAACCTTCCGCTCGAGGACGTGTTCCGCGCGGTGCCCGAGATCGAACGCGTCGGACGCGGCACCTCGAAATATCTGATGGTGGAATCCTTCCGCAACGAGCGTGAGAAGGCCAATCTGCTCTAC
>NZ_JAFGYS010000132.1:0-467 GCF_017491705.1 Pseudomonas sp. 86_A | reverse complement strand
GTTATAATAATTACATTTGTTTTTATCTAATTTAGCTAATAAGAAAATTACATAATTAAGTTAATTGAGTTGTGAAATCAGACAAAATATTTGGCAAGCCAACTAATGTAATGAAATATTAAAGATTTTACAATCACACATAAAAGTTGTTCTTATAAATTTTATCAAAATCAAAATCAAATATAATTTTTTATAAATTATACAATTTTCAATTTCATTCTTATTTTAATAAATTTAATAAATAAAAGATTATAAAATTTAAGCATTAATATTGAAGTTTTCTATATATTAAATATAAATAGACGTTCGTTGAATCGATTGTTACTTCAATCAGAAATGTGTGATTTAATTGAAAATTATAAAAAAATTTTGGAATAAATTTGTTTCTTTGTAAAATAAATGGACAAAGAATAATTTCTACAAAATGTGGAATTTTTCCACCGAATATTTTATTCACATTAAAGAAT
>NZ_JAFGYS010000131.1:0-467 GCF_017491705.1 Pseudomonas sp. 86_A | reverse complement strand
ACAATGGAAGCTGTAATGTAAGGACTAACACCAAGCGCAAAAACTGAAAAGTTTTTTAAGGCATTACCTGACACTAAACTCAACATGTTTAAGAATGATAGGCCACTTAAGGCATTCAAGCTGTTGGCATTAACACCTGGAACTGTAATACTAGTTCCGATTCGAAAAACCAAAACAATAAAAATCGTAAAAAAGATTTTTGATCGAACTTGCTTAACCTTAAGCGCTTCTCTTAATAATTTAAAAAACATAGGTCACCTCTCTTAGATGACTTCTACTGAACCACCTTTAGCAGTGATAGCTTCTTCAGCTGATTTAGAGAATTTAGCTGCTTTCACAGTCAATTTCTTAGTCAACTCACCGTTACCAAGAATTTTAACGCCTGATTTTTCAGCTTTAACAATTCCTGCTTCGATAAGAACAACTGGAGTTACTTCAGCACCATCTTCAAAGACGTTCAATTGGTC
>NZ_JAFGYS010000130.1:0-468 GCF_017491705.1 Pseudomonas sp. 86_A | reverse complement strand
ATAATATATTGCATGAAAGAAATCGATCATTTGGCGCTCGACGGCCACGCGCTCGAACTGTTCCTCGCCGTGCTGGAGGAGGGATCGGTCACCGCGGCGGCAACGCGGCTCGGCCTGACGCAATCGGCGGTCAGCCACGCCCTGAACAAGCTGCGGCGGATCGCAGGCGATCCGCTGTTCGCGAAATCCGGCCGCGGCATCGTCGCCACCGCGCATGCGCAGGCCCTAGCCGCAAAGGCACGCGCGCTGATCGACGAGATGCGGAGCTTTGCCGGCGGCGTCACGTTTGAGCCGCCACGCGCCCAGCTTTCGCTGACGATCGCCGCCAATGACTTCCAGCGCGACCTGCTGCTGCCACGGTTCTTCGACCATGTCGCCGCACAGGTGAAGAGCCTGAACCTGCGCGTGATCCCCTCGCAATCGCCCTCGCCCGCGATGCTGCGCGAGAACCGCTGTGATCTCCTGATC
>NZ_JAFGYS010000013.1:0-250909 GCF_017491705.1 Pseudomonas sp. 86_A | reverse complement strand
CCTGTCGATCACCTGCGCTTCCACCGCCCCCACGCCCACCTCAACACCACGTTCGGCAACGACACCTTCGCTTTGCGTGCCGAGGCCTTCGCGCGGTTCTTCGGCACGCCGCTGTTCCTTGGCGCGCAAACCGTGATCGTCGCGGTGTGGATCGGCCTCAACGTGTTGGGCGTGACGCAGTTCGACGTCTACCCGTTCATCCTGCTCAACCTCGCGTTCAGTCTGCAAGCAGCGTATGCCGCACCGTTGATCCTGCTGGCACAAACCCGTCAGGCCGCGCGGGACAAGGCGCAATCGGATGCCGACGCGCAACACCGTGAAGCGCTGGCGGTGGCCAACACCGAGCGCCAGGCACAAGCGGCGCAGACCACCGCGCAATTGCTTGAGCTGCTGGAGCAGAACACCCGCCTCACCGAAATGACCAAGAGCCTGACCGAACGTATTGAGGGGCTGACTCGCGAGTTGCACCAACACATATGCCAGACCCGGCAGCCCTGATCACGGCAGACGCAGCGCCCGACCCAGCTCATCGAACAGCGTGACCACCGAGCGCAAGGCCCGGCAGTCCGGGCGGGTCAGTAGCCACAGCGCAGTGTCGTAGCCGTGCAGCGGTTCGCTGAGGGCCTGCAAACCTTCGGTGATCAGAAAGTCCGGCAACGCCGCCACGCCGAGTCCGCCACGCACCAGTTCAGTCACCGACAGCATGCTGTTGCAGCGATAAGCCGGGGTTACGCCGGGCCAGTGCTGGCGGCGCCAGGCGACAGTCGGGTGATCCGGCAGAAACTCGTCCGGGGCGATCCAGGTCAGTGCCGCCAGATCGCTCGCATCAACGTTTTGCAGATACCGCGCACTGGCACAGACCCGGTAGGAAATCTTCGCCAGTTGCCGTCCGACCAGGTGCTCCGGCGGTGTGCGCGTCAGCCGCAGGGCGATGTCGGCATCGCGCCGGCTGAGGTTGGCGAAATCATTGGAGGTGCTCAGTTCGAGGGTCAGCGCCGGGTAGTTGGGCATGAACTGCGCCAGCGCCGGCAACAGCAGGCCTTGCAACACCGAATCGGTACAGGTCAGACGCACCGTGCCGCTGACCACTTCCCCGCCCTGCTCGACACCGATGCGCGCCGCCTCCAGCGCCTGTTCGGCGCGCTCGGCCTGCTCGGCCAGGGATTGCGCGAGCGTGGTCGGCAAGTAACCGGCGCGGCTCTTTTCGAACAATTGCTGACCCAGCGCCGACTCCAGACGACGTACGGCGCGAAACACCGTCGACACGTCTACCCTGAGCAACTGCGAAGCCCGCGCCAGAGAGCCGCCGCGCACCAGCGCGAGAATCAGCGCCAGATCCGGGTAGTCGAGTCGATAGTGCGCCGCTGCATTGATCACTTGGGGAAACGCCAATATTGAGTGCGTGAACGCCAATCTATAGTGGCTGCGATCAATCAACAAGCGCAGGGAACCCCCCATGGAAAACAGCGCCATCCGTATCGCCCTGATTGGCGATTACGACCCGCAAGTCACCGCTCACCAAGCCATTCCTGTCGCCCTCGGTCTGGTTGCCGAACACCTCAACCGGGACGTGCAATGCCAATGGCTGCCCACCGATCAGATTCACGCCGACACCCCACTCAGCGAGTTCGACGGTTTCTGGTGCGTACCCGCCAGTCCTTATAAAAGCGAAGACGGCGCACTGCGAGCAATCCGTTTTGCCCGCGAACAACAGCGCCCTTTCCTCGGCACTTGCGGTGGTTTTCAGCATGCGGTGCTGGAGTTTTCCCGCAACGTGCTGGGCTGGGCCGATGCCGAGCATGGCGAGACGTCGCCGGATTCGCCGCGAGCGGTGCTTACGCCGCTGACCTGTTCATTGGTGGAAGCCGTAGACAGCATTCGTCTGGTCGCCGGCTCGTTGATCGCCAAGGCGTACGAAACGTCCGAAATTCGTGAAGGCTATCGCTGCCGCTTCGGTGTCAATCCGCAGTTCGAACGGGCATTGCTGAGCCATCAGCTCCATGCCGTGGGTCATGATTCGGCGGGTGATTTGCGGGCGATCGAGTTGAACAACCATGTGTTTTTTGTCGCGACGCTGTTTCAACCGGAACGTGCGGCACTCAAGGGTCAGGTGCCGCTGCTGGTGCGGGCGTTCGTTGAAGCATGCGCGGAGCAAACCCCATGACGCCGAACGAGCCTTGCTTCGCGGTGATCTTCACCTCGACCCGCACCGAGGGTGACAACGGTTACGCAGCGGCCTCCGAACGCATGATGGAGCTGGTGGTGCAGCAGCCGGGGTTTCTCGGCGTAGATTCGATTCGCGGGGAAGACGGGGTCGGGATCACAATTTCCTACTGGGAGAGCGAGGCGGCGATTCTGGCCTGGCGCGAGCATCCCGAGCACCGGGTGATTCAGGCGCGTGGGCGGACGCAGTGGTATTCGACATTTCAGACGCGGGTGTGTCGGGTGGAGCGCGAGTATCGATTTGGCCAGTGAGTTGGGTGGTGTTCTCACTGGCCTCATCGCTGGCAAGCCAGCTCCCACAGGTACTGCCTGATCTTCAGAACAACGCAAAACCTGTGGGAGCGAGGCTTGCCCGCGATGAGGCCAGTAGCGTCAATGCAAAAATCTCAGCCCTTCACCAGACTGCGCACCGCCACAATCTCCGGCACCTCAACCTTGCTCATGTACACCCGCAACGGCTCGGTAATGTTGATCCGGTCATCGATGTTCTGATCCAGCAACAGCTGAATCAGCTCGCGCTTCAAAGTCATGGTCGTCTCAGAGGCCGCCGCCCAGACAAATTCGCTGGTGGGAATGATGCCGTCATCGGCCACGTCCATGCCGAACGAATCTTCGCTGAAACGCACGATGTACTGGCCGGTCTTGCGATTGAGGCCGACAAAGCCCTTGAGGTCGTCGGCGGCCTGGCAGATGAGTTGGGAAGTGATGCGCATGGTAAACCTCACGAAAAATCATCGATGGTTTACACGCAGGGCACAGGATACGGCGCGCCCTCTGCCGGGGCGGCTGCCACGGGCAAGCGTACTGCAAACCGCGCCACAAAAGTGCAGGAAAAATCGCTTTTAATACGTTTATGTCGGTCTGGCGATAGCACGCAATCGATTCACTTGTTAAAAGGTACGTCTTTGAAAATGCCCTGCGAAAGGAACTCGAACATGTCCGCCACTTTCACCAAAAGCGCCCTCATGCTGAGCCTGATGCTCGGTCTCGGCCAGGCCCACGCCGCCGCGACTGACGTCAACGCACTGGCCGCGGCCCATGGCATCCCGCACCCGGCAGTGATCGCCCACCGTGGCGCGTCCTTCGATGCACCGGAATCCACCGCCGCCTCCTACAAACTGGCCCGCGACCTCGGTGCCGATTACCTGGAAATGGACTTGCAGCGCAGCAAGGACGGCGTGCTGTTCGCCCTGCACGACAACAACCTGCAACGCACCACCGACGTCGCCACCAAGTTCCCGGAGCGCAAGGACAGCCCGGCCACGGCCTTCACCATGGCCGAACTGAAAACCCTCGACGCCGGCAGCTGGTACAACAAGGCTTACCCCGATCGCGCGCGCCCGACCTACGCCGGGCTGAAGATCCTGACCCTGGACGAAATCATCGACATCGCCCAGGCCAACCCGAAACACAAGCCGGGCCTGTACATCGAAACCAAGGAGCCGCAACTGTTCCCGGGGATCGAGCATGACCTGAAAGAAAAGCTGCAGGATCGCGGCTGGCTGAGCCCGGCCGGTTCGAAACTGGCGAAGAGCGAGCTGGGTGTCGGCCAAGGCAAAGGCAAGGTGATCCTGCAGACCTTCGAGAAAAACAGCCTCGTCCTGCTGCAAAAGGAAATGCCGCAAGTGCCGAAGATCCTCTTGCTGTGGGTCGGCGAAGGCAGCATCGAGCCGAAATCGAAGGTGACCTTTGCCGAGTCCGGCGAGAAGGACAAGAACGTGTTCTACGGCAAACAGGAGCCGAAGTCCGAAGCCGAATTCAAGCAATGGGTTGATTTCGCCAAGGCGCAGGGCGCCATCGGCACCGGCCCTTCGGCCAAACTGACCAAGGGCGGCGACCAGAGCTATTCGGATCTGGTGCAACCGTGGATGAACCAATACACCCACGATCAAGGCATGCTCGTGCACGTCTACACCGTCGATGAGCCGGTGGACTTCGAGAAAGTCATGGCGGCCGGTGTCGACGGCATCTTCACCAACCGCGCCAGCGAACTGTTGAAGTTCTACAAGCGCCCGGCAGCTGCCAGTGTTGATCAGGTGTTGAAGAACAACGGGTTCTGAGTGAACACGCACACCGAGTGGACAGGCCGCCTCTGGCTGGGGCACGACTATGGCCTGATCCACGGAGTGTCGGGGCGCACCGCGCCCC
Source organism: Pseudomonas sp. 86_A (assembly GCF_017491705.1). Taxonomy (NCBI): domain Bacteria; kingdom Pseudomonadati; phylum Pseudomonadota; class Gammaproteobacteria; order Pseudomonadales; family Pseudomonadaceae; genus Pseudomonas; species Pseudomonas sp. 86_A. The sequence continues at coordinate 246,538 of NZ_JAFGYS010000013.1, read as the reverse complement.
ATTCCCACTACGCCCACCAGATCATCCTCGCTCCCGAGCGTCCGGCCACCGTGCTGCTGGACGGCACGCCGGTCACCGCCTCCCCGCTGCTGATTCCTTCCAATGTGCGCCACGCGATTGTCGACGCGCCGGATCCGCTGTTTACCGTTTACGCCGAACCGCTGCTGTTTGATGCGCAGACGCTTGTCGATCGACTGTTTGCCGCCGAACTATCGCTGCCCGCACTTGATCGCGCGATACGCCAATGTCCGCGCCGCTTGCTGAGCGATCCACGCATCGAACGCGCACTGGCTGCCATCGATGCTTCGCTGATCGACAAAGTCGCGGCGCGCGCCGTAGCTGACGCCGCACATGTGTCGCTGAGTCAGTTGCAGCGGCTGTTCGTCAGTCAGGTCGGTCTGCCGGTGCGCCGACTGGTGCTGTGGCGCCGCTTGCGCCTGGCGATGGCGGCGATTCTGCTGGGCAGCCCGGTGACCGATGCAGCACATTCGGCGGGGTTTGCCGATTCGGCGCACTTCTCGCGCAGCGTGAAAAAACTCTTCGGCGTCACCGCGTGTCAGGCGTTGCGGCGTATCGATTTGCAGCTGCTGGACTGATTCAACGGCGCAGCGCTGGCGGCACCACTGGCTCGCGACTCAACGTGACCGTCGCGAACGGATCAAGCAATTGCGCGGCGTAGTCACGGGGAAAATCCGGGCGGCTGCCGATTCCCAGATCACCCTGGCGGATCTGATAGTCCGGGGTGTAGAAACCGGTGCCCAACAGCCAGTCCCACAGCGTAAAAAACAGCCCGAAATTGACGTCCCCGGCCCGCCCGTACTTCATGTGATGAAAGCGGTGCAGCGGCGCCCAGGCGAAAATCCAGCGCAGCGGCCCCATGCGGATATCGACATTCGAGTGCTGCAAGAGCAGTTGAATGGCAATGGCAAACGCCAGCAACGCCGCGACCTGCGAAGGAATGCCCAGCACCAGCAACGGCAGCAGCCCCGACGTCGCTTCCAGCAGTTGATGCAGCGGATGTTTCATCAAACCGTTGAAACCATACAGTCGCTCGACACTGTGATGCACCGCGTGCAGCCGCCATAGCCACGCCACGCGGTGGCTGGCGTAATGCATCAGGCTGATCCCGGCGTCGGCAATGAATATCGCCAGCGCCAGCTGCAGCCATAACGGCCACTCCCACGGCCATGCGCCGTCAATCGCAAAAAGCGTTACCAGGCCCGGCAATGCCAGCAGGCCCAGTGCATTCAGTGCTTCGTTGACTAATGCGTGCAGGATGTCGCGGCGCCGGTCACCGGCCGGATGGTTCCAGCCCGGCTCATAGGGCAGCGACCATTCGGCAATAAACGAAACGAGCAGCGCGCTGACAAACAGCGGCAGCAAGCACAACGTCGACACCTGCGACACCCAAACTCCGAACCCGATGAATCCGCCCCAGAACACTGGCGCGTACAAGCCGGCAACCCTGCGTTTCATGTGCACCTCCGTTGATCGAAGGCACAGCATGCGAGCGCGCGGCGAACGACAATTGAACAAACGACGCAATCGAACAAGGTCAATTAAGGGTGAATTAAGTTGCGCTGGTTAGTCTGGCCCCACTGAAACAGATCAACCCCATTCGATACCCAAGGAACGAAACGATGAAAACTTTGACTGCCCTGTTCACCGCCGCTGCTCTGACCCTGACCGCTGGCCTGGCCCAGGCTGACGTCCGTGTCGACCAGATCCCGCAACTGGTGAAGGACGGCAAGATCAAGTCGCTGGAGTCGATGAACGCCGAAGCGCTGAAACTGCACCCGGGGGCGACCATCACCGACACCGACCTGGACAACCACTTCAACGGTTACGAATACGAAGTCGAGCTGAAGACCGCCGATGGCAAAGAGTTCGACGTGGACTTCGATGCCACCACCGGCAAGGTCCTGAGCAACAAGCAAGACACCTGATACACCGCCATCGCAAAGCCGCACGATCACCGATCCTGCGGCTTTTTTGCGTCCGTTGGCCGGCTAATCACGCGGATATCGCCTGAAGGGATGCCAAAACCGCCATCAGACCGCTAGTATGACGCCCATCAGATAAGCGATTGCAGCCAAGAGCGATGGACATGGGACATACAGCGGCAGCAGACATCGCGACAATCGGACGGATCAGCGCGGTTCCGGCGATTCTTCAGGTGATTCGCGAGTTGACCGGCATGCGCTTTGCCGCCGTGGCGCGGGTGACCGAGGACTCCTGGACCACCTGCGCAGTGCTCGATCAACTGGAATTCGGCCTGGAAGTCGGTGGCGAACTGGATGTCGTCACCACGCTGTGCCATGAAATCCGTCAGTCGCACCTCTCGGTGGTGATCGACAAGGCCAGCGAAGACCCGCTCTACCGCGAACATCACACCCCACGCCTGTACAAATTCGAGAGCTACATTTCGGTCCCGGTGTTTCGCACCGACGGGCGCTTTTTCGGCACGATCTGCGCGCTCGATCCGAACCCGGCTCAGCTCAAGACCAGCACCATTCAAAGCACCATGGAATCGTTCGCGCGAATGCTCGCGCTGCAAATCGAAACCGAAGAAAACCTGCAACGCACCGAAACCGCGCTGCAGACCGAGCGCGAGAACGGCGAGCTGCGTGAACAATTCATCGCCGTGCTCGGCCACGATCTGCGCAACCCGTTGTTCGCCATCAGCGCCGGCGCCGAAATGCTTCTGCGCAAGCACCCGGACCCGGCCATCGAAACGCGCGTGCGCCATATCCTCGGCAGCGCGCAACGGGCGACACGGCTGGTGGATGATGTGCTCGACTTCGCTCGCGGACGCTTGGGCAAGGGTATCCCGGTGGATATTCAGCACTGCACAGACCTGACCGAAGCGGTGCAGCAGGTGGTGACGGAGATCCGCAACGTGCATCCCGGACGTACGATCAGTGCGTCCATTGGCGACTTGCAGGGTGTGCACTGCGACCGTGGACGGATTGCCCAGCTGCTGTCGAACCTGCTGGCCAATGCCGTGACCCACGGCGACCCGGCAGGGGACATCGAGGTCATCGCGCAGGTCGAGCACGGTGCGTTGATGCTCGCGGTGAAAAACCAGGGGCACATTCCCGAGGCGGTCCTGCCGCATCTGTTCCAGCCCTACTCGCGCCCGACCGGCAGCGCGCCACAGGCCGGGCTCGGACTGGGCCTGTACATTGCCAGCCAGATCGCCCAGTCCCACGGCGGCCGCCTGCATGTGGCGTCCACTGCACAAAGCGGCACGCTGTTTACCTTCAGCCTGCCCACCACCTGAGACATAGCGCAGTTCCCTGTAGGAGTGAGCCTGCTCGCGATAGCGATGTGTCAGTCACCCTGAATATGGCAGACATACCGCTATCGCGAGCAGGCTCGCTCCTACAGGGGAATTACCTGATGTTCAGGCCGAGGTGCTGACCAGCGAGCCCGAGCTGCTCGACCCGGAATCCTGCAACGCCTGCAACAACGCCGCCGTGGCCGTCTGCAACGAAGCCGAGGTGCTGGAGATTTGCGACTCGGCGGACGCCACGTCGGCAGCCTTGGCATCGGCGTCTTCCTGCTTGGCCTGAGCCGCTTGCAGCGCCTGTTGCTGTTCCTGCAGTTGCTTTTGCAGTTCGGCAATCTGCTTGCGCAGTTCTTTCACCGAATCCGATTCACTGCTGCTGTCGGAGCTGCTGTCGCCCGACGCTGCGGCGGCGCCGCCAGCGGCGACTTTGCTGGTATCGGCGCTGACGCCAGTGCTGCTGGTTGCAGTGGTTGAGGTGTCGTCACTCGCGTCGCTGATCTTGGTCTTGCTGGTGGCGGTGGTGACGGTCTGATTGATCGAAACAGAGGTGATGCTGACCATGGGATGGCTCCAATGCCGGTTATGGATAACCGGCCATCGGCGGCAGTTGCGGCGATTTGAGATCGACTGTGTACCGACTCGGTATCCGAATCGGTACACCCCGGCTCGATCAGGCGCTCAGGCGCGCGGTGACTTCGTTGAGCTGCCCGGACAGGCCATGCAGGTTCTGGCTCGCGCTTTCGGTGCGCTGCACGCTGTTGAGGTTGGTGCTGGCGATCGAGGTGATCTCGGTCAGGTTGCGCGAGATGTCTTCTGCCACCGAGGTCTGCTCTTCGGCGGCGGTGGCGATCTGGCGGTTCATGTCGCGAATCGCTTCCACGGCATGGGTGATGCGCTCGAGCATGGCGCCGGCCTGGGTCACTTGCTCGACGCTTTCATCGCTGCGCGCCTGACCGCTTTCGATCGCTTGCGCGGCGTCCACTGCACCGGTCTGCACGTTCTGAATGATCTGGTTGATCTCGATGATCGACTCCGCCGTGCGCTGCGCGAGGTTGCGCACCTCGTCGGCCACCACGGCAAAACCGCGCCCGGCCTCACCGGCCCGCGCCGCTTCAATCGCCGCGTTGAGCGCCAGCAGGTTGGTCTGCTCGGCGATGCCACGAATCACTTCCAGCACCTTGCCGATCCGTCCGCTGTCGGCTTCCAGACGACGAATGACCGTGGCGGTGTTGGCGATTTCACCGCGCATCTGGGTGATGGTGTGGATGGTGCCCTGCATGACCTTTTCACCCTGCTGGGCGGACTGGTCGGCATCGTCGGCCGCCCGCGCCGCGTCCGCCGCATGCCGGGCGACTTCCTGTGCAGTGGCGGACATTTCGTTCATCGCCGTCGCCACCTGATCGGTGCGGTTGAACTGCTCGTTGGTGCCACCGGCCATGGTCGTGGCGATCGCGTTCAACTCACCGCTGGCATTGTCCAGATCACTGGCACTGCGTTGCAGGTGGGTGAAGGTTTCGGCGAGGAAATCACGCAGGGTATTGGCGGCCGCGGCAAGGTTGCCCAGCTCGTCCTGACGGTCGTTGGCGACGCGTTCGGCGAGGCGCCCGCGGCTCAACTGGGTGACGTAATCGATCAGCTTGCGGATCGGATCGATCAGGTTGCGGTTGACCAGCCACAGGCTCAACAGGCCGATCAAAAGACCGGAACCGAGCATCACCAGAATCCCCAGCAACACGGTGCTGTCGGCACTGGCGCTGATCTGCGCCGACTGTTCGGTGCCCTGCTTGCGCAGCTCGGCCACCAGTTCGCTCATCTGATCGCTGGTGGCGCGGTCCACACCTTTGACGGCGCTGTCGCCAGCCGCTGGATCGGCACCCGCCGCGACGTAGGCGTCGCGACCTTTCTGGTACGCAGCGCCGAGCTGTCGGTGCTCATCTCGCAGGCGTTCGATGCGGGATTTCAGCGCCGGCTCCAGGCCTTTCTGGCCGGCCAGTTCGCCGAGAATATTCTGTACATCGCGCTGACGGTCTTCGAACTGGCTCCAGTATTTGGCCAGGTCCGCCGGTTGCTTGCCGCGCAGCAGGACGTTTTTCCATTCCTGCACCTGCACCTTGAATTGCAGGTTGGCCTCGTCGATCAGTTGCGAGGTGTGCAACGGGCCGGCGATCAACTGGCTGTAGTTCTGCACGCCGTTGGACAGGAAATGAAAGCAGGCCAGCGCGATCAACAGCATCGCCAGCAGGCTGCCGCTCAGCAGGGCGAGAATTTGCGCTCTCAGGGATTTTTGCAGCATCGCAAGATACTCAGGACAGGGATGAGGCACGCCCGATAAGGCGTGGGATTTTGCCGGACATCCGTGTCGGCGAGCCTTGGCTCATGGCCAAGCGCGCGCAACGTAACCTAAGCGTGATCGGCGTTCCAGAGCACTTCTTGAAGAAAATCCGACCGCCGGCAAGTCACTGATTTGACGTCATTTTGCTGTCACACAAACGTCATGTGACATTGCGATGATGCGGCTCAGGTGAATCTGAAACTCCGCGCCAGACGCCCTCCTCGCAGCGAGCCTCCATGAACCACAGCCTCGATATCAGTCATCGCGACCCAGACTTGTTCGGTTTGCTTTACGGCTTCCGTTTCCGCCCGGGTGAGCGTGGCCGGGAAATCGATTCGGCAACCGCCCTGCGCTGCCTGCAAGACGACAGCGACAGTGATGAATTCCTCTGGCTGCACCTGAACCTGGCCCACGCCGCGTGCGAGCGCTGGATGAAAAGCCATCTGCAATTGCCCGAAGAATTTTTCGAAGCGCTGCACGAAGGCTCGCGCTCGACACGCATCGAACACGTCGATTCGGCGTTGCTCGCAGTGGTCAACGACGTGGTGTTCAACCTCAGCAGCATGGTCTCCTCGGACGTGTCGACGCTGTGGGTCTGCGTGCGCAGCAAACTGATCGTCAGTGCGCGCCTGCAACCGCTGCACTCGGTGGACAAACTGCGCTCGTCGGTGAAGGCCGGCGAATGCTTTCGCTCGCCGTCGGAACTGCTGGTGCACCTGCTGCGCGATCAAGGCGAAGTGCTGACGCAGATCGTGCGCAAGACCAGCATGAGCGTCGACCAGGTCGAGGACGAACTGCTCTCATCGCGCCTGTCGACCAACCGCGCCGAACTCGGCGCCAACCGCCGGGTGCTGGTGCGCCTGCAACGGCTGTTGGCGCTGGAGCCGGGTTCGCTGCTGCGCCTGCTCAACCGTCCGCCGCCGTGGCTGCAGAAGGAGGACGTCAAGGAGCTGCGCAAGTCCACCGAGGAGTTCGCGCTGATCATCAACGACCTCACCGCCCTCGGCGAACGAATCAAACTGCTTCAGGAAGAGATCGCCGCCAACCTCAACGAACAGAGCAACCGCACGCTGTTCACCCTGACCGTGGTCACGGTGCTGGCGCTGCCGATCAACATCATCGCCGGTTTCTTCGGCATGAACGTCGGCGGCGTGCCGCTGGCGACGGATCCGGAGGGGTTCTGGATATTGGTGGCGCTGGTGGCGACGTTTACCGTGATTGCCGGGCGCTGGGCGTTTCGCAAACGTGGCGATTATTAAGAGCAAAAGATCGCAGCCTGCGGCGGGGTGACACCGTCCCCTGTGGCGAGGGAGCTTGCTCCCGCTCGGCTGCGCAGCAGTCGTATATCAATCAACGCGGTCTCACTGATACAGTCATGTGAATGGGGTTTCGGGGGCGCTGCGCACCCCAGCGGGAGCAAGCTCCCTCGCCATAGGGGGAATCTCTCGGCTTTAGATCAATGGTCAGACTAATACCGCAAACACTGACCTGCCGCAGTCTCTCTGTAATATTTAGCAACGATCATGACCGACACTCCTTCCCTCGCTCAGGATTGTCCGCACATGGCTACTCCCTCCCTGACCGCCCGCCAGGCGTCCGCCCCCAGTGGCAGGCCAGCCCTCGACAAGAAAACCGGCCCGTTCACCTACGTGATCTTTTTCGCGGTGCTCGCGATGGGCATGCTGTTCACTGCCTACAGCCTGATGCACGACATGCACGAACTGGGCACCACCGTCACCACCTGGACGCCATTTCTGCTGCTCGGCGTGGCGCTGCTGATTGCGCTGGGCTTTGAGTTCGTCAACGGTTTCCACGACACCGCCAACGCGGTCGCGACGGTGATCTACACCCACTCGCTGCCGCCGAATGTGGCGGTGGTCTGGTCGGGTTTCTTCAATTTCCTCGGGGTGCTGCTGTCCAGCGGTGCGGTGGCGTTCGGCATTATCGCCTTGCTGCCGGTGGAGCTGATTCTGCAGGTCGGTTCGTCCGCCGGGTTCGCGATGATCTTCGCCCTGCTGATCGCGGCGATCCTGTGGAACCTCGGCACCTGGTGGCTGGGCCTGCCGGCTTCGTCGTCGCACACCTTGATCGGTTCGATCATCGGCGTCGGCGTAGCCAATGCCTTGATGCACGGGCGCGATGGCACCAGTGGCGTGGATTGGGCGCAGGCGACCAAGATCGGTTACGCCCTGCTGCTGTCGCCGCTGGTGGGTTTTGGCTGCGCGGCGCTGTTGCTGCTGGCCATGCGCGCCTTCGTGAAAAATCGCGCGCTGTACAAGGCACCGGAAGGCAACAACCCGCCACCGTGGTGGATTCGCGGTCTGTTGATCGCCACCTGCACCGGCGTGTCCTTCGCCCACGGCTCCAACGACGGACAGAAAGGCATGGGCCTGATCATGTTGATTCTGGTCGGCACCTTGCCCATGGCCTACGCGTTGAACCGCACCATGCCCGCCGATCAGGCGTTGCAGTTTGCCGCCGTGGCCGAGGTCACCCAGCAAGCGCTGGTGAAAAATACCCCGCTGCCGGCCCCGGCCGATCCGCGTCCGGTGCTGTCGGATTACGTGCGCAGCAAACAAGCCACGCCGCAACTGATCCCCGCCCTCGCCGCCCTTACCGGGCACATTGGCCAAGAGGTCAAGGGCTATGGCTCGCTGTCGAAAGTCCCGGCCGAAGCGATGGGCAACGTGCGTAACGACATGTACCTGGCCAGCGAAAGCATTCGCCTGATGGACAAGAACAAGGTCGGCAATTTCGACGCCGACACCACTGACAAACTGCAACTGTTCAAGCAGCAGATCGACAACGCCACGCGCTTCATTCCACTGTGGGTGAAGATCGCCGTGGCCATCGCCCTCGGGCTGGGGACCATGGTCGGCTGGAAACGAATCGTGGTGACGGTCGGCGAGAAGATCGGCAAGACCCACCTGACCTACGCCCAGGGCGCCTCGGCGGAAACCGTGGCGATGCTGACCATCGGCGCGGCGGACATGTTCGGTTTGCCGGTGTCGACCACTCACGTGTTGTCCTCGGGCGTGGCCGGGACCATGGTCGCCAATGGCGGCGGCTTGCAGATGAAGACCATCCGCAATCTGCTGATGGCGTGGGTGCTGACCTTGCCGGCGGCGATTCTGCTGTCGGGTAGCTTGTATTGGCTGTTCACCCAGATCTTCTGACCCCACAAATCCCCTGTAGGAGCTGCGGCACGCTGCGATCTTTTGATCTTGTTTTTATAGAAGCAAAATCAAAAGATCGCAGCCTTCGGCAGCTCCTACATTTGGATTTGTGGTGTTGGTTAGAGCGTCGAGCGAATCACCTCCCCCAGCCAGTCCATGAACACCCGTACCCGCAGCGGCAAGTGCCGTTGCCGGGCATACAGGATAGAAATCCCCATCGCCGGCGCGGTGAATTGCGGCAGCACTGTCACCAGTTCACCATTGGCCAGGTGCGGCTGCATGCCAGTGCGCGGTACCTGGATCAGGCCGAAGCCGCCGAGGCACGCCGACTCGTAAGCATCGGTGCTGTTGACCGTGACGCTGCCGGCCATCGGCAGGCGCCGCACCTGTCCGTCCTGTTCATACACAAACCCTTCCGAGCGCGAGCCCAGCACGCCGACGTAATGCACCAGGCGGTGCTGCGCCAGATCCTCCAGGGTCTGCGGCACGCCATAGCGTTCAAGGTACGCGGGGCTGGCGCAGTTGATCATCGGGAAGTCACCGAGGTGCCGCGCCACCACCGACTGGTCCGGCTGCGCGCCAACGCGCACCACGCAATCGAAGCCCTCGCTGAGCAGATCGACGCGGCGGTCGGTGCTGCTGATCTCCAGCTCAAGATTCGGATGGCGCGCCATGAACTCCGGCAGCAGCGGCATGATCAGGCGCCGCGAGAGAATGTTCGGCATGTCGACGCGAATCCGCCCGGTCAGCGACGCCGGATCCTGGCGGAACAAGCCCTCGATCTCGTCCATGTGCGACAGCAGATCCTTGCTGCGTTCGTACAGCACCAGGCCGTCTTGGGTCGCCTGCACCTTGCGCGTGGTGCGTTGCAGCAGACGCGTGCCGAGCAGGGTTTCCAGCGCCTGCACATGCTCGGACACCGTCGAGCGCGGCAGTCCCAGGCTCTCGCCGGCGAGGGTGAAACTCGACAGTTCGCTGACCCGGACGAAAGTGCGCAGCAGTTCCAGTTTGTTCATGACCTCACCCTTGATTGTTCGAACCGACCGACCAGTGATTCCGGTTTCACTCTGTTTATCACCCCATGGCGGATAAATAAACTTGGCTCATCACCACTCACCGCAATCGAGGACTTCACATGAGCCGCAAAATCGCATTGATCACCGGCGCCAGCCGTGGCCTGGGCAAGAACGCCGCCCTGCACCTCGCCGCCGAGGGCGTGGACATCATTGGCACCTACAACAGCCGCGCCGATGAAGCGCAGGCATTGGTGGCTGAACTGGAACAACGCGGCGCCAAAGCGCTGATGCTGCAACTGGACGTCGGCCGCATTGACAGCTTCGCCGATTTCGCCACGCGGGTTGAACACGCGCTGCAGCAACTTGAGCGTCCGCGCTTCGACTTCCTGATCAACAACGCCGGGATCGGTCTGCACGCACTGTTTGCCGAGACCACGCCAGAGCAGTTCGACCTGCTGATGAACATCCAGCTCAAAGGGCCGTTCTTCCTGACCCAGCAACTGCTGCCGCTGATCAACGATGGCGGGCGCATCATCAACATTTCCAGCGGCCTGACCCGCTTCAGCCTGCCGGGTTATGCCGCCTACGCGGCGATGAAAGGTGCGATGGAAGTGCTGACCCGGTATCAGGCCAAGGAGCTGGGCGCGCGGCAGATCGGCGTGAACATTCTCGCACCGGGCGCCATCGAGACCGATTTTGGCGGCGGTGCGGTGCGCGACAACGCGGCACTGAACGCGATGGTCGCCAGCAACACCGCACTGGGCCGTGCCGGACAGCCGGATGACATTGGCGGTGCGCTGTCGATGTTGCTGGCGCCGGGGGCGCAGTGGATCAATGGCCAGCGGGTCGAGGCGTCGGGTGGGATGTTTCTCTGACTTTTCATCTTGAAGCCGAAATCACTGTGGCGAGGGAGCTTGCTCCCGCTCGGCGGCGCAGCCGTCGCAAAACCTGAGTATGCAATCTTCCTTAAAGTCCGCGTGCTGTGGTTTTGGGGGCGCTTCGCTCCCCAGCGGGAGCAAGCTCCCTCGCCACAGGTTGTGCTTATTCCGCACAGACCCGGCGGGTCACGAGGCGCTCCCGCACCACGTCATACCCCCAGTGATACACATAGGTGTACGGCAGGAAGAACAGCAGCACGCCGATGTCCAGCAAGAACGCCTGCCACAGGCTGACCGACAGCCACCAGGCAATCAGCGGCACGCCCATCACAATCAACCCGCCTTCAAACAGCAGCGCGTGGACCACCCGCGTCCTGGCGTTGTGCGCGACGTTCAGGCGCTTGAGCATGCGATCGAAAAAGCCGTTGAACAGCACGTTCCACGCCAGCGCCAACAGCGCGATCAGCACGGTCACGGCGCCCATGTCCAACAGCGGTTTGTCCATGATCCACGCCAGCAACGGGGTGCAGATCAGAATCGCCAGCAGCTCGAAACCGATGGCCTGGCAAATGCGTTCAACAATGGATTTGTTAGCCGTCATGGCCTGACTCCTTGAGTGAAGAGAGTTGCCATGATCCACCCGGATACCGATACTTCATAACCAATAACCATCGATCAAGGCGATAGTTCATGGCTTCGCAGGAAGTGCTGCTGGCGTTTGTCCAAGCGGCCACGCAAGGTTCGTTCTCGGCGGCAGCGCGCAAGTTAGGGCGTAGTCAGTCAACCATCAGCGCCGCGGTGGCGAGTCTGGAAATCGACCTGGACCTGATCCTGTTCGACCGCAGCAGCCGCAAGCCCACGCTGACCCCGGCCGGCCATGTGATGCTGCAACGGGCCGAGGCGATCCTGGCGGCCACCAACCGTCTGGAAATGACCGCCCGGCAACTGACCCAAGGCGTCGAACCGAAGCTGACCGTGGCGATTTCCGACACTTACCAGTCGGCGCGCTTCGAAGCGGCACTGGTCGACTTCGAGCAGCGTTATCCCGATCTGGAACTGGAATGCCTGATCGCCGAGTGCGACGACCTGATCGAACTGGTCCAGCGTGGTCGTGCACATCTGGCATTCGCCGAAATGCAGGACAGCTACCCGCCGGATCTGGTGACCTCGACGGTCGCCGAGCACACCGACATCGCTTTGTTCGTCAAACGTGATCACGTGCTGGCCGGTGTCGAACGTGTCGACTCGCCAGTGCTGGAGCAGCATCGCGAGTTGCGTCTGGCGACCATCGTCAATCCCTATGACAGCCGGGCGAAAGGCCGGGTGTGGTCGGCGCCGAGCTACCTGATGCTGATGGAAATGGCGGAAATGGGTTTCGGCTGGGCGGCGCTGCCGCGCTGGCTGGTCGGGCGCTTCGGTAATGGCTCGCTGGTGGAACTGACGGTGCGCGGCTGGCCGCGGCCGGTGTATGTCGATGCGTTGTGGTCGCGGATTTACCCGCCGGGGCCGGCGGGGAGCTGGCTATTGAGCAAGATGCTGGAATAGATCAAAAGATCGCAGCCTTCGGCAGCGCCTGCATTGGAATGCATTCTTTTGTAGGAGCTGCCGAAGGCTGCGATCTTTTGATCTTCAAGCCGCTTCGATCACCGGCAGCAAGCCTGATGATTTGAGGCCGGCGCTGCCAATGAAGATCGCGGATCAATCCAGTTCGCTCAGCCGCCCCTGGATAAAGCGCCGCTCCGGCTCTTGCCGCGTCAACTCCAGTGCTCGAAGGTACGCCGCCCGCGCCTCCTCCGCCCTTCCCAACTGCCGACAAAACTCCGCCCGCGCCGAATGCGCCAAGTGGTAATCCTGCAACTCGCCGCGGTCCAGTATCTCCTCAATCAGTGTCAACCCGGCCAGCGCCCCATCGCGCTTGGCCACCGCCACTGCGCGGTTCAACTCAATCACCGGCGAGGGCACGGCGCGCAACAGCACGTCATACAGCCCGACGATCTGCTGCCAATCCGTTTCCGCCGCTGACGGTGCTTCGGCATGCACCGCGGCAATCGCCGCTTGCAGGCAGTACGGCCCGAATCGCCGCGTGGTCAGCGCTCGCTCCACCAGCGCACCCCCTTCGGCGATCAATGCGGCATCCCAGCGCGATCGATCCTGGTCGTCCAGCAGGATCAATTCTCCGCTCGGCGAGCTCCGCGCCGAACGCCGCGACTCGTGCAACAGCATCAACGCCAGCAGGCCCATGACCTCCGGCTCCGGCAGCAGCTCCATCAACAACCGACCCAGCCGAATCGCTTCGCGGGTCAGGTCTTCGCGCGTCAGCTCAGCGCCCATCGACGCCGAATAGCCTTCATTGAACACCAGATAAATCACCCGCAACACGCTGTCGAGGCGCTCGGGCAATTCGCTCAGGCTGGGGACTTGATAAGGGATTTTGGCGTCACGAATCTTGGCCTTGGCGCGCACGATGCGCTGGGCAATCGCCGCCGGTGCCGAGAGAAACGCGCGGGCGATTTCCTCGGTGGTGAGGTCGCAGACTTCACGCAGGGTCAGCGGCACTTGCGCATCCGCCGCCAGCGCCGGGTGACAACAGGTGAAGATCAGCCGCAGGCGGTCGTCTTCCACATCTTCACCACTCCAGTCGGTCTGTTCCAGTTCTTCGAGCTGCGCCAGCAACAGCGGCTGCGAGGCTTTGAAGCGGGCGCGGCGGCGCAACACATCGATGGCCTTGAAACGCCCGGTGGACACCAGCCAGGCGCGCGGACTGTCCGGCACGCCATCGCGCTGCCAGCGCTCGACTGCGACGAAGAACGCCTCGTGCAAGGCTTCTTCGGCGAGATCGAAATCCCCCAGCAGGCGAATCAGCGTCGCCAGAATCCGCCGCGAGTCTTCGCGATAGACCTGCTCGACCCGCGCCCGAACGTCAGACATTCAACTGCCGCACCGGGCGCACTTCGACGCAGCCGACCCGGGCCGCCGGAATGTTGCCGGCAACCTGAATGGCTTCGTTGAGATCCTTGGCATCGATCAGGTAGAAACCGGCCAGTTGCTCCTTGGTTTCGGCGAACGGGCCGTCGGTGATCGACAGCTTGCCGTTGCGCATCCGGACGGTAGTTGCGGTCTGCACCGACTCCAGCGCTTCGGCCGCGACCATCCGCCCGCTGCCCTGAATCGACTCGGCGTAGGCCCAGCATTCGGCGTCTTCCGGGCTGTCGGGCAGCGTGTGCAACAGGCGTTCATCGCTGTAGACCAGGCATAAATACTTCATGGCGTTCTCCTGAATCGAACGGATCAACTATGGCTGAAGATCAGGGGGTCACATCGAACAGGGTCGCGCCGCTCATCGGATCGAACGGCGCCGACCAGTGCTCGTGGGCGATCCGCCACGCGCCGCCAACCTGCCGATAGCACGCGGTGACGCGCATCCAGCAACTCTGCGTCTCGCCTTTTTCGTTGGTACCGCCGCAATTGGCCACCCAATGGGCGAAGGCAATGTTGTCGGCGCTCTCAATGGCGATTTGGTGAAATTCAAAGATGTGCGGGCCGGGGCACATTTGCATGCACTCCACCCAGTGCGCGCGGTAGGCCGCCTTGCCCTTGAATTGCAGGGCCTTGATCGCGTCGAACGAGACGATGTCGTCGGCGTATAGCGCCATGACTTTCTCGACGTCCTTGGTCATGACGGCCTGACGATAAGTGTCGATCAGGGTTTGAATATCAGTCTGTGCGCTCATGGTGTTCTCCGTGCTTGTTGTTGTGAAGACACCCTTAGTCGTTCGGCGAATCTGCAGATCGACAGACGAAACAAAAAATTTCCGCAGAAGACAAAGTCGCTAGAATCCGAGGCTCATCTTTGTAGGAAAAAGGAAATTCCCGTGTCAGCCCAACTCGTGCCGTACGACAGCCTGAACGCTTTGCAGCGTCAGCAAGTCGAGGCGATTGAAATCCATCCCGAGCAGATCAAGTTTTCCGGCGACATTCACGGCGCGCTGCACACGCTGCTGTCCAAACCCGGCCCCGGCGTGAAGGGTTTCGCGCTGCTGGCCGATCAAGTGCCGGTGGCCTTCCTGCTGCTCAAGCGCCCGCCGGTGTTGCCGGCCTGGGCCGATGAACACAGCGCCACCCTGCACGCGTTGCAGGTCGATCACCGGGCGCAGGGCAAGGGTTACGGCAAGGCCTGCCTGCAAGCGCTGCCTGAAGTGGCGCGTGAAGCCTGGCCGGAAATCAAGGGCCTGGAGCTGTCGGTGGACGCGGATAACGACGCCGCCATCGCGCTGTACGCCAGATACGGTTTCGTCGACAGCGGCGAAGCGTACAAAGGCCGGATCGGTTACGAGCGGCGCATGGGCCTGTTTTTCTGAGTCATCAAGGGATTGCACGATGATCGAATCGATCGAAGCACTGGAAGCTATTTACGGACTGCCCCACGAACGCGCGGTACGCAAGCAGATCACTTTTCTCAACGAAGACTATCAGGCGATGGTGCGAGTCTCGCCACTGGTGATCGTCAGCTCGGTGGGCGCCGACGGCCTCGACAACTCGCCGCGTGGCGATGCGCCGGGGTTTGTGCGAATCATTGATCAGAACACCCTGGCCCTGCCGGACCGCCCGGGCAACAACCGCATCGATACCCTGCGCAATGTGCTGCACGATCCACGGGTGTCGCTGCTGTTCATCATCCCGGGGATTGGCGAGACGTTGCGGGTCAATGGCACCGCGTCGATCAGTGCTGAGCCTGAGCTGTTGGAAAGCTTTGCAGTGAATGGCAAACCGGCGAAAACGGTATTGCTGGTGGCGGTGGAGGCGGCGTTTTTCCATTGTTCGAAAGCGTTTGTGCGTTCGGACGCGTGGAACCCCGAGACTCACCTGCCGCGCTCGGCGCTGCCATCTGCCGGCGCTTTGCACAGGCGTTTGAATGACGGGCAGTTCGATGCCGAAACTTACGACCGCGAAGCACCGAAGCGCGTGCGCGACACCCTCTACTGACCCACCACAGCACCTCTGTAGGAGTGAGCCTGCTCGCGATAGCGGTGTGTCAGTCACCGAAAATGTCACTGATTAGCCGCCATCGCGAGCAGGCTCACTCCTACAGTGTTGATCGGTGTTGGTTCAGAGCGTGAGGATCATCTCGTGCCACGCCATGCCGCCGTGGTCGGACTCCGACGGTTTGATGTAGGCAAAACCGAAACCGGCGTACAGCGGGATGTGCTTTTCCTTGCACATCAGATGAATCGTTGCCTTGTCCATCCCGCGCATGCGCTCGATGAACTCGGCCATCAAGCGCTTCGCCAGGCCCTGGCCCTGATAGTCCGGGTGCACCACCACCGACATGATCACCACGTTCGGCCCTTGCGGATCATGGCCGATCAGTTCCTTGAACGCCTCGTCCGACATCTGCACATCAAACGCCGCGCCCGAGTTGATGAAACCGGCGACCACACCATCCACTTCGGCGACGATGAAACCCTCAGGCCATGTCGCAATGCGCGTGGCGATCTTCTCGCGGGTGGCGGCTTCGTCGCCTTCGTAGGCAACGGTTTCGATGGCGTAGCAGCGATCCAGGTCGGCGGCGGTGACATTGCGGATGACGGTGTTCATGGCAGCTCGAAAATCAGCGGAGAAAAGTGCGCAGAGCATAAAGGAATAAGGTGTTCATATCGATCAGCGCAAGGGGCGTAAAGCCTGCGTATAAGCGCTGTTCTTCGTGCGGGCGGCGGGCTATTTCTGAGGGGTGTCTCTGATCACCCTTGGGGGAAACCGCTTATGAGCAGCGTTGAAATCGGCCTGTTGATGGTGTTGGGCATCAGTACGTTCGGCTTTATCACCTTGGGCATCGACCTGTTGCGGGCGCGACGGTTGGGCAAAGGCAAGCGGGGTTGAACACCATGAGGCGGATCAGTGATCCGCCTCATGGTTGCCGGCTCAGACCTTGGTATCGACCGGCACGCAGATTTCCAGTTTGCCGGTGTGCAGCCGCGGATTGAAATCGGCGCTGTAGCGCTCCAGCTCCGGGGCATTGAGCTCGACATAGTGGGAGTTCGGCAGCCAGGTCTTGTAGATGTATTGCAGGGTCTGCGGCAATTGATCGAGCGGCCCCTCGTGCTCGAACACCGCGTACTGGCGAGGCAGCACTTCGACCCACTGATAGACCTTCTGGTCGAGGTCATCGAGCTTGCTGATCTCCACCCCGGCGATGTAATCGAAGCCGCCCTGGCCGTCGAAATTGCTGCACACGCCGAAGGTCACGTCGTTTTTTTGTCCCTGTATCTTTCCAAGGTGCGGCAAGAACCGTTCCCACAGGAGGGGAATGTCCTTGGCGGTGTCCTGGGTAAATCGACCACGAAATCCTGCAATCAGCAGGAAGTGTCCATGTTCGAAGCGAGGTTCAGCCACTTCGACGCGTTTTTGCTCATCCATGACTCGACTCCTGGAACAAAAAAAGGGGTTCGGCAGGTGAGTATAGAAGCCAAACCCGATTCGCAATGTTACAAGGCGTGCAACTGGTCGGCGGCCCCGGAACCGATGAACTCGTTATAACCGGATACGATCACGTAAACCGCGAAATAGCAGAAGATCGCTGCAGATGCCATGTACGAATAGCGCAGCAGCTTGTCACCCAGCAGCTTGCCACCGTGGCTCGCGGCGAAGCACAGACCGGCCGACCACAGCAGCCCGGCGCAAAGAAAACCACCAAGGAACAGCGCCGAGCTCACCGGGCCACCGCCGCCAGACCGCGCGATCAAGGTGCCACCGACGGCGGCGAACCACAGAATCGCGCTCGGCGAGGACATGGCGAGGAAGATCCCGCGAAAGAATTCCTTGCGATGCGAGTTCTGCCCCACTTGCGCCGTCGCCGCCAGTTGCGCCTCGTGGTGAATCGCCGAATAGATCATCTTTGCCGCGAAATAGATCAACAGCGCCGAACCGCCGATCCACAGCACCCAGCGCACGCTTTCGTACTGCAGCAGCACGGTCATCCCGGCCAGCGCCAGCACCGCGTAGATCAGGTCACCGACGCAGGTACCGAGGCCCAATGCGAAGCCCTGAAAGTAACCGCGCTGCATCGCCAGGGTGATCATCGCGATGTTGGCCACGCCGATGTCCAGGCACAGCGAAAGGCTCAGCAAGAAGCCGCTGGTGAATTCCATCTACCGATTTCCTTGGGAAAAATTTGTTTACGCACAGGCTGGACAGTCTGCCATCACAGCCCTTATCTTCGCCAACAGGTCACCGCAGTGACCAGCGTCGCTCGGACGGTTCCGGGCGCTTACGTTATCCGAGGCAACAATGGCCGAACAAGGTTCGCCGCGCCGCTTTGCGCGCATAGATCGACTCCCCCCTTACGTTTTCAACATCACCGCCGAGCTGAAGATGGCCGCGCGGCGTCGTGGTGAAGACATCATCGACTTGAGCATGGGCAACCCCGATGGGGCCACGCCGCCGCACATTGTCGAAAAACTCGTGCAGGTTGCGCAGCGCGAAGACACCCACGGTTACTCCACGTCCAAGGGCATTCCGCGCCTGCGCCGGGCGATTTCCAACTGGTACAAGGAACGCTACGCGGTCGATATCGACCCGGAAAGCGAAGCCATCGTCACCATCGGTTCCAAGGAAGGCTTGGCGCACTTGATGCTGGCGACCCTGGACCAGGGCGACACGGTGCTGGTGCCGAACCCGAGCTACCCGATTCACATCTACGGGGCGGTGATTGCCGGCGCCCAGGTGCGTTCGGTGCCGCTGGTGCCGGGCGTGGACTTCTTCGCCGAACTTGAGCGTGCTATTCGCGGTTCGATCCCGAAGCCGAAAATGATGATCCTCGGCTTCCCGTCCAACCCCACCGCGCAGTGCGTGGAGCTGGATTTCTTCGAACGAGTGATCGCCCTCGCCAAGCAGTACGACGTGCTGGTGATTCATGATCTGGCCTACGCCGACATCGTCTACGACGGCTGGAAAGCCCCGTCGATCATGCAGGTGCCGGGCGCCAAGGACATTGCGGTGGAGTTTTTCACTCTGTCCAAGAGCTACAACATGGCCGGCTGGCGCATCGGTTTCATGGTCGGCAATCCCGAGTTGGTCAACGCCCTGGCGCGGATCAAGAGCTACCACGACTACGGCACCTTCACCCCGCTGCAAGTGGCGGCGATTGCCGCGCTCGAAGGCGATCAGCAATGCGTGCGCGACATCGCCGAGCAGTATCGCCAGCGCCGCAACGTGCTGGTCAAAGGCCTGCATGAGCTGGGCTGGATGGTCGAGAATCCGAAGGCTTCGATGTACGTCTGGGCGAAAATCCCCGAGGCCTACGCGCACCTCGGCTCGCTGGAATTCGCCAAGAAGCTGCTGGCCGAGGCCAAGGTCTGCGTCTCGCCGGGCGTGGGTTTTGGTGAGTATGGCGACGACCACGTGCGCTTCGCGCTGATCGAAAACCAGGACCGGATCCGTCAGGCCGTGCGCGGGATTCGCGGGATGTTCCGGGCGGATGGCCTGGCCCCGAAAACTACCGGCTAACGCAATTTCTGCGCAAGGGCACTTATGTGGCGAGGGAGCTTGCTCCCGCTGGACTGCGCAGCAGGCCCCAATCCTGCAATCACGGTCTGTCTGACTCACTGATACGACTGCTGCGCAGCCGAGCGGGAGCAAGCTCCCTCGCCACAAAAAAGCGCATTACCGCAAAAAGCTCAGGCACAAAAAAACCGCATCGCTGCGGTTTTTTTGTGCCTGCAAGAAGCTGCTTAGACGAACAGCGACAACAACAGGATAAAGCCCAACGCAACCACCGACAGGATGGTTTCCATCGCCGTCCAGGTCTTGAAGGTCTCGGCCACGGTCATGTTGAAATACTGCTTCACCAGCCAGAAACCGGCGTCGTTCACATGGGACAGGATCAACGAACCGGCACCGGTGGCCAGTACCAGCAGCTCACGGTTGACGCCCGGGATCATCCCTACCACCGGCACCACGATGCCCGCGCCAGTGATGGTTGCCACCGTCGCCGAACCGGTGGCGATACGGATCACCGCCGCCACCAGCCACGCCAGCAGGATCGGCGAGATCTGCGCGCTGACCGCCATGTGGCCGATCACGTCGCCCACGCCGCTGGTCACCAGCATCTGCTTGAAGCCACCGCCGGCGCCGATGATCAGGATGATCGCGGCGGTCGGTGCCAGGCTTGCGTCCAGCCACTTGAGCATCTGCTGCGAACCGATGCCCTGCTTGTGACCGAAGGTGTACAGCGACAGCAGCAGGGCCAGCAACAATGCCGAGATCGGGTGGCCGATCATGTCCATCCAGGTGCGGAAGAAATGACCGTCCGGCAGCGCCACGTCAGCGAAGGTTTTCAGCAGCATCAGGAACACCGGCAGCAGCACGGTGATCAGGGTGATGCTGAAGCTCGGCAGGTTCTGCGAGTCGGTTTCACGGGCCAGTTGATCGACCAGTTCCTGATTCGGGTGACCCGGAATGTGCTTGGCGATGAAGGTACCGAAGATCGGACCGGCAATAATCGCGGTCGGCAGCGCAACGATCAGACCGTAGAGAATGGTCTTGCCGATGTCGGCACCGAACACGCCGATCGCCAGCAACGGGCCCGGGTGCGGCGGCACCAGACCGTGTACCGCGGACAGGCCGGCGAGCAGCGGGATACCGATCTTGATGATCGACACGCCGGTACGCCGGGCGACAATGAACACCAGCGGAATCAGCAACACGAAGCCGATTTCGAAGAACAGCGGAATGCCCACCAGGAACGCGGCGAACATCATCGCCCACTGCACTTTGTCCTTGCCGAAGGCGCGGATCAGGGTCTGGGCGATCTGATCGGCACCACCGGACTCGGCCATCATTTTGCCGAGCATGGTGCCCAGCGCGAGGATGATGCCGACGAAACCGAGCACGCCACCGAAGCCGTCCTGGAACGCCTTGATGATGGTGCCGATCGGCATGCCGGACGTCAGGCCGAGGAACGCGGCCGCAATGGTCAGGGAGATAAAGGGGTGAATCTTGAATTTGGTGATCAGGATAATCAGGCCGATTACCGTGACCACTGCATCGAGCAGCAGGTAGGCGTCGTGGGACATGCCAAACATTGGGGGTGTCTCCTGGCTTGTTGTTGTTATTAAAGCGGGTTAAACAGAATTCGTGAGGACAGCGCTAGCTCTTTCAACACACTCATACCGCCTGTTTCAGACCGTGGGCCTGCCACCAGACGTGAGCCTGGGACGCCAGTTCTTCAACGCTGTGGATCGAAGCATTCAGGGCCAGGGTCAACGGCTCGCCGACCGGCGATTCGAGGGTGGCGAACTGGCTTTCGATCAACGTCGCCGGCATGAAGTGGCCCGGGCGGTGGGACACGCGGTCGGCGGCCACTTCAGGGGTCAGCTCAAGGAACACGAAGCCCAGGCCCGGCAAGGCACTGCGCAGCACTTCGCGGTAACTGTGTTTGAGAGCCGAGCAGGTCAGCACCGGGCGTTCGCCCAGTGCATCGACACGACGCAATTCAACGCACAGGCTGTCGAGCCAGCCGGCACGGTCTTCGTCGTTCAAGGGGATCCCCGCGCTCATCTTTTCGATGTTGGCGGCCGGATGAAAAGTATCGCCTTCAATGGCAGTGGCGCCGCTCAATTGGCACAGGGCCTCGCTGACGCACGTCTTGCCGCAACCGGCAACGCCCATGATGACCAGGGCGGTGATGGGATGACTCATATAACACCTCAGCGCGCAGACAGCGCTACCTTTGCTAGCTATGACTCTAGTGCACAGGCAGAAGTTGCCGACGCCTTCTTGTCGTTTTTTTGGGTTGCAGCAGGTTTGCGCCCAACGCCAAAAAGCGAGGATCAGGCAGGACCTCGCTTACGCATTTGCAGCTGCATCAGGACAGCGCTACCTTAGTGCCTTGATTTTTGTTTGGCAAGCCGCCCGATGACCACCTCTAAAAACGATAAAAACACTCGCACCACCGGCCGTCCCACCCTTAATGAAGTTGCCCGCCTCGCTGGCGTGAGCCCGATTACCGCGTCCCGCGCCTTGCGCGGGGTCAGCACCGTGGCCACCGAACTGGTGGAAAAAGTCCGCAAAGCCGCGCTCGAACTCAACTACGTGGTCAACCCTGCCGCCCGCGCTTTGGCCTCGGCGCAGAGCCATTCGGTGGTGGTGTTGGTGCCTTCGCTATCCAACTTGCTGTTCATCGATACGCTGGAAGCCATCCATCGGGTCTTGACGCCCAAGGGCTTCGAAGTGCTGATCGGCAACTTCCACTACTCACGCGACGAAGAAGAAAACCTGCTGCGCAACTACATGGCCTATCAGCCCCGGGGTTTTCTGCTGACCGGGTTTGATCGCACGGAAAGTTCGCGGCGGATGATCGAGGCCAGCAACATTCCCTGCGTGTACATGATGGAACTGGACAGCGCCGCCGGGGTGAACTGCGTGGGGTTCTCCCAACTCAGCGCCGGCGAAACAGCGGCCGAGCATTTGCTTTCTCGTGGGCGCAAGCGCCTGGCCTACATCGGTGCACAACTCGATCAGCGCACCTTGTTGCGCGGCGAAGGTTTCCGCAAAGCCCTGCAGAAGGCCGGTCGTTATGACCCGGACCTGGAAGTGTTGACCCCGCGTGCGTCATCGGTAGGCCTGGGCGGCGAGTTGTTCCTGCAACTGCTGGCGGCGCATCCGGACGTTGATGCGATCTTCTTCGGTAACGACGACCTGGCGCAGGGTGCCCTGCTTGAAGCGCTGCGCAACGGCATCAGGATTCCCGAGCAGGTGGCGATCCTCGGCTTCAACGACTTGCCGATGTCCGAACACATGGTGCCGCGCCTGAGCAGCATCAATACCCCGCGCGAGGCGATCGGCCGGCGCGCGGCGGAACAGATGTTGACGTTGATGGCGGGTAACAGCGTGGCACGGCCGGTGGAAGACATGGGTTTTGAACTGAAGATTCGCGAGAGTACCTGACCCCACCTTTCCCATGTAGGAGCTGCCGAAGGCTGCGATCTGTTGATGTTGATCTTGAAAAACAAGATCAAAAGATCGCAGCCTTCGGCAGCTCCTACAGGGAGGGTCAGTGACCGAGCAATTCAACCAGCGCCAACGCGCCCTTCTGCAGTGGCTGGCTCTTCAGCCACACCGCATGCACCGGCAACACCAACCCATTCTCGATGTTGCGGAAATTCAGCCGTTTCAAGCGTCCGCTGTCCAGCCACGGCTGCACCACTGACAACGGAAAATTGCCCCAGCCCAGTCCGGCCTCGACCATCTCCAGCGCCGCTTCCAGGGTGTCGGTGCGCCAGTGGGATTCGGCCACCAGCGGCCGGGTTTCGCTGATCGGCAAATCCCGGCTGGCGACGACAATCTGCCGCACGTGCACCAGGTCTTCAAGAAACAGATCCTGCCCCTGCAACAACGGACTGTCCGCCGCCAGCGTGGCGATCATCCGTTCGCTGCCGACAAACTGAAAACGCTCCAGCACGTTCATGCTCAACCCGGCAAACGCCAGACAGACGCTGACGCGCCCACTGTGCAGCATCGCCAGCACGTCGTCCTGCGGTGCGGTCAGCACTTCGATGTCGAGCAGCGGATGGCGCTCGGCGATGACTTTGATCGCGGCGAGCAAGCGGCGGCGGTCGATATCCGCCACCACGCCAATCGACAGCTTGCTCTCCAGTCCCAGCGACAGCTCCACCGCGTGCACTTGCAACTGCTTGAGCTGCTCGGCAATCAGCCGTGCATGGGGCACCAGTGACAGCGCCATGGCCGTCGGCTGTGGTTCGCGATGGCTCCGGTCGAACAGCGGATAACCCAGTTCCGCTTCCAGATTGCCGATGCCCATGCTGACCGCCGATGGCACCCGACCCAGCGCCCGGGCCGCCGCGGAAAACGAGCCGCGTTCGATCACGGCGAGAAACAATTCGATGCTGTCGCTGTTGAAATTCACACCACCACCTATCACCAAAACTGAAAGCTACTGACTTTTTCTGTCACCTCTATTGAAGCTATCTTTCGCCGCCTCCGCCAGTCCCGCTGGCCATCGACTGCAAACAGAGGCAAATCCCCATGCAAGGCGTCAAACGCAAACTGGTCTACGTGTCGCTCTACGAAGTGATCGGCATGACCTTCTCCGCCCTCGGTCTGGCGCTGCTCTCCGGCACCTCGCCGGGCAGCACCGGCCCATTGGCGGTGATCATCACCACCATCGCCGTGACCTGGAATTTCATCTACACCTCGCTGTTCGAGCGCTGGGAAAGCCGCCAGCAGTCGCGCACGCGTACGGTCAAACGGCGCATTGCCCACGCGGTCGGCTTTCAACTGACGCTGATCGTGTTCCTGATCCCGTTGATCGCGTGGTGGATGAACATCAGCCTGGTGCAGGCGTTTCTGCTGGATCTGGCGCTGATCATTTTCATCCCGTGCTACACGTTCGCCTTCAACTGGCTGTTCGATCGCGTCTTCGGCTTGCCGGCCTCAGCGCTGCCAGATTCGGCCGCTGCGGCATAAATCGTTAACCTGTAAGCAGTTATTGCAAGAAATCGGCGGTTTTTCCGGGTAAACCGCCGATATTCACAATCCGTTAACTCCGATAGCAGGCTAAGCTTTTCCATCAATAAAAAATGGACCTGCCCCATGACTGCTCACGCCCCTGCCGCCGCGCAACGCGATGGCATTGACCCGATACGCGCCGCCGAGATTTCCGCCCGCATCGACCGCCTCCCTGCCGTCGCCACGATCTGGCGGCTGGTGGCGCTGTTGTCGATTGGCGGCTTCTTCGAGCTCTACGACTTGTTCCAGACTGCCTACATCAGCCCCGGGCTGATCCGCGACGGGATCTTTGCCACCGGCAACCAGGGCGTGTTCGGTTTCTCCGATCAGGCGGCATTTGCTTCGGCGACCTTCCTGGGCCTGTTCCTCGGCGCCAGCCTGCTGAGCCCGTTGGCCGATCGTTTCGGTCGGCGCGCGATCTTCACCTTTGCCCTGGTCTGGTACACGGTGGCCACGGTGCTGATGGGCATTCAAAGCTCGGCGCTGGGGATCATCTGCATGCGCTTTCTGGTGGGCATCGGCCTCGGTATCGAACTGGTGACCATCGACGCCTACCTCTCGGAACTGGTGCCCAAGCGCATGCGCAGTTCGGCGTTTGCCTTTGCGTTTTTCGTGCAGTTTCTGTCAGTGCCTGCGGTGGCGCTGATGTCGTGGTGGCTGGTGCCACAGGCGCCGTTCGGTGTCTCCGGCTGGCGTTGGGTGGTGCTGGCGAGTGCGGTGTTCGCGCTGTTCATCTGGTGGCTGCGCAAGCGCCTGCCGGAGTCGCCACGCTGGCTGGCGCAGCATGGGCGGTTCGAGGAAGCGAACAGGATTCTCGACGACATCGAAGTCCGCTGCGAGAAGGATCACCGTCAACCGCTGGACGCCCCCGAAGCAGTGCCCGTGGATGTCGAGGGCAAGGGCCGCTTCGCCGATATCTGGCAACCGCCGTATCGGCGTCGGGCGTTGATGCTGATCGTGTTTCACGTGTTCCAGGCGATTGGTTTTTTCGGCTTCGGCAACTGGCTGCCGGCGCTGCTGTCCGGCCAGGGCGTGAGCGTCACCCACAGCCTGATGTACGCGTTCATCATCACCCTCGCCTACCCGCTCGGGCCGTTGCTGTTCGTGAAGTTCGCCAACCGTTTCGAGAACAAATGGCAGATCGTCGGCTCGGCCCTCGGCGCCATGACTTTCGGCACCTTGTTCGCCCTACAGACCAGCGCCTTCGGCCTGATCTTCTGCGGGGTGATGATCACCTTCTGCAACGCCTGGCTGAGCTTCAGTTATCACTCGTACCAGAGCGAACTGTTCCCGACCAACATCCGCGCCCGGGCGGTGGGCTTCTGCTATTCGTTCAGCCGTTTGTCGACGGTGTTCAGCAGCCTGCTGATCGGGCTGTTCTTGGATAACTTCGGTACGCCCGGGGTGCTGGCGTTCATCGTCAGCAGCATGCTGATCGTGATGCTGACCATCGGTTATTTCGGCCCGCGCACGCGCAACCTGGCGCTGGAAAACATTGCCCATCGGTAATGGCCGCGCGGCTGGCGGACGACGCGACCACGACCGCCGCTGCCGGTCTGCAAAGCGGCCTGCATGACGCCATGCTGCAACCGTAGCAGAATCAGGCCCAGTCGCAGCCACCGATGCATTCAAGAACTCCATGAGCAAGTCGTCGGAACAGCGTCTGCACGACAGCTCTGTCCGATGGCGTCGGTTAGATACCGTTCATCAGAAACAACGCTGCACCTGTCAGAGCTGACAGTAGTTTTCTTATCGCGCTACCCGGTTCAATAGGTGAGTGATCACATCCGTGTTCACCTAACAGGAACTGGAGTTCATCATGAATACTGACAACTTCACCGGTCGTTGCGAAGCCACGTTCATGTTCAATGGAAACCCGGCAGGCGAAGATTTTTCCGCGGACAACCTTTATTTCGAAAGGAGAGCTTTCCAGGCCAAGCAAGGCGTTAGAGTAATTCAAATCAATTATGGCGAAGATCTTGAACCAGGAACGAAACCCCTGGTCTTCAGTGGCAGAGAGGATGATTTTCCCATATTCGAATACCATGACAGTCAAGGCAGAAAAAGGTTGAGTGGAACGGGAGAGGTCACTATTGGTGAAAATCTCGATCACCAAAAGGGCTCTTTCGATATGACCATGGTGGACAACATAGGCCGGCTGATCGCCGTAAAAGGAGTGTTTGATGTGTCATATGAAGTGAAAAAATCCTGACCTGAATGTCCTGCAAACAAGACAAAGATCAACCGCCTTGTTTGCTGGACAAACTACCTCAGACATTTCGAATTGAAATTATCAATTCAACTGCAGCGTCGCATTGAACTGCCCGATCGCATCCACCACATGCCGTGATCCCTGCTGAATCTCCAGGATCACCTCCCCCGCCTCGTTCGCCAGCTCCACTCCCAGCCCGGTGCGGCTCAGACTGGATTGCATGCTCGACACCGCACTCAGCGACAGGTCATGGTTTTTGCGCACCACTTCGACAATCTCCAGCGTCGCCTGACTGGTACGCGCAGCAAGGCTGCGCACTTCGTCCGCCACCACCGCAAAGCCGCGCCCGTGCTCGCCGGCCCTGGCGGCCTCGATGGCCGCGTTGAGCGCCAGCAGGTTGGTCTGATCGGCGATGCCGCGAATGGTCTGGACGATGGTGCCGATGATGTCCGACTGTTTGCTCACCGCATCGATGCTCAGCGCCGCTTCGTTGAGGTCGCGGGAAATGTCCTGAATGATCTGCACCGTTTGTTGCACGACCTGCGAACCTTTTTGCGCGCAGGCGTCGTTTTGCACCGAGGTGCTGTGAGCCGATTCCGCAGCGTTCTGCAGCGTAGTCATCTGCTGGGTGATGTCGCTGGCGAACTTCACGACCTTGTACAAGCGGCCCTTGGTATCGAACAGCGGGTTGTACGAGGCTTCGAGATAAACCATTTGCCCGGACTTGTTCTTGCGCTCAAAACGGTGCGAGTGATATTCGCCGCGATTGAGTGACGCCCAAAATGCCTTGTACTGCGCCGACTCGGATTCGGAACGGTGACAGAACATACTGTGGTGATGGCCAACGATTTCGTTGAGCGAGTACTGCATCGTTTTCAGAAAGTTTTCGTTGGCGGTAATCACGTTGCCTTCCGGGGTGAACTCGATCACCGCCATCGAGCGACTGATCGCCGCCAGCATGCTTTCTTCTTCGTGTTCCTTGTTGACCCGTGCGGTGATGTCCGACGCCACCTTGATCACACTTTTGACTTGTTTGTCGGCGCCATACACCGGCATGTAACTGGCTTCGAGCCAGATCTCCTTGCCGCTCTTGTTCAAGCGTAGAAACGTGCCGCTGATCGGCTCTCCCCGGGCCAGGTCGCGCCACAACCTGGCGTATTCCTCGCTGCGGTAATACGCCTCGTCACAAAACACCCGGTGATGTTTGCCGCGCACTTCTTCGGCGCTGTAACCCATGGTCCTGCAAAAGTTTTCATTGGCATCCAGAACAATGCCTTCGGGGGTGAATTCGATCATTGCCATCGAGCGGCTGATCGCTTCGAGCTTGGCGTTGGCTTCGGTCAAGGCGCAGCTGAAACGCTCGATTTCCTGCAGGTCAGCCTTGTGATGTAGGTTGAACATGGTTGTATCACCTTCCGCGCGGTCTTTTGATTTGATGAAAGTTCAGGTCTTTCAGAATCCACCACTACGTTCCACAGAACAGGCACACGCATTCCTCCACAGGAGGAAGTTGTCAGGTGATAAATGATGTTTAATCCGAGAGTCCATGCAACGACGCTCTAATCAAGACATCCTTCTCTTGATAGCCCGCGAACGGGCCAGCCCTAACGCGTAGAAGAACTTCCATGTCAAAACAGCTCCTTGTTGGTTCAGTGTCCGGTGCCTTTGAAATGCGCACTCTGGCAGCGTTGAATCACGGCTAACCGATGACGATCGACATGGTTAGTACAGCTCAGCATAGCCAGCGCAAAGCCTAGTGCAAGGCCACTAGTCGGCCAGTATCTGGCACTTTTCGCACAAGAATCGGTTCAGCGGATCGTTGCGCGAGCCGTATCCGCCACCAGATCCAACAGCGCCTGCACCGCCGGTGAAGCCGCCTGCCCCGCTGGCAGCACCAGCGAAAACACCCGTTCGATGGGTGGCGACAGGGCGATCACGCGCAGTCCTTGTCTGTCGGCCGGCAAGGTCATTTCCGGCACCAGGGTCACGCCGAGATTTTCCCGAACCAGGGTGAACGCGCTGCTCCATTCGCGCACCTCGACCCGCACATCCTGCAACGGCAATCCGGCTTCAGCGGCGAGACTGCGGGCGTGGGTCGAGCAACCACCGGTGGCCAGCACAAACGGCAATGTCGCCAGCTCTCGCAGGCTGACGCCCTGCTCGGTTCCTCGCAGCGCGAGCGGGTGCCCCGCCGGCACCACCGCCACCCAGGCATCGCGCCCCAACGGCCCGGCATTGCGCTCGGGGGCCGGGTTGAGCACCACGCCAACGTCCACCAGACCAGCAGCCAACAGGGTTTCGACCTCGTCGTCGCTGACCTCCAGCGCCACCACTTCGATGCCTGGGTACAGCCGATTGAACTGGCGCAGCAGCGGCGGCAGAAAACTCGCTAGCACCATGGGGAAACTCGCCAGTCGGATCGTCCCACGCAGCATCGGACGCACGCTGTCGACAGTCTGGCGAATGGTTTGAAGCGCGCCGAGCATGACCCGCGCCTGTTCGATCACCGGCAAGCCGATGGCGGTGGGCAGGGTCTGCCGGCTCTCGCGACTGAACAGTTGCACGCCGAGGGTTTCCTCCATCAGCGCCAGCGCCTGACTGGCGCCGGACTGCGTCATGCCGACCCGTTCGGCCGCGCGGGTGATGTTGCCGTGATCAGCCACGGCGACCACCAGCCGCCAATGCATCAGGTTCATCATGCCAGTAGCTGTCCTTATGGCTGTTTTCTGAAAGATTAATTTTACCGAGGGTGCGTCGCACTATGACACTGGCGCCAAATCCCCACCAGAGAGCTGCCGATGAAGCTGTATTACGCCCCGCAAGCCTGTTCGCTGGCGCCGCACATTGTCCTGCGCGAACTGAAGTTGCCCTTCGTACTGATTCGCGTCGACAACCGCAGCAAACGCACCGCCAGCGGCGAAGACTTCCTCGCGATCAACCCCAAGGGCTACGTCGCCGCCCTGCAACTGGACAACGGCGCGGTGCTGACCGAAGGCCCGGTGATCCTGCAGTATCTGGCGGACCTGCAACCGCAATCGGGGCTGGCTCCAGCACCTGGCAGTTTCGAACGGCTGCGCCTGCAGGAGTGGTTGAATTTCATCTCGAGCGAGATTCACGGCGGACTCGGCGCGCTGTTCGACGAGCGCCTGCCGGCCGAGGTGATCAAGGAAAAGTTGTTCAGGCGTTTTGCCGTGCTGGTGACGGCGCTGGAGCAACACGACTATCTGCTGCCGAGCGGCTTCAGCGTGGCCGATGCGTTGCTGTTTGTGGTGCTGCGCTGGGCCGGGTTGTTTGGCATCGAACTGGCGCAGTGGCCGGCATTGGCGCGGTTTCAAGCGCGGATTGAGCAGCGGCCGAGCGTGATGGCCGCGTTGGCGGCGGAAGCGGCGTAGGTCGGAAAAACCAATCGCCAGCAGGCTGGCTCCCACAGGGATTTGTGCACGAAAACAGATCCACTGTGGGAGCCAGCCTGCTGGCGATAGCTATCGAACCTTCAACGCAAAATCCCTAGAGACTCCCGCTCACTTTGCTCGCCACCGCCCCCGGCACCCACGCCTGCCACACCTGCGGCTGATCGCGCAAAAACGCTTCGGCGAGCTGCCGCGGTGGCTGGCGTTTTTCGCTCATTCCGGCCAGCGTGCGGTTCAGCAGATCAATCGGCAAATCGACCTTTTCAAAGAACGTCACCAGCTCCGGGTACTGCGCCTTGAACGGTGCCGACACGCCAATCGCCAGACTCGCCGGCATTGAGCGGGTGCCCTTGGGATTGGGGTTGTTGGCATCGGCCAGGGTCTTCCAGGCTTCGGCATCGAATGGCGGTTCTTCGAGCTTCACCAGTTTGAATCGACCGAGCAGCGGCGTCGGCGACCAGTAGTAGAACAGCACCGGTTTGCCACGCTTGATCGACGACGCGACCTCGGCATCCAGGGCTGCGCCGGAGCCGGTGCGGAAGTTGACGTAGCTGTCGTTCAGCGCGTAGGCCTTGAGCTTCTGGCTGTTGACGATCTCCGAGGTCCAGCCGGTCGGGCTGTTGAGGAAGCGTCCGCGGCTCGGGTCTTCCGGGTCGCGGAACACATCTTTGTAGCGCGGCAGGTCGGCCACCGATTTCAGCTCCGGGGCCAACGGTTTGATCCCGCGTTCGGGGTCGCCCTTGATCACGTATTCCGGCACCCACCAGCCTTCGGTCGCGCCTTTGACCGTATCGCCGAGGCCGAACACCTTGCCTTCAGCGGCGGCTTTGACCCACGCCGGACTGCGCCCGGCCCATTCTTCGCCGATCACCTGGATATCGTTTTTCGCCAGCGCCGCTTCCAGGCTGACGGTGCTGCCCGGCAGCGTATCGGTCGGGTAGCCGTAGCCTTTTTCGACGATCAGGCGCAGCACTTCAGTGATGAAACTGCCGCTCTCCCAAGTGATGTCACCAAAGTGGATCGGCGCGGTTTTCTCCGCCGCCGAAACAGCGCCGACGCTCAGGCTCAGCGCCAGCAGCGAACTGCCGAGCAGGGTTTTGATCGATCTCATGCGGACCTCTTGTCTGTCAGGATTTGATTGGCACTGTGGCGATCGCACAGGGCCTGGGAACGGCTCATGTAAACGCTGACCGACCGTTGCGAGATGCCCAGTTCGGCGGCGATTTGCGGGTAGGTCAGGCCATCGATCCGCGCCAGCAAAAAGGTCGAGCGGACCTTGCCGGGCAGGCGCTGCAGGCTGCGGTCGAGGCGGCTCAGGGTCTGTCTCTGCTGCGTGAGTTCTTCCGGCGACGCGGCACACTCGGCCTCGAACTGCTGCGCATAGCGCCGCGCCAGATCGGCACGCCGCCAATGCTGATAAAGCAGGCGCTGGGCGATGGTGGTGAGCAAGGCGCGGGGCTCGCGGATGGCGCTCAGTGCGGGCGCTTCGAGCAGTTGGGCGAAGGTTTCGCAGGTCAGGTCTTCAGCACTTGCCGTGTCTTGCAGTTGGCGGCGCAGGTAATTGCGCAGCCAGTGGTAGTGGGCGCGGAACAGGCCGTCAACGGTGTGGCGATGGGATGAATCGGCGCCGGACATAGGGGCTCCTGGGTAAGGGGTCGCTGAATGTCCGGTGATCCGGTGGCGCGATCCTAGCAAGGCGCCTTATGCATTAATAATATTTATATTTCATTTTTATATTCCTTTTGGAGATATAAAAGCCAAATATCGCAGCCTTCGACTGCTCCTGCATTGGAATGCGGTCAACCTGTAGGAGCTGCCGAAGGCTGCGATCTTTTAGCGCAAGCGGCCATAGCCCGACTCTTCCGCCTCATGTTGATAGTCGAGCACAATCTGATAATCGCTTTCGCTGGCGACCAGCACCTCAGGCAATCCCAACGTCTGTGCAACATCCGGCAGCTCACGCAACGCCTGATTCATCACCCGGTGCAATTTTTCGATCTGCTCATCAGTGGCAGTAGCGACGGTGATAAAAGGCAAGGTCGGGCTGAACGCGCTGCGCGCCACAACCCGCAATCCACTGACCTCCTGAGGGGCATATTGCGCAAGGTACGCATAGGTCACGCTGTCGATGGCCGCAAGATCGGCGCGATCTTCACGCAGCCAGCGCAGACTCTCACGGTGCGCCCCGCTGATGCCGAGCGTGGCGAAGAACTGCCCGTCGTGCTGCAACGGCGCCAGACGCTGACGCAACAGATTCATGCCGCTGTTGGAGTCGTCACTGTTGATCACCCCACGGCTGCCGCGAAAATCCGCCAGGGTTCGGCGTGCATCGTCTACACGACTGAGGATCAGGCTGCAGTGATTGCCAGCACTGGCGTCAGGCAGTTCGTAGCGGGGCCGCCCGACGATCCGCACCTGACCGCGCAGCAAGGTCATCAGCGGATAGCCGCAGGTTTGCGTGAGCAGTAGATCGGGGGATAACCAGAGTTCGGGCAGCGACAGGCCTTCGGCATTCAGCCGCGAATGGCCGAGGTGTTCGAGGATGCGCGCGATCCACTGCTCGTTGGCCGCGCGGATGGGCTCGGGGGCGGTGTACATCAGGAGTTCGGTGAGGTGTTGGGGCATACCCGGTATCCCTGCAAATCAATAACCCTGTGGGAGCGGCGGTGTTCTTGATATTAGTGAAAGGGGTGCTGCGGACTGTCGATCGGTTTGAACCCGTTCTGCCGCCACAACTGCCCATAGCCCTGCACCAGAAACCCGCCGCTGCGCGCCACCCATTGCGCGCGGCGCATCCGGTAGGCCTTGGGCAAGTCGTACCACGCCAGCCCCGGCAAGTCGTGATGCACCAGATGAAAATTCAGGTTCAGAAACAGCCGGCGCCACGGCCAGCCGGCCTCATTGAGCACGGTGCGCTGCTCCGGTTGTGTGTGCGGGCGGTGTTCATAGTAGGAGCGGATCATCGCAATCGACAGCGCCGGCACACTGATCAGCAGCAGGTAGTGCCAGACCGGCAACACGCTGAAGCGCGCGATAAACCACAGCATCAACAGGGTGAATGCGCCGTGGGTCAGCCACATCCGCCAGGCCTGGCGCTCGCCTTTCTTCAAGCGTTGCCACTCTTCGGCGGCCAGCGCCAGTAACGCCAGCGGTGCGCCAATCGCGAAACGGCCGAGCACGGTTTTGTTCAGCCAGTGCAGGCTGCGCTCGAACAGCGAACTGCCCTGCCAGCGCGACGCGGTCAGGTAACGGCTTTCCGGATCGACACCGGGCACGGTCAGGTCTTCATCGCGGTGATGCAACAGATGGCTGTCACGGTAGAGCGTGTACGGATACCACACCGCAAAGGGCGCGTAGCCGAGCAGTTTGTTGACCCCTGTCCAGCGCGTCGGGTGACCGTGCAGCAACTCGTGCTGCACCGACAGCCACAACACCAGCAGCGGAATCAGCAGCAATGTGCTCACGCCACGGCCGAGCCATTGGCTGTTGAGCAGGATGGCGAACCAGCCGGCGTAGACGCCGATCAACAGCAACCAGGTCGGCCATTCGGTACGGGCCGTGAAACGTTGGCGCAGGGTTTCGATCTGTTGCCGATGATCGGCGTCGAAGTAATGGGACATGGCGTCGCTCGGAACGGAAATCTTCCCCTTCTGTGCAACGAGCCCGCGCAATCTTGCAGATTATTTTTCGCTGAGGCGGGAGCCCGAGAACCGGGCTCCCGAGGGACGTGATCAATGACCGAAAATATCGACCTTCTTGGCCTTCTTCTCTGCACGTTTTTCAATGGCGGTCTTGGCCGGTTTCTTCTTCGCGGCTTTCTTTGAATCCATACCTTTGGACATGATGCGTACTCCACTCACAGGGATGTAGGTTCAGGTATACACCTATCCTGCGACGCCCGTTCTTTTATAATCGGCGCTTTGCCCGCCGCCAGTCCGATCCCATGCCCGATACCCAGTACAGCCAGCTCGACGCGTCTCTATGGCCGTTGATGAACAAGTTTTACCGCAGCCACCAATCGTCGATGAAGGCGGTGCGCGATGCGCAACTGTGGGTGGCACGGCGCGAAGAGATCGTCGCCGCGTTGTGCTTGCGGCCGGTGGCGGGCGGGTATTGGCTGACCGGGTTGTTTGTCGATCCGGGTTGCCGTGAGCAAGGGATTGCGGCGCAGTTGATCGCGGCGGCGGTGCAGGATTTGCAGGAACCGGTGTGGCTGTTCTGCCATCCGGATTTGCGCGGATTCTATGAGCGGCGCGGTTTCAGCTTCGACCCTGCCCTGCCCTACGCGCTGGCCGAGCGGTTGAGCCGGTATGCGCGAAGCAAGCCGATGATTGCGATGGGGCTTGTTTGAAGATCAAAAGATCGCAGCCTGCGGCAGCGCCTGCACCGATCTCTGTAGGCGCTGCTGCAGGCTGCGATCTTTTGATTTTGCTTAATCGTCGGCTGTGGGATCGAGATCCGGGAACATCACTTCGGTAAAGCCGAACTTGCTGAAATCGGTAATGCGCGACGGATACAGACGGCCGATCAGGTGATCGCACTCGTGCTGCACCACCCGTGCATGAAAGCCCGACGCCACGCGCACGATCGGCTCGCCCTTGGGATCGAAGCCTTCGTAGCGAATCTGCTGATAACGATCCACCGCGCCACGCAGGCCGGGCACCGACAGACAGCCTTCGAAGCCCTCTTCGGTCAGCGGACTCAGCGGGGTGATCAGCGGATTGATCAGAATGGTCTGCGGCACCGCTTCGGCGTCGGGGTAGCGTTCACTGTGCTCGAAACCGAAGATCACCAATTGCAGGTCAACGCCGATCTGCGGCGCGGCCAGGCCGACACCGCCGACGCTTTCCATGGTCTGGAACATGTCATCGATCAGTTGCCACAGCTCGGGGCTGTCGAACATTTCCGGCGGTACCGGCGGGGCGATGCGCAGCAGGCGTTCGTCGCCCATTTTGAGGATTTCACGGATCATGATCAGACTTCGTCAGTGTCCGGCTTGAGCGAGTGGTCACGCCCCAGGCCAGAGACATGTTGTTTGGGATGCTCATCGAGTTCGCCGGGGACTTTCTCGCCCTCGTCCTTGCCCTCGCTGGACATGTGTTCGATCACCGCATTCATCTCGGCACCGAGCAGCAGCACCGCCGACGAAATGTAGAAATACAGCAACAGCACGATGATCGCTCCGATGCTGCCATACATCGCGTTGTAGTTGGCGAACGTCTTGACGTAAAACGCAAAACCCAACGAAGCGATGATCCACACCACCACGGCCAGCACCGAGCCGGGGGTGATGAAACGGAATTCCTGTTTGACGTCGGGCATCACGTAGTAGATCAGTGCCACGGCGACCATCATCAGAATCACGATCACCGGCCAACGGGCAATCGTCCAGACGGTGACAATAAAGTCTTCGAGCCCTACCTGCGCAGCAATCCAGCCCATCACCTGCGGCCCAAGCACCATCAGCGCCGCGGCCACCAGCAACATGCCGGCAATGCCGATGGTGTAGAACACCGACAACGGAAAGCGCTTCCAGATCGGCCGGCCTTCGACCACATCGTAAGCGGCGTTCATCGCGCTCATCATCAGGCGCACGCCGGCAGACGCGGTGTACAGGGCGATGACGATACCGACCGAGAGCAGGCCGCCCTTGGACTGCTGCAACTGGTCGATCACCGGGTTGACCTGCTCCAGCGCCTGCGGCGGCAACACCAGTTCCGATTGCAGGCGCAGCCAGGTGAAAAAGTCCGGCAGGTGCAGGAAACCGATCAGGGCGATCAGAAACAGAATGAACGGGAATAGCGAGAACAGCATCTGGTAGGCCAGCGCCGAGGCGTAGGTCGACATCTCGTCGTCGACGAACTCAGTGACCGTGCGCACCATGACCCGGTGCAGGGGCAGACCTTTCATGTCTGGAAAAATCATTCGCGTCTCCTTTCGCCGCAATACAGGTTGAAGTCGTGGCGACTCAGGGGCCGTTTTTACATCACGGTAGCCTACTTGGCGACCTTCGTGGATGAGCGTCGGGTTTTGACACAAAAACGGCCATCCTTGGATGGCCGTTCCTGTGTTTCGTTCAAGGCTGGATTACGCCTTGTCGATGGTCTTCTTCACTGCGTCTTTGGCTTTGCCGACTGCTTGCTGGGCTTCGCCTTTTTTCTCTTGAACCTTGCCTTCGGTCTGCAGCTTGGTGTTGTCGGTGGCTTTACCGACGCCTTGCTTGATGTTGCCGACGGCTTCATTGGCCATGCCTTTTACTTTATCGCCAGTGCTACTCATGGTGTTTCTCCTTGGTGCATTGAAGAGGAAAAGTCAGTACGTAATGATTGACCGGGCGGGTTTGCCACGAGTTTCATTTATTTTTGCCGTTCATTTCGTCGTGCAATGCAGGTTGGGCTTTATGTTTGCCCCGCAAGCCCCGAGAATGCGCACCTATGGGCGCCGTGCGCCAACGATCAGATCCCGCAGGAATGTTATGAAACTCGATAAAAAGCAGGCCATTGCCCGTCGTAACCAGGAACTGGGCGGCGCTGTGCTCGGCACCAACAACTGCCACTTCGCCGAACTGAACCGCAACCGCAACATCTGGTGGTTCGACCTGCCGGTATCGCGCCTGGCCGTCGGTCAGTACGAGTGGATTCACCTGCTGATGCACACCCCGGCCACCGACGAACTGCTGCACCTGAAAGTGCCGACGGTGTTCCTGCGGGAAAAACTCGAAGGCCTGGTGATTCGCAACGAAGGCAAGCGCAAGGCGGCGTTGAGCCTGGAGCTGAGTGCGGACAAGGATTCGTACCTGCAGGACATGCGTCCGGCGGGGACCAACGTGAATTTTGCGCCGTTCCGTCAGTAGGATTTGTACGCTAATCGTTACCACGCAGAGCGTGGGAACGATTAATCAAGAAAGCCCCACCTCACTAACAAAAAGCCCCGCATCTGCGGTAATGCTGCTCACTTAAGAAATTTTCCGTTCAATTGAAACCCGTGGCGAGGGAGCTTGCTCCCGCTGGGTTGCGAAGCGGCCCCAAAAGAGGGACTGCTACGCAGTCCAGCGGGAGCAAGCTCCCTCGCCACAGTCACAGTGTCGGACTTAAGTGAACAGCATTACTCATCTGCGGGGCTTTTTGTTTTACGCGGCGTTCTTCGCCTTGATCTTCTTCAGCTCTTCGTCACGCAACTCGCGGCGCAGGATCTTGCCGACGTTGGTGGTCGGCAGCGCGTCGCGGAACTCCACCGAACGCGGCACCTTGTAACCGGTAACGTTGGCGCGCATGTGCTCCATGACGGTTTCCTTGGTCAGGGTCACGCCTGGCTTGGCGACGATGAAAATCTTGATCGCCTCGCCTGATTTCTCGTCCGGCACGCCGATGGCCGCGCACTGCAACACGCCCGGTAGCGTCGCCAGCACGTCTTCCAGTTCGTTCGGATAAACGTTGAAACCGGAGACCAAAATCATGTCTTTCTTGCGATCGACAATGCGCATGTAGCCATCGGGCTGGATCAGCGCGATGTCACCGGTCTTCAGCCAGCCTTCGCTGTCGAGGATCTCGTCGGTGGCTTCCTGACGCTGCCAGTAGCCCTTCATCACTTGCGGGCCCTTGACGCACAGTTCGCCGATTTCGCCCATCGGCTGCTCGACACCGGCATCGTCGATGACTTTGCACAGAGTCGACGGCACCGGAATGCCGATGGTGCCGATCTGGATGTTCTGGATCGGATTGACCGTCGCCACCGGACTGGTTTCGGTCATGCCGTAACCTTCGCAGATCGAGCAACCAGTCACGGCTTTCCAGCGCTCGGCAGCGGCCAGTTGCAGGGCCATACCGCCGGACAGGGTGACTTTCAGGTTGGAGAAATCCAGCTTGCGGAAACCTTCGTTGTTGCACAGCGCCACGAACAGCGTGTTCAGGCCGACGAAACCGCTGAACTTCCACTTCGACAGTTCCTTGACCATCGCCGGCAGGTCACGCGGGTTGCTGATCAGGATGTTGTGGTTGCCGATCAACATCATCGCCATGCAATGAAAGGTGAACGCATAGATGTGGTACAGCGGCAGCGGCGTGATCAGAATCTCGCAGCCTTCGTTGAGGTTGGAGCCCATCAACGCCTTGCACTGCAGCATGTTGGCGACGAGGTTGCGATGGGTGAGCATCGCGCCCTTGGCCACGCCGGTGGTGCCGCCGGTGTATTGCAGCACCGCGACATCACTGCTGTGCGGATTGGCTTCGGCCACAGGCTGGCCCTGGCCCTTGCTCAGCACGTCGTTGAACTTGACGGCTTTGGGCAGGTGATAAGCCGGCACCATCTTCTTCACGTACTTGATCACGCTGTTGATCAGCAAGCGCTTGACCGGCGGCAGCAGGTCGGCCACTTCGGTGACGATGACGTGCTTGACCCCGGTTTTCGGCACCACGGCTTCCGCCAGGTGCGCCATGTTGGCCAGGCAAACCAGGGCTTTGGCGCCGGAGTCGTTGAATTGGTGTTCCATTTCCCGCGCGGTGTACAGCGGGTTGGTGTTGACCACGATCAGCCCGGCGCGGATCGCACCGAAGACGGCGACCGGGTACTGCAGGACGTTGGGCAGTTGCACGGCGATTCGATCACCGGGCTGCAAGTCGGTATGCTGTTGCAGATACGCGGCAAATGCACCGGACAATTCGTACAGTTCACCGTAGGTGATTGTTTTGCCCAGGTTGCTGAAAGCCGGTTTGTTGGCGAAGCGTTGGCAAGATTGCTTCAACACTGCCTGAATATTCGGGTACTCGTCTGGATTGATGTCGGCAGCAATTCCAGCCGGGTATTTATCCTTCCAAAAGTCTTCGATCATGGAAGCCCACTCCTCAGCAACGCGAATTCTTCACCGCATTTGATGCGATTATTATTGGTGTGTGTTTTGTATTGGTGAATCTGGCTTTTATACAGGCCGAGAAGTCACAAAGCGCGCCGAGAGTAGCAGCTTTGCCAAGGGCCGACTAGAGCCAAAAGCGGCCTCCATGGTCACTTTAGTGACTCAAGACTTGCCAGCAGTCATTTTAGAGCAAAAATCCTATACCACCCTGAAAGCCTTGATTTCCCGGGCCTTGAACGCAAAAGATCGCGGCCTTCGGCAGCTCCTACATTGGAACCCATTTCCTGTAGGAGCTGCCGCAGGCTGCGATCTTTTCGCTTCCGGGTTTCTACGCGATATCCCGCAACTCGCGCCGCAGAATCTTCCCGACCGGCGTCATCGGCAACGACTCGCGCAGCACGATGTGCTTCGGCACTTTATAGGCGGTGAAATTCTCTTTGCAGTACGCCTTGAGCTCCTCAAGGCTGACCCCGGTTTCCCGCGCCACGACGAACAGCTTCACCGCCTCGCCCGAACGCTCGTCCGGCACGCCGATCACCGCGCAGTTGGCGACTTTCGGGTGTGCCATGACCACGTCCTCGATCTCGTTGGGGTAAACGTTGAAACCGGAGACGATGATCATGTCCTTCTTGCGATCGACGATGCGCACGAAACCGTCCGGGTCGATCACAGCAATGTCACCGGACTTGAACCAGCCCTCGGCATCCAGCACTTCGGCGGTGGCTTCGGGCTTTTGCCAGTAGCCTTTCATGATCTGCGGGCCTTTGATGCACAGTTCACCGCGCTCGCCCATCGGCTGCTCGACGCCCTCGTCATCGATGACTTTGAGCAGCGTACCCGGCACCGGCAGGCCGACGGTGCCCAGGCGCGACTGGTCGCCATACGGGTTGGTGCAGGCCACCGGCGAGGTTTCGGTCAGGCCGTAACCTTCGGTGATGCGGCAACCGGTGAGCTGCTCCCAGCGCTCGGCGGTGGCCTTGACCAACGCAGTACCACCGGAGTTGGTCAGCTTGAGGCTGGAGAAATCCAGGGTCTTGAAGTCCGGGTGATCCATCAGTGCGACGAACAGGGTGTTGAGCCCGAGCAGCGCCGAGAAGCGCCAGTTCTTCAGTTCCTTGATGAAGCCTGCGATGTCCCGCGGGTTGGTGATCAGCACGTTGTGGTTGCCGGAGACCATCATGCACATGCAGTTCGCGGTGAAGGCATAGATGTGGTACAGCGGCAGCGGCGCCACCATCACTTCCTGCCCTTCGCGCAACAGTGGCTGACCGTCAGGCCCCAACTGCGCGAGACACGCGCGCACCTGCTGCATGTTCGCCACGAGGTTGCCATGGGTCAGCATCGCGCCCTTGGCCAGCCCTGTGGTGCCACCGGTGTATTGCAACACGGCGATGTCGTCGAGGCCGACCTTCAGCGGCTTGATGCCCAGACCGCGGCCCATGCGCAGCGCAGTCTTGAACGAGATCGCCTGCGGCAGCGAGTACGCCGGGACCATTTTCTTCACTTTGCTGACCACGGTGTTGACCAGCCAGCCCTTGGCGGTGGGCATCAAGTCGCCCATCTTCGCTTCGATCAGGTATTGCAGGTCCGTGTCGGGCAGCACTTCCTGGACCTTCTGCCCGAACATGTTCAGGTACACCAGCGCCCGGGCACCGGAATCCTTGAACTGGTGGCGCATCTCGCGCGCGGTGTACAACGGGTTGGTGTTGACCACGATCAGCCCGGCGCGCAAGGCGCCGAACACGGCAATCGGATATTGCAGGACATTGGGCATCTGCACCGCGATGCGATCCCCCGGCACCAGATCGGTGTGGGCTTGCAGGTAACCGGCGAACGCCGCGCTGTAGCGCTCCAGTTCGGCGTAGGTCAGGGTCACGCCCATGTTGCTGAACGCCGGACGGTCCGCGAACTTCTTGCAGGAACGCTCAAACACCTCGATCACCGACTTGAACTCGCCCATGTCGATGTCCAGCGGTACCCCGGCGGGGCGTTTGTCATTCCAGAAATCAGGTTGCATTGTTCTTGTCCTCTTTACCTGAATCGATCCGGGAGCCGCTTTTCTGTCATTTCTGAATAGCGGAGCTTCACGGACACTAGCAGCTATGCCCAATCAGGCAAATACACACAATGTTGTAATTGATTACATGAATCTTCCTGCCGTGGCGTGGGCGAATAGGACGCGCTATACAATGCAACGATTCGGAGCAAATGCCGCTCAATGAAAAGGAACCGCCATGATCCACCACACCTTCTGGCTGGACGCGAGTGACCGCAGCCGCCTGTTCGTCAACCAGTGGCTGCCCGTCGCGCCCTTGAGAGCGCTGATCCTGCTGGCCCACGGCATGGCCGAACACAGCGCGCGTTACGAGCGACTGGCGCAAGCGTTGTGCGCACACGGTTATGGCGTGTACGCCCCGGACCTGCGCGGCCATGGCAAAACCGCCGAACACGGGACCCTGGGGCATTTCGCCGATGACGATGGCTGGTGCAAGGTGGTGGGCGATCTGGCCAGCCTCAATCAACGCATCGGCCAGCAGCATCCCGGCGTGCCGATCATCCTGCTCGGGCACAGCATGGGCAGCTACCTCGCCCAGGGCTATCTGCTGCATCACAGCGCCAGCCTGCACGGGGCGATTCTCAGCGGTTCGAATTTTCAGCCCGTGGCGCTTTACGGCGCGGCGCGGCAGATCGCCCGTTTCGAGAAACTGCGCCAGGGTGGCACGGGCCGCAGTGCGTTGATCGAGTGGCTGTCGTTCGGCTCGTTCAACAACAAATTCAAACCGGTACGGACAGCGTTCGACTGGCTGAGCCGCGACCCGGTCGAGGTCGATCGGTACGCCAGCGACCCGCTCTGCGGCTTTCGCTGCACCAATCAATTGTGGATCGATCTGCTCGGTGGCTTGCAGCAGATCAGTAAAGCGTCCAATCTCGCGCAGATCGACCCGGGCCTGCCGCTGCTGGTGATCGGCGGTGAATGTGATCCGGTGAGCGAAGGCAAGCGTCTGACAGATCTGGCCAATGCGTTGCGCGCGGCCGGCAGCCAGAACCTGCAACTGAAGATCTACCCGCAGGCGCGGCACGAATTGTTCAATGAAACCAATCGCGATGAAGTGATTGCCGATGTGCTGACCTGGATCGACCAGGCGCTGAGCCATCGTCGCCCTCATCGCAGCGAATAATGTTTTGTGGATTCACTTTAATCCGTCACAGGAATCAAGACCGATGACCCAGGTTACCAACATCCCTTACGAAGCCCTCGAAGTCGGCCAGACCGCCAGCTACAGCAAGACTGTCGAAGAGCGCGACATTCAGCTGTTCGCCGCGATGTCGGGCGACCACAACCCGGTGCACCTGGACGCCGAGTTCGCGGCCGCCAGCATGTTCAAGGAACGCATCGCCCACGGCATGTTCAGCGGTGCACTGATCAGCGCTGCGGTTGCCTGCGAGCTGCCTGGCCCGGGCACCATCTACATCGGCCAGCAGATGAGCTTTCAGAAGCCGGTGAAGATTGGCGACACCCTGACCGTGCGCCTGGAAATTCTTGAGAAGCTGCCGAAGTTTCGCGTACGCATCGCCACTCGCGTGTTCAACCAGCGTGATGAGTTGGTAGTGGATGGCGAGGCTGAAATTCTGGCACCGCGTAAACAGCAGACGGTGACGTTGCCGACTTTGCCAGCCATCAGCATCGGCTGATTGTTTTGTTGTTTCTCGGTAAGAGCTTTCCCCTCTCCCTCCGGGAGAGGGCTTGGGTGAGGGGCTTCTGCTTTTTCCAGGCACAAAAAAACGCCAGACTAGCTGGCGTTTTTTGTGACCGGCGAACGCTTACGAGTTTGCACGAGCCTGGTTACGCAGGGCTTTCACCTGGTCGTGATTGCGTTGTACGCCGTGGTATTGGCGTTCAACCAGGTCACGAATACCCACCAGGTTGTGCTTGGTGATTTTCTCGAGAGCTTCTTTGTAGGCCTTCAGTGCGTGGTCTTCACCGCGCTCGGCTTCGTTCAGCACAGCCTCTTCGTCCTTGCCGGTGAACATGGCTTTGACGTCGACCCAGCGACGGTGCAGGTCACCGCTGACGCTGGTCGAGGTTTCCGGATCACCGCCCAGTTTACGCACTTCAGCCTGCAGTTCAG
This sequence comes from Pseudomonas sp. 86_A, assembly GCF_017491705.1. NCBI lineage: Bacteria > Pseudomonadati > Pseudomonadota > Gammaproteobacteria > Pseudomonadales > Pseudomonadaceae > Pseudomonas > Pseudomonas sp. 86_A. The sequence goes on along the minus strand of NZ_JAFGYS010000013.1, from coordinate 203,720 downwards.
CGGCGGCGGTTGCGCAATCGGCAGAACGGGTCACAAACAGGGTTTTGAGTTCTGGATGCTTGATGTCTTCAGCGCAAGTCTTGAACCCTTCCTGGCCGTCCTTGCAGGTTTCGATCAGGTCGTTGAGTACAGAGATGGCTTCTTTATTGATATCAGTCATTTTTTCAATTCCTTGCGGTTGGTTGAAGATGCAAGGGTTATTGCAGTGTGCGTGCCAGCTTTTCAAAAAGATTATTTTCTTTATTTTTCAATAACTTAAAAATAAATGAACCATCTGTATCACGGTTATTTGCATGATCTGTCATTTGGCCTGCATGCAGAATGCCTGTATTTTCCAGCGTGATTAGAATCCAGATGATTGCCACTGATGAATCCTGAAAAACTCGAACTGCTGATCACCCGTGAAATGCCCTTCGGCAAGTACAAGGGCCGGATCATTGCCGATCTGCCGGGGCCATACCTGAACTGGTTCGCCCGCGAAGGTTTCCCTCACGGCGAACTCGGCGGACTGCTGGCGCTGATGCAGGAAATCGAACATAACGGCCTGTCGGACCTGCTTGAACCGCTACGCGCCAAACACGGCAAACCTGCCCCGCGCCACTGAAGCGCCCTCCTCCCTGAGCCGAATCGATCATGCCTGACAACACCCGCCGTGCCCGTGACGAAGCGTTCTGGCAAACCTTCGCCGATCGCTACGAGGCCCAGACCGGACCGCTGAACCTGGAGAACGGTTACTTCGGGCGCATGTCGCGCACGGTGATCGAGGACTACCAGCGCAACATCGAGCTGATCAACACCAGCAACTCGGTGTATGTGCGCCAGCGATTCGAACAGCACGACAGCCTGGAGATCCGTGCGCAACTGGCCGAGATGATCGGCGTGCGCGCACAGAGCGTGGCCTTCACCCGCAATGCCACGGATGCCCTGCAGTCGCTGATCCGCAACTACAATCGCCTGCTGCCCAACGACCAGGTGCTGATCAGTGATCTGGAATACGACACGGTCAAAGGCGCCATGCGCTGGCTGTCGCGGCATCGCGGCGTGGACGTGATCGAGATCAACCACACTCATCCGGCGAGCTTCGACAGCCTGCTGGACACTTACCGCGAAACCTTCATCCGCTACCCGAAAATCAAGCTGATGGCCCTGACCCATGTGACCCACCGCAGCGGGCTGGTGATGCCGGTACAGGCGATTGCCGCGCTGGCGAAGCAACATGGTGTAGACATTATTCTCGATGGCGCCCACGCCCTCGGCCAGATCGAGTTCAACCTCGAAGCAATGGGCATCGCCTTCGCCGGCTTCAACCTGCACAAGTGGATCGGCGCGCCGCTGACTTTGGGCTTTCTGTACATCGCGCCGCAGCGTCTGGCCGACATCGATCCGGACATGGGCGAAATGCACTTCCCTGCCAACGATATCCGCGCACGCACGCCGTACAGCACGCCGAACATTCCAGCCCTGATGTCCCTGCCGCTGGTGTTCGAGGAGCACCGCTCGCTCGGCGGCGCCGCGGCCAAAGGCGCACGGCTCAACTATTTGCGTAACCTGTGGGTCAGCGCGGTGCGGCACCTGCCGGGGATCGAAGTCATGACCCCGGACGATCCACGCCTGTATTGCGGCATCACCTCGATGCGCTTTACCCGCCACGCCGATCAACAGGCGATGGTCGAGCGCCTGCTCAACGACTACAACCTGTTTACGGTGGTGCGCAACGGTGCGGCGAGCGGGCCGAGCATCCGTATCACGCCGGGGCTGACCACCACCGCCGCCGACATGCAGACGCTGACCCGCGCGCTCAACGAGCTGCGCTGATCCGTTCACACGGTGTATTTGTCGAAGTCCTCGGGCTTGATCTGCGATGAGGCCGCGAAGGTGTCTATGCCGATGGTCAGGTGGCCGAAATAACCGTCCTCGTGAGATTCACGGCCGATCGGCCACACGGTCAGCGTCGAGCCATCGCCGCCCATGTTCGTGAAATAGCTGTCTTCGGCGTTGTTCAGTGGCGTCGAAGCCCGCCCGCGGTAGTCCCGGGCGCTGAGTACCGAGCGCGAAACGACTTCAGGGAAATACAACTGGCCGACCCAGGCCACGTTGCGCTCCTCCAGATACTCACTGCCGGCAACGATGCGCACCGCGACATGAATGTGCAGCGCTCGACCGGCGTAGAACCCTGGATAAATCGTGGTAAATCGTGCCCGCCCCTGCTGATCGCAGAACTGGCTGCCGCGCAGGTAGGTGTCGTCGTCGGTGCGCGGGATCGAGCCGATGGCCTCGGCATCGACTTCAAGATCGGGGTTGACCCGGCTCCAACCCGAATAGGCGCCACGTGCGTTGCAGTGCCAGATATCCACCAGCGCCCCGCTCACCGGCTCGCCGGTCATGGCGTCGACGATGGTCAGGCGCAACAGCAAGGGCAGGCCTTCGGCACCTTCGCTGATGTTGCGCCTGAGCAGCTTGGGATTGCGAAAATACGGCCCGGCGATTTGCTCCGGGGCCAGTTGATACACCGGCTTGGGTGATGCGGCTGAAGTCTCTCGTTCCATGACACGTTCTCTCTTCCATAAGATGAACGCAGATTAACGACGCGCGAGCGCTTCGGTGCGGTAACTATGTATCGCGCCATTTCCCACGGCTTTTTCCAGGCAAAAAAAAACGGTGCACCGACCAAGCGCACCGTAAAGCCGTAGAACACACAACGAAGTGTCAGGTAAAGCGTTTAGTCCAGCAGTGCCAGGGCCTCGGCGGTGCATTCCTGAATGCGCGCCCAGTCGCCGTTCTTGATCCACTCAGGATCGAGCATCCAGCTGCCGCCCACGCACATGACGTTTTTCAGCGCCATGTAGCTCTTGATGTTGGCCGGGCCGACGCCGCCGGTCGGGCAGAATTTCACTTCGCCGAACGGGCCGCCGAGGGCTTTGATGGCTGCGACGCCACCACTGACTTCAGCCGGGAACAGCTTGAAGCGGCGATAGCCCAGGCCATAGCCTTCCATGATGCCGGAGGCGTTGCTGATGCCCGGCAACAGCGGAATCGGGCTGTCGACACTGGCTTCGAGCAGGTCACGGGTGATGCCCGGGGTGACGATGAATTGCGAACCCGCCGCTTCGGCCGCCGCGAGCATGTTGCGATCGAGCACAGTGCCGGCACCGGTCACCAGTTCCGGACGCTGCTCGCGCAGAATCTGGATCGCCTTGAGACCGAACTGCGAACGCAGGGTCACTTCCAGCGCTGTCAGGCCACCGGCAGCCAGAGCGTCGGCCAGCGGCAGCACGTCCTGTTCGCGAGCGATGGTGATCACCGGCAGGATCCGCGCCTTGGCGCAGAGGCTGTCGATCAGGGCAACTTTGTCCGCCATGGAAACGGTCGGGGATGGGGTTGTCATAGCGGCTGTTCCTTGGCTCATGGGCACCAGTAAATCTCTAACGTAGGTTGCAGAAACGCGCGAACCGGCATGGCCGCGACGTCGTCGGATGCCAGTGCGGCATTCAGGGTGGTCAGTTTCGATTGACCGGAAATCGACAGAATCTTGTGCTTCGCCGACGCCAGCAGCGCACGGCTCATGGTCAGGCGCTGACGCGGCACACTTGGCGCCAGCATCGGCCAGCAGCGACGGCTGCCGTCCGCCTGCAAGGCTTCAGTCAGGTTCGGGCTATCGGGGAACAGCGACGCGGTGTGACCGTCATCGCCCATGCCCAGCACCAGCACATCAATCGGCGGCAATTCGGCCAGCAAACGGTCGGCTTGTTCGGCAGCCTGCTCGACGTTGGCCGCCGCGCTATAGAGGCTGAGAAACTGCGCCTCGGCGGCCGGGCCCTTGAGCAGATGTTGCTTGAGCAGGCCGGCGTTGCTGTCGGCGTGTTCAACCGGCACCCAGCGCTCGTCGGCGAGGGTCACGACGACCTTCGACCAGTCCAGCGCCTGCTTGGCCAGATGCTGGAAAAACGCCACCGGGCTGCGACCACCGGACACCACCAGCACTGCGTTGCCGCGTGCCGCAATGGCATCAGTCAGTTGCTTGGCCACGTTCAGTGCCAGACCTTCGGCCAACAGCACCGGGCTCTTGAATTCGTGGGCGTTCACGCCCGCAGGCAGTTTCACATCAGATATCGCCATACCACGACCTCCCGTCCCGCGTGATCAATGCAATGGAGCTCATCGGCCCCCACGACCCGGCCGCATACGGCTTGGGCGCGTCACCGGATTTTTTCCACCCGGCGATCAGCTGGTCACACCACTTCCACGCGGCTTCGATTTCATCTTTACGGACAAACAGGTTCTGATTGCCGTTCATCACTTCCAGCAACAACCGCTCGTAGGCGTCGGGGATCCGCGCGCTGCGCCAGGTGTCGGAGAAATTCAGTTGCAGCGGACCGCTGCGCAGTTGCATGCCTTTGTCCAGACCTTGTTCCTTGGTCATCACGCGCAAGGAAATGCCTTCGTCCGGTTGCAGACGGATGATCAGTTTGTTGCTGATCTGCAGGCGTTGCTCCGGCGCAAAAATGTAGTGCGACGGTTCCTTGAAGTGGATGACGATCTGCGACAGTTTCTGCGGCATGCGCTTGCCGGTCCGCAGGTAGAACGGCACACCAGCCCAGCGCCAGTTGCGGATATCGGCCCGCAGGGCGACGAAGGTTTCGGTGTCGCTCTGGGTGTTGGAATTGGGTTCTTCCAGGTAGCCCGGGACGGACTTGCCTTCGCTGTGACCGGCGATGTACTGGCCGCGCACCACTTGCGTGGTCAGGCCTTCCGGACTGATCGGCGCCAGGGCCTTGAGCACTTTCACCTTTTCGTCACGGATGCTGTCGGCGGACAGGTCGGCCGGCGGGTCCATGGCGATCAGGCACAGGAGCTGCAGCAGGTGGTTCTGGATCATGTCGCGCAGTTGGCCGGCCTTGTCGAAGTAGCCCCAACGGCCTTCGATGCCGACCTTCTCGGCCACGGTGATTTCCACGTGGGAGATGTAATTCTGGTTCCACTGGGTTTCGAACAGGCTGTTGGCGAAACGCAGGGCGATCAGGTTCTGGACGGTCTCTTTGCCCAGGTAGTGGTCGATGCGGTAGGTGCGATTCTCCGGGAAGAATTGCGCCACGGCGTCGTTCACTTTGCGCGAGGATTCCAGATCGGAACCGATCGGCTTTTCCAGGACTACGCGGGTGTTTTCTGCCAGGCCGACTTTCGCCAGGTTCTCGCAGATCGCGCCGTACACCGCCGCCGGGGTGGCGAAGTAGGCAATCATGCGTTGCGCAGTGCCGGCAGCTTCGGCCAGCGCTACATAATCTTCAGCCTTGAGGAAGTCGACGTGCAGGTAGCTCAGGCGCGCGAGAAAGCGCTCGGCCACGGCTTCGTCCAGCTCTTTGCCAACGTAACGGCGCAATTCGGCGGCGATGAACGCCAGGTGCTGCTGCTCGGAGCCGGGTTCACGGGCCAGCGCGATGATGCGCGTGTCTTCGTGCAACAGGTCGGCGCCATCGAGGTGATAAAGGGCAGGAAACAGCTTGCGCAGGGCCAGATCGCCGAGAGCGCCGAACAAGGCAAAGGTGCACGGTTCAACCGTAATCGAAGGCATGATGTTTGTTCTTTTATCAAGTTAAGCTACAAATACCTTTTTTCAAGGCATCACTCAAGGGAAAATGTAGTAATAACTACAACATTTTCGCAAAATACAGATTCCGAGTGGTGGTCGGTCGGAGCCATCAGTAGGATAGGCCACCGTCACGGGCCATATCAAAGGCCCAATTTGCATAGCCCGGCGCACCTTTGCGCAGGTGAATTAGGAATTCCATATGGACCGCGTGCGAAATTTACTGGAACAGATCCAGAGTCGCCTTGAAGAGCTGAACAAGGCCGAACGCAAAGTCGCCGAGGTGATCCTGCTCAACCCACAGCAGGCCACTCGCTTCAGCATCGCCGCCCTCGCCCAGGCGGCGTCGGTGAGCGAGCCGACGGTCAACCGTTTCTGCCGCTCGTTCGGTGTCAGCGGCTACCCTGAGCTCAAGCTGCAACTGGCGCAGAGCCTGGCCAGTGGCGCGGCGTATGTCAGCCGCGCGGTAGAGGCCGACGACAACCCCGAGGCGTACACGCAGAAGATTTTCGGCAGCGCCATCGCCTCGCTGGACAGCGCTTGCCAGGCACTCGATCCGAACCTGATCAGCCGCGCCGTCGACCTGTTGATTCAGGCGCGGCAGATCCACTTCTTCGGCCTCGGCGCTTCGGCACCGGTGGCGCTGGATGCGCAGCACAAGTTCTTCCGTTTCAACCTGGCGGTCACCGCGCATGCCGATGTGCTGATGCAGCGGATGATTGCGTCGGTGGCGCACACCGGCGAGCTGTTCGTGATCATTTCCTACACCGGCCGCACCCGCGAACTGGTGGAAGTGGCGCGCATCGCCCGGGAGAACGGCGCTTCGGTGCTGGGCCTGACCGCCGAGAATTCGCCGCTGGCCAAGGCCAGCACCTTGAGCCTGAACATTCCGCTGCCGGAAGACACCGACATCTATATGCCGATGACTTCGCGGATCATTCAGTTGACCGTGCTGGATGTGTTGGCAACCGGCATGACCCTGCGCCGCGGGGTGGATTTCCAGCCGCATCTGCGCAAGATCAAGGAGAGCTTGAATGCGAGCCGGTATCCGGTTGGGGATGAATTCAACTAAAGATCAAAAGCCCCTCACCCCAGCCCTCTCCCCGAGGGAGAGGGGGGCCGACCGAGGGGTCTTGCGCGGTACATCGACCTGAAATATCCAGTCGATCATGGATTCGGAACTGCACTTTCACGTCGGCGTAACTCTTGAGCATCCCCCATTCGGTCCCCTCTCCCTCTGGGAGAGGGCTAGGGTGAGGGTATCGGTGTACTTGACGCACTAAGCCGCCGCCCACGCCTGCAAACTCAAATGCGCCTTCTCCCCCGGCGCCAGATGCAGGCTGTCCGTCCCGCCCGCCGCCGCTTCGACACAGACAAACTCGGTCACTTCATCCCAGCTCACGCCCAGCAACGGCCGTGAACCCGGGTGCCAGACCACGGTGTCGGCACTGTCGCCGGTATCGATGCACAGCTCGCGCTGCCAGGCGTGATCCTTGAGCTGCAATTCGCCGTCGTGCTGGAACACCCGCTGACAACCGCCATCGACGCGCAACTCGCCTTCCTGCTGGCAGGACTGGCGGCTCAACTGGTCGTAACCCTGCGCACCTTCCAGCCCAGACAGCGCTATCTCACCGACATCGCCAATACGCCAGTAAGCGTGCAAAGCCTGGCTCAACTGGCACGGCATGTCGTCCTGATGCTCGGTGCTCAGACGCAATTCCATACGCTCGCCCAGGTGCGCATGCAGGTCCGCCTGCCAGTCGCACAACTGCAACTGCCAATGCAGGCGCACGCCGTCGTCGGCACTGCTGCTGTCGATCAATTTCCAGTCGAGCAGCCGCGCCCACCCATGGGACGGCCAGGCGTTTTCACTCGGATGACGGCCATACCACGGCCAGCACACCGGCACGCCACCGCGAATGGCGCCAACGTGCGGCCACTTCGCCGCGCACCACAACCACGGTTTCTGCCCGCGTGGCTGAAAGTGCAGCAACTGCGCGCCCTGCCGACTGAACACCGCCTGACACAGCGGATGGTCGATCACCAGCACATCGCGCATCTGATAGCGCTCCCAGGCGAACACCGGTCGTTCGCGCAGGGATTTGAAGAAGCGTTGCAGCGGATGCTCATGCATTGGCCACGGTTCCGAATTCGACTGTCATGGGTTGCGCCACCCTCCAAAAAAAAGCGGACAGCCTGGGCTGTCCGCAAATATGCGCACATAGAGAGGAGCTTATCGCAACAGCGTTAGAACACCGACTGAATTTTCAGGCCGGCGACCAAAGCGTTGTCCACTGCGTCAACGCCACCCGGGTGAGTGATGTATTGCAGGTTAGGACGCACCGTCAGCCAGTTGGTGACGTGGAAGCCGTAGTTGATCTCGTAGTTGTATTCGGTTTCACGAATCGGCGAGAACACCGGATTGTCGTAGTCCGAGACACCGTTGGAAGCATTCAGCAGTTCGGCGTTTTTCTTCACGTCATCGTTGACGTGGATGCGCGCCGCGCCAATGCCGACATCATCCTTCGGACGCGCGTCGAACGGGCCTTTGTAGACAAACATCACCGACTGGTAGTTGTCGATGAAGTTGGTGTCCTTGTCGTGGAACGTGGCGTTGGCCGCAATGTTCAGACCGCGAGACGCATCACCGTTGTGACTGGTGAGTTGCTGCTGCGCGACGAACCAGTAGCCGTGTTTGCTGCTGTGGGTCTTGTACGCATCGCCAGTTTTTGCCGCGTCGAGACCGTTGACGTCTTCACGGACGTCGCTGGCATCAGCGGTGCTCTTGTAGTAACCGACGCGGTATTCGCCCGGCAGGCTGTTGACCTTCGGCGACCAGACCAATTCAACCGGCAGAACAGTACCGGCGGTGCCGCTGCCACTGAGCTTGAAGCCGTTGCCGTGTTCCAGCTGCGACGGGTTCTGGTTGTACGCACCGATCTGCGCGTAGAGCTCGTCGTTGATGTTGTACTTGACGCGGATCGCGGCCTGGCTGACGGGCCAGTTGTACCAGATGTTGGTCGCCCAGTTACCCACCTGCGAGCCGCAGAACGCCAGGTTCTGGAAGTCGCACGGGAAGGTGTTGAAGTCTTCGCCTTCGCCGAAGTAACCGGCCTTGACGTCGAGCTTGTTGTCGAAGAACTGGTGCTGAATCCACAACTGGGTCAGACGCACCATGTGGCCACGACCGTAGACTTCCTGCGAGGACGACAGGGTGCCGGCACGCGGATCGCCCACACGATCGTTGGAGATGTTGTAACCGTTACGGTTGGTCAACTGGATCTTGGCCTGAGTGTTGTCCCAGCCCCACAGTTTTTGCAGATCAAGTGCCACGCCCAGACCGAACTGGTCAGCGTAACGCGCAGTCTTGTCGTCGTTGTAGCCGCCATGCAGGTTGCCACCGACTTCCCCAACGTAGTCAGCCTTGATGTCGATACCTTGCTCGATCAGCTTGGTCCGCTCGCCACCCCAGTCGCCGGTCATCCATTTCGAATCGGAGCTGAATGCATCGGCAGCCATTGCATTGCCGGCCAGCACCAATGCCGCCGCAGCTGACACTTGGCAGATCAACCGGGCATTGACGTGTTTCTTTTTCATCCCTACATCCTCGTCTTTATTGTTATTAACTGTTTTTTTCCAACGTGGTTTACATAATTTGCGATGGACTACAGGCAACCCACCGCGTGCTCCTTTTGGAATCCAGCTCCCACATGACTGCATTCCAGCATTTATCTGTTTACCGGCCTTTGAACTGCGCCACGTTCGCAGACCGCGCATCGGTCTGCGGTTGCCCGGCAACGCCCAGACGCTCGCCAGTCTTGGCATCGAACAACAACACTTTTGACGGATCGAATTGCAGGGTCAGGGTCTCGCCCACCTGCGGCGCCACGTCCGGTGCCAGGCGGCAGCAGACCTTGGTGTCATTCAGGTTGACGAACACCAGCGTGTCCGGACCGGTCGGCTCGGTGACCTGCACTTCGGCCTTGATGCTCGGCAGACCATTGCCATCGCCGCTCGCCAGAACAATCTGTTCAGGGCGCAGGCCGAGGATCACTTCGCGATCTTCCAGCCCGGCGTCCTGCATGCTCATCGGCAGCTCGCAGCGAGCCTGACCGCTGTCGAGCAGTGCCAGCAGACGACCGTCCTTGCGTTGCAGACGCAGCGGGATGAAGTTCATCGGCGGCGAACCGATGAAGCTCGCCACGAACAGGTTGGCCGGATCGTTGTAGATCTCTTTCGGCGTGCCGAACTGCTGGATGATCCCGTCCTTCATCACCGCCACTTTGTCGCCCAGGGTCATCGCTTCGATCTGGTCGTGGGTCACGTAGACCGTGGTGGTTTTCAGGCGCTGGTGCATCAGTTTCATTTCGGTGCGCATCTCGACGCGCAGCTTGGCATCGAGGTTGGACAGCGGTTCGTCGAACAGGTAGATCTTTGGCCGCCGCGCCAGGGCCCGGCCCATCGCCACACGCTGTTGCTGACCACCGGAGAGCTGGCCCGGCTTGCGGTTGAGCAGGTGTTCGATCTGCAACAGCTTGGCCACGCGTGCGACTTCTTCGTCGATCGCCGACTGCGGCATCTTGCGGATCTTCAGACCGAACTCGATGTTCTCGCGCACGCTCATGGTCGGGTACAGCGCGTAGGACTGGAACACCATGGCGATGTCGCGATCCTTCGGGCTCATGCCGCTGACGTCCTGGTCGCCGATCATGATCGCGCCACCGGTGATGGTCTCGAGGCCGGCGATGCAGTTCATCAGGGTCGACTTGCCGCAGCCCGACGGGCCGACCAGGATCAGGAACTCACCGTCCTTGATCGACAGTTCGATGTTCTTCAGGGTGTCCGGCAGGCCGGCACCGTAGGTCTTGTTGACGTTGCGAAGTTCGAGCGTTGCCATGATTACCCCTTGACTGCGCCGGCCGTCAGCCCGCGCACGAAATACTTGCCTGCGACCACATAGACCAGCAGGGTCGGCAGCCCGGCGATCATCGCCGCTGCCATATCAACGTTGTATTCCTTGGCCCCGGTGCTGGTGTTGACCAGGTTGTTCAGCGCCACCGTGATCGGTTGCGAATCGCCGCTGGAGAACACCACACCGAACAGGAAGTCGTTCCAGATCTGGGTGAACTGCCAGATCAGGCAGACCATGATGATCGGGGTCGACATCGGCAGAATGATCCGCCGGAAAATCGTGAAGAAACCCGCGCCATCCAGGCGTGCGGCTTTCACCAACGCATCGGGAATGCTCACGTAGTAGTTACGGAAGAACAGCGTGGTGAACGCCAGACCGTAGACCACGTGGACAAACACCAGGCCGGTGGTGGTGCTCGCCAGGCCCATCTTGCCGAGGGTGAACGAGGCCGGCAGCAGCACGGTCTGGAACGGCAGGAAGCAGCCGAACAGCAGCAGACCGAAGAACAACTGCGAACCGCGGAAGCGCCACATCGACAACACGTAACCGTTCAAAGCGCCAATGGCAGTGGAGATGACCACGGCCGGCACGGTGATCTTGATCGAGTTCCAGAAGTAACCGTCAACGGTGGCCCAGGCCTTGACCCAGCCGATGCCGCTGACCACGGTCGGCCAGCTCAGCAGGTTGCCGGTGCTGATGTCTTCCGGGGTCTTGAAGCTGGTCAGCAGCATCACCACCAGCGGAATCAGGTACAGCAGGACCGCGAGGATCAGCACCGCGTAGATCGCCACGCGACTGAGGCTGAAGGCGGGTTTGGCAGCGAGACTAGTCATTACGCTTGGTCCTCAGCTCGGAGTACAGGTAAGGCACGATGATCGCGAGAATCGCACCGAGCATCAGAATCGCACTGGCCGAGCCCATGCCCATCTGGCCGCGACTGAAGGTGAACGAGTACATGAACATCGCCGGCAGGTCAGAGGAATAACCCGGGCCACCGGCCGTCATCGCCGCGACCAGGTCGAAGCTCTTGATCGCGATGTGCGCGAGGATCATCACCGCACTGAAGAACACCGGGCGCAGGCTTGGCAGCACCACTTTCCAGTAGATGGTCGGCATGCTCGCGCCGTCGATCTGCGCTGCACGGATGATCGATTGATCAACACCGCGCAGGCCGGCGAGGAACATCGCCATGATGAAGCCCGAGGCTTGCCAGACAGCGGCGATCACCAAGCAATAGACCACGCGATCAGGGTCAATCAGCCAGTCCAGACGGAAGCCTTCCCAGCCCCAGTCACGCAACAATTTGTCCAGGCCCATGCCCGGGTTGAGCAGCCATTTCCACGCGGTACCGGTGACGATCATCGAGAGCGCCATCGGGTAGAGGTAAATGGTGCGGATAAAGCCTTCACGACGGATGCGCTGGTCGAGGAACACCGCCAGCAGCACGCCGATCACCAGAGTGATGCCGATGAACATGCCACCGAACACCGCCAGGTTCTTGCTCGCCACCCACCAGCGATCGTTGTCGAACAGCCGTGCGTATTGCGCCAGGCCGGCCCACTTGTAGTTGGGCAGGAACGTCGAGGTGGTGAACGACAGCACGAACGTCCACAGGATGTAGCCATAGAAGCCCACCAGCACGATGAACATGCTCGGCGCCAGCACCAGTTTCGGTAGCCAGCGCTGCAGTGCATCGAACGGCGAGGCTTTGCTGAACACAGCAACAGAACTCATGGGGAAATCCAGTACAGGGAATTAGGATTACAAAGAGGTTCCCTGTGGGAGACCGCCTGTGGTGAGGGGATTCATCCCCTCACCACACAGGCTCACTCCTACAGGGGCCAAGGATTACTTGGCCGACTGAACCGCCGCGCCGAGTTTCTTGGCCGCATCGGCCGGGTCGGCTTTCGGGTCGTTGATGTAGTTGGTCACGACATCAAAGAACGCGCCCTGCACTGCCAGCGTGGTCGCCATGTTGTGCGCCATGCTTGGTTGCAGACCGCCGGACTTGGCGTCAGCCAGGAAGTCCTTGGCAGCGGTTTGCGCGCAGGAGTCAAAGCCGAGCTTTTCCATGTCGTTCAACATGTCGTTGCGAACCGGGATCGAGCCCTTGTTGATGCTGAAGACTTTCTGGAAGTTTTCACCCAGCACGACTTTGGCGATGTCCTGCTGACCGGCAGCAGTGCCTTTGTCTTTCTGCTTGAACACCGCCAGCGAGTCGATGTTGTAGGTGAATGCCTTGTCGGTGCCCGGGAACGCTACGCACTCGTAGTCCTTGCCGGCGACTTTCTTGGCAGCGGTCCATTCGGACTTGGCCCAGTCACCCATGATCTGCATGCCGGCCTTGCCGTTGATGACCTTGGCCGCTTCCAGGTTCCAGTCCTGGCCCTTGCCGTCGGCGTCCATGTAGGTCGCGACTTTCTTCAGCTCGGTCAGCGCCTTGACCATTTCCGGACCGGTCAGCGCTTTGTTGTCCAGCTCGACCAGGGCTTTCTTGTAGCCATCAACGCCCATGACCGAAAGCACCACGGCTTCGAACACGGTGCTGTCCTGCCAAGGCTGACCGCCGTGGGCCAGCGGGATGAAGCCCGCGGCCTTGAGCTTGTCGCCAGCTGCGTAGAATTCTTCGAGGGTGGTCGGGTTCTTGGTGATGCCGGCTTTCTTGAAGACTTCCGGGTTGATCCACAGCCAGTTCACACGGTGAATGTTCACCGGCACGGCCACGTAATCACCGTCGTACTTCACGGTATCGGAGACTTTCTTGTCGAGCAGGCTGTCCCACTTCTCTTCTTTGGCGACGTCCTTCAGAACGTCGGTGTCGAGCAGACCGGTCGACGCCCATTCCTGGATGTCCGGACCTTTGATCTGGGCAACGCCCGGCGGGTTGCCGGCAACGGCACGGCTTTTCAGCACGGTCATGGCCGTGGCACCGCCACCGCCGGCGACAGCGCCGTCTTTCCAGGTGAAACCGTCTTTTTCGACTTGCGCCTTGAGCACATCAACGGCGGCTTTTTCGCCACCGGACGTCCACCAGTGCACGACTTCGACCGAACCTTTGGATTCGGCAGCTGAAACACTGAGAGGCAGAATTGCGAGCGGGAACAGGGAGGCGACAGAAATGACAGTAGCGAGGCGAGAAATCGCATTCATCTGAGATGTACCTTTCTTGTTGTTATGCATGCAAGTCTGGTGCTTGCGCTGCACAGGAGTTTAAACAGGACGTTTCCCCCCGCAGGTAACGAAGGGATGCGCAAATGTCACCACATGGTTACACAGGAACGCTCCGCGACCATTGCGCCAGAGCCGTTGCCATACTGGGTGACAAGGGTAGACGAGGAATCAGCACCGCCTGCCAGGCATGGTACAGGTCGGGTTTGCCCGGCCAGATATCGGCGCTCGGACGGTTTTGCGGATCGAGTTCGTGATGCCAACTGCCATCGCAGCGATCGATGAAATGGTTTTCGCAGAACTCCCAGAACCGTCGGTACCAGGTTTCGTATTGCGCATCGCCGGTACGCTTGAGCAAGGCACTCGCGGCAGCGCTGGCCTCGGCATGGGTCCAGTGCAAGCGATGGCGGACCACGGCTTTGTTGTCCCAGTCGAGGGTGTAGACGATCCCCGGCGCGCCATCGACGTCCCAGCCGTGACGGCAGTTCTGCTCGAAGAGTTTTTGCGCATCGGTCGCCAGCCAGCCAGGCGTGAGCATCCCGGCCTGAACCCGCGCCGCTTCGAGGTGCAGCAACAGCCGCGCCCACTCGAAACCGTGGCCTGGGGTGGTGCCGTAAGGGCGGAAGCCGTCGGCCGGGTTATCGTGGTTGTACTCGCGCTGCGGTTGCCAGTCGCGGTCGAAGTGTTCGATGACCAGGTAACCATTGGCGGCGGCGTGGCCGTGAATCACCCGCTCGACGATGCGTTGCGCACGCACCAGCCAGCGCGGGTCTTCGGTGACATCGGCCAGCGCGAGGAACGCTTCGGTGGCGTGCATGTTGCTGTTGGCGCCGCGATAGGCTTCTTCTTCACGCCAGTCGCGATTGAAGCATTCGCGCATGGCGCCCTCTTCTTCGCTCCAGAAATACGTGTCGATGATGTCGATGGCGTCATCCAGCAATGCCTGGGCACCGGGGCGTTGCGCGACCACCGCAGAACTGGCCGCGAGCGCGACAAAAGCATGCAGATAGGCATTCTTGCCGGTGTTACCATCGCGATGCTCAGCGACCGCAAACCAGCCGCCGTGCAGGGCATCGCGCAATGGCCCGCGCAGGGCTGCGATGCCGTGATCGACCAGTTCGGCAAACCCCGGCAGGCCCTGAATGTGGGCCATGGCGAAGCTGTGGGTCATGCGTGCGGTATTCATGGTTTCGGCGTGCGCGTGCGCCGGCAGACGGCCGCGCTCGTCGAGGTTGCCGAAACCTTCGGGCAGCTTTGAAGCCTTGGCGAATGCCAGCAGGCGCAGACCTTCGTCGGCGAGCCATTGCTGGTGGGCAGGGGCGTTCAGCCAACTGCTGAAGCCTGGGTGAAAGGTGTCCATGGAGTGGCCCTTTTTTGTTGTTATGACTGCGGGCAGTCTAAACAACGGGCCGGGGTGGTCTTGTAACGAAGGGGGCGGGTTTTGTCACCAGCCAGTGACATAGGTCCGAAGTGAAACCTGTGGCGAGGGAGCTTGCTCCCGCTGTGGCGCGACGCGGCACCCAAAAGACGGCCTGCTGCGCAGTCCAGCGGGAGCAAGCTCCCTCGCCACAGGGGTGGTATCAGTCAACACTGCGCGGCAACTGCAACGTCACCCGCAACCCACCCTCACGCAAATTCTGCAACGTCACCTCCCCCCCATGGCTGTGGGCAATGTTGCGCGCAATCCCGAGGCCGAGCCCGTAACCCTGCTGCTGCCCCGCCAAGCGAAAGTGTGGCTCGAACACCTGCTCCAACCGTTGCTCCGGCACACCCGGGCCTTCATCGTCGACGTGCAGGACAAACGCGCGCTCATCGTCGTCGATGTGCAGATGCGCGTTTTGTCCGTACTTCAACGCGTTGTCGATCAGGTTGCCGATGCAGCGTTTCAACGCCAAAGGCTTGCCCGGATACGCCGCCAGTGCCTTGCCTTGCAGGGTCACGCGGCCATTGCCGTTGGGCGCCAGATACGGCTCTACCAGACAGTCGAGCACATGGTTGAGGTCCACCGGCTCGATGTTCTCGTGGATGTCGGTGTCTTTCACGCACTGCAGCGCGCCTTTGACCAGCAGCTCCAGCTCATCCAGATCACGGCCGAACTTGGCTTGCAGCTTCTCGTCTTCGAGCAGTTCGACGCGCAAACGCAGGCGAGTGATCGGCGTGCGCAGGTCATGGGAAATCGCGCTGAACAACTGGCTGCGCTCGGTCAGGTAACGGCTGATGCGCTCGCGCATGGTGTTGAACGCACGGCCCACTTCCACCACTTCACTGCCGCCGCCCTCGGCCACCGGTTCGACGTCGGCACCCAACGACAGATCCCGCGCCGCCCGCGCCAGACGCTTGAGCGGCCGGCTCTGCCAGTGCACCAGCAGGCCGATGAACAACAGCAGAAAGCCGCTGGTGAGGACAATGAACCACACCTGCTGCGCCGGCAGGCCTTGCTCTTCAAGACTGGTGTAGGGCTCGGGCAACAGCGATGCGATGTACAGCCATTCGCCCGGGGCCATTTGAATCTGGGTGACCAGCACCGGCGGGTTCACCGGTTCCAGGGTCAGCGCGTAATGCGCCCAGGAACGTGGCAGTTCGTCGAGTTTCAGTCCGGCGTTGAAGATCCGCAGGTCTTCGGGGCTGACGAAGGTCACCGAGATATCGGCGTCATGGCCCAGCGACTGACGCAGCACCTCGTCCACCGCTTGAATCACCGCGGCCTTGCGCGGAGTAATCGGCAGCACGTCCATGCCCAGCGGCTTGTCGTTGAGCGTGACCACGAAACGGGTGCCGCCCATGCTGCGCAACTGATCGAGCACCAGCGGCCGGTACGCCACCGGCAGTGAACGGAAATAGCTGACGCTGGCGGTCATCGAATGGGCGAGGCTGCGGGCGCTGGTGACCAGACCTTCGAGCTGAGTCGCGCGCAATTGCGAGACCCAGATCACGCTCGACAAGGTCTGCGCGAACAGCACCGCCAACAAGGTCAGCAGGAGCATCCGCCCGAGCAGCGAACGCGGCACCGGCACTTTGCTGGCGAGCCGGCGCAGCGACTCAGTGACCATTGCCGGCAACCACATTGGCTGCCAGTTGGTAGCCACTGCCGCGCACGGTGCGGATCAGGCGTGGCGGTTTCTCGGTGTCGCGCAGGCGCTGGCGCAAGCGGCTGACGGCCATGTCGACGATGCGGTCGAGCGGCATCAGGTCACGGCCACGGGTGGCGTTGCCGATGGTGTCGCGGTCGAGGATTTCCTGGGGATGGTCGAGGAACAGCTTCAGCAGCGCGAAGTCGGCGCCGGAGAGAATCACTTCCTCGCCGTCGGTGTGGAACAGCCGATGGCTGACCATGTCCAGCCGCCACTCGTCGAAGGCCAGCACTTCACTGCCGCTGCGCTCCTGACCGAACTGCGCACGACGCAGCAACGCCTTGATCCGCGCTTGCAGTTCGCGCGGGCTGAAGGGTTTACCGAGGTAGTCGTCAGCGCCAAGCTCCAGACCGATCACCCGGTCGGCTTCGTCGGAACTGGCGGTGAGCATGATGATTGGCACTTGCGCCTGACGCGGATGCTGGCGCACCCAACGACACAGGCTGAAACCGTCCTCGTCGGGCAGCATCACATCGAGGATCACCAGATCGCTGGGCGCCTCGTTGAGGGCCTGGCGGAAACTGGCGCCATCGGCCGTGGCCCGCACCTGAAACCCGGCACGGGTCAGGTAGGTTTCCAGCAACTCGCGTATTTCCTGGTCGTCATCGACCAACAATATCGACTTGTTGACTGAGCTCACTTCGAAGGCATCCTTGTTGTTGGAATTGGGGCGGATTATGCCTGAGCAAAAACAGATGGCGTACGAGCTTTTGTGGCGAGGGAGCTTGCTCCCGCTGGGCTGCGAAGCGGCCCGATGTTCTTTCAATGACATCGAGCTTGCCGAAGTTACGACTGCTGCGCAGTCGAGCGGGAGCAAGCTCCCTCGCCACAGGTGACTTATTTCACCACAAGAGTGGATTGCTCCAGTGCCACGCCGGCACCGACAAGCCCGGAATACGGCGCCGTCACCAGCCACACCGGAATGCCCTTGAAGTAATCGCTCATGCAGCCCTTGTCAGCGAAGCTGCGAGCAAAACCGCTTTCGAGGAAGAAGTCGGCAAAGCGCGGAATCACCCCGCCAACGATATACACCCCGCCGCGTCCACCGGTGGTCAGCACGTTGTTGCCCGCCACACGGCCGAGCCAGCAGCAGAACTGCTCCAGCACTTCCAGGGCAATCGGGTCACCCGCCAATCCTGCAGCGGTGATCGATTCAGGGGTATCCAGCGTCGGCACATGCCCGTCCACCGCGCAGATCGCCCGGTAAACCCGGGGCAAACCACCGCCACTCAACGCAGTTTCCGCGCTGACATGGCCGATTTCGTTGTGGATGTGCTGCCACAGCTGCGTTTCACGCGGGCTGCTCAGCGGCAGATCGACATGACCACCCTCCCCCGGCAATGCCGCGAAACGGCCCTCGCCAAGATCAAGCAGGGTGCCGACGCCAAGGCCGGTGCCTGGGCCGATCACCACCGCAGGACGCAACGGCTCCGGCGTGCCTTCGCAGACCACGCGGAATTCGTCGGGCTGCAAACGGGTCATGCCCAGCGCCATCGCCGAGAAGTCGTTGATCAGCAGCAGTTGCTCGACCTGCAAGGTCTGGCAGAACGCCGTGCGACTCAGGCGCCAGTGGTTGTTGGTGAACTTGAATTCATCACCACTCACGGGACCGGCCACCGACAGGCACACCGAACCGATCGAACCCGGCGCCAGACCGAGGCCGCTCAGATAGAGGCTGATCGCCTCCTCCGGGCCGGCATGGTCGGCCGTGGCCAGCACTTGAACCGATTCCAGTTGCTGATCTTTCCACAACGCGAACCGCGCGTTGGTGCCTCCGATGTCACCGACCAAAGCCAGTTTCAATTAAGCGTCTCCAGGGCAGAAGTGAAGGCGCTGGCGCCCTGCTCCGCCGAGCTGAAGGCCAAACGCATGAAGCCAAACAGTTCGCGGCCGCTGCCGATGTTGTTGCCCAACAGGCCTTTGGCGGGTTCGCGCGCTGCAAATTCGGCGGCGTCGACCTTGAGTTCCAAAGTGCCTTTGACGCCATCGACGCGGATGATATCGCCCTCTTGCACCCGCGCCAAAGCACCACCGACATAAGCTTCAGGGCTGACGTGGATCGCCGCCGGGATTTTCCCCGACGCGCCGGACATGCGCCCGTCGGTGACCAGCGCGACTTTGAAGCCGCGATCCTGCAGCACGCCGAGGAACGGCGTCATCTTGTGCAGCTCGGGCATGCCGTTGGAACGCGGGCCCTGGAAGCGCATCACTGCGACAAAATCTTTCTCCAGCAAACCGGCCTTGAACGCATCGGCCAGGTCCTGCTGATCTTGGAACACCATTGCCGGTGCTTCGACGATCTGGTTCTCCAGCGCTACGGCGGAAACTTTCATCACGCCGCGCCCGAGGTTGCCTTCCATCACCCGCAAGCCGCCCTCGGCCGAGAACGCACGGGCCACAGGACGCAGGATGTTTTCGTCGAGGCTTTCGATCGGGCCTTCGCGCCACACCAGCTCGCCGTTATCAAGGAACGGCTCTTTGGTGTAGCGGCTCAGACCATGGCCGAGCACAGTGTTGACGTCTTCGTGCAGCAGACCGGCTTCGAGCAGTTCGCGGATCAGGAACGACATGCCGCCTGCCGCCTGGAAGTGGTTGATGTCGGCTTTGCCGTTCGGGTAGACGTGGCTCAGGGTCGGCACGACTTCGGAGAGGTCGGCCATGTCCTGCCAGGTCAGCTGGATGCCCGCGGCCATGGCGATCGCCGGCATGTGCAGGGTGTGGTTGGTCGAGCCGCCGGTGGCGTGCAGCGCGACGATCGAGTTGACCAGCGCCTTCTCGTCGACGATTTCGCCGATCGGCATGAAGTTGCCGTTCTGTTTGGTCAGGCGCGTGACCTGATGCGCGGCTTCACGGGTCAGGGCATCGCGCAGCGGCGTGTTCGGGTTGACGAAAGACGCGCCCGGCAAGTGCAGGCCCATGACTTCCATCAGCAACTGGTTGGTGTTGGCGGTGCCGTAGAAGGTGCAGGTGCCCGGGCTGTGGTAGGACTTCATCTCCGATTCCAGCAGCTCTTCGCGGGTCGCCTTGCCTTCGGCGTATTTCTGCCGGACGTCGGCTTTTTCCTTGTTGGAAATCCCCGACACCATCGGTCCGCCCGGGACGAAGATCGTCGGCAGATGACCGAAGCGCAGCGACCCCATCATCAGGCCCGGCACGATCTTGTCGCAGATGCCGAGCATCAGCGCGCCGTCGAACATGTTGTGCGACAGCGCCACCGCCGTGGACATGGCGATCACTTCGCGGCTCGGCAGGCTCAGCTCCATGCCCGGCTCGCCCTGGGTCACGCCATCGCACATCGCCGGTGTACCACCGGCGAACTGGCCGACCGAGCCGATTTCGCGCAGAGCGTTCTTGATCTGTTGCGGGAACACTTCGTACGGCTGGTGCGCCGAGAGCATGTCGTTATACGAAGAAACAATGGCGATGTTCGCCGAGTTCATCATCCGCAGGCTGTGCTTGTCTTCACTGCCACACCCGGCCACGCCGTGGGCGAAGTTGGCGCATTGCAGCTTGCCGCGCATCGGCCCGTCGGTTGCGGCCCCGCGAATCAGTGCAAGGTAAGCCTGACGCGTGGCGCGGCTGCGGGCGATAAGCCGTTCGGTGACCTCAAGAACGCGGGGATGCATGTGTAGAACTCCAGGCTAACGGATGTGGCGACCTGATTGTCTATGCTGATCAAACGCCGTTGTTGTTGGAATGACAGACGGCTTTTTTGACCATTCGGACCAGTTGATTCAGGTCACTCGTTGTAGATAAAACAAAATATTGCCACTAAAAAGGCTTGTTTTCTATTTTTATGCGAATAATCTTGTAATTCCAACAACAAAACGACGGCGGCGCTGTTCAATGACTCTTCGAATCGCAATCAATGGTTTTGGCCGCATCGGCCGTAATGTCCTGCGTGCACTGTATACCCAAGGCTATCGACAGGATTTGCAGATCGTCGCCATCAACGATCTGGGCGACAGCGCCATCAACGCCCATCTGCTCAAATACGACACCGTTCACGGCACATTCGACGCCGAAGTGGCCCATGACAATGAAAGCCTGACGGTCAACGGCGACCGCATTTCGGTCAGCGCCATTCGCAATCCAGCCGACCTGCCGTGGGCTGCGGAAAAAATCGATGTGGTGTTCGAGTGCACCGGTCTGTTCACCGACCGTGCCAAAGCCGCTGCGCATCTTACTGCCGGCGCGCGCAAAGTGATCATCTCGGCCCCGGCCAAAGGTGCCGACGCCACCGTGGTTTATGGTGTGAACCACGACATTCTGCGCCAGTCGCACCAGATCATCTCCAACGCCTCGTGCACCACCAACTGCCTGGCGCCTGTCGCGCAAGTGCTGCACCGCGAGCTGGGCATCGAAAGCGGGCTGATGACCACCATCCACGCCTACACCAACGACCAGAACCTCACCGACGTCTACCACACCGACCCGTACCGCGCGCGTTCGGCCACGCAGAACATGATCCCGAGCAAGACCGGCGCCGCTGAAGCGGTAGGCCTGGTGCTGCCGGAACTGGCAGGCAAACTGACCGGCATGGCCGTGCGCGTACCGGTGATCAATGTGTCGCTGGTGGACCTGACCGTGCAGCTGAAGAAAGAAGCCACTGCCGAGGAAGTCAACGCGCTGATGAAGGCTGCCAGCCAGCACTCGAAAATTCTCGGTTACAACACGTTGCCGCTGGTTTCCAGCGACTTCAACCACAACCCGCTGTCGTCGATCTTCGACGCCAACCACACCAAAGCCAGCGGCAAACTGCTGAAAGTGCTGGCCTGGTACGACAACGAGTGGGGCTTCTCCAACCGCATGCTGGATAACTGCCTGGCGCTGTGTAACGCCGAGTAAGGTTTTTCCGCCCCCTGTAGGAGCTGCCGAAGGCTGCGATCTTTTGATGTGGTTTTTAAGATCAACATCAAAAGATCGCAGCCTTCGGCAGCTCCTACATTTCGATCCGCACAAGACCTTTACCCTTCTTTGACAAATCAAGGCTTGACCATTCAGCTAGATGATAAGCATTATCATTCGCTCAAAATGGATCAGGTTCCCCCGTGAGTCAATCGCGCTTCAACCACGTCTTCCTCTCTCAGCGCACGTCCCTGCTGCGCACGATCGAGCGGATGGTCAACAACCACAGCACCGCCGAAGACCTGCTGCAGGAAACCTACCTGCGCGTCACACGGGCGCTGAGCGAGCGTGCCATCGATCACCTTGAACCCTTTGTGTTCCAGACTGCGCGCAACCTGGCGCTGGATCATTTGCGCGCGCGCAAGATTCATTCGCGGACCATGGTTGATGACGTGCCGCAGGACGTGGTGCACAGCGTCGCCGCCCCCGCCAGCAGCGCCGAAGACGCCGCCCACGCCGAACAATTGCTGGAGCGCCTGAACGTGAGCCTCAGTCAACTCAGCCCGCGGCAACAGCAGATATTCATCCTCAGCCGCCTGCACGGACACAGCTATCAGGAAATCGCCGACGAGCTGAATGTCTCCCTCAGCACAGTGCAGAAAGAACTGAAACTGATCATGAGCATTTGCATCGGCGTCGCCGAGCGCCTGAATGTCGACTGAGGCTTCAGGCACTTTTCGTCAGCGCATGGATCGACTGCACTGATCATCGGGCTTTGTTACCCTTGCCCGGCTTTTACGCTTCACTAAAAAAACAGCCGTGCGCAGACACTGCCGAGGAAACACCGTGACGGACACCCACCGCTCGCCTTCGCCCGAAACGGCGCAGGATGCTGCAAGTGCAATGGACCAGGCCCTGGACTGGCTCATCGTGCTCGGCACTCCGGACGAAGAGCAGACCCGGCAATTTCACGCGTGGCTGGCGGCTGATCCGTTGAATGCCGAGGCGTTCGCCAAGGCCCAGGCGATCTGGGATGGCCCGCAGATTGCCCTGTGCGCACAAAACCTCGCGGCGAAACCTGCAAAAGTCACTGTCCTCCAACGTCTGCGCCCGCACTGGAAACCGCTGGCCACCGCTGCGGTACTGATCCTCGGCCTGTTCAGTTTCAGCAATCTGCCGATGCGCTTGCAGGCCGATCACCTCACCGTGGTCGGCGAGCGCCAGCGCCTGCAACTGGAGGACGGCTCGAAAGTCCTGCTCAATACCAATTCGGCGTTTTCCAGCACCATCAATGATCAACAACGCGTCGCGCGCTTGTATCAGGGGGAGGCATTTTTCGAGATTGCCGGCAGCCGCAACCAGCCGCTGGAAATCGATGCCGGCCCGGTCAAGGCCAGTGTGCATGACACTGCATTTGCCGTGCGCTACCTGGACGGCGTGGCGCAGGTCAACGTGCAGCGCGGCGATGTCGATCTGCGCGCCACTCATAATGATGCGCGGGTGCGCCTGTCCGCCGGGGAAAGCATCCGCGTCGGCCCCAACGGCTTCGACCGCCCGGCCAAACTCGACGCGAATACCGATCTGGCCTGGGTCCAGGGCCGCCTGGTGTTCGAGAACTGCCCGCTGAATCAGGTGCTGGCCGAACTGCGCCGCTACTACCCGGGCTGGATCATCAACACCAACGAGCAACTGGCCGACATCAATGTCACCGGCAATTACCGCCTGGACCAACCGCTCGACGTGGTGCGCTCCCTCGCCCACATCACCTCCGCGCGCCTGCAGGAATTCCCGGCGCTGGTGATCCTGAACTAAATGAGAATTATTTTTACTCGATAGCGAAACCCCGTTCGTCTCGTTATAGCCAATGCAATTGATTCGCATCTTCGGACGTGAATCAGCACCTATAAAGATTCGTGCGACACGGAGCGCTATCGATGTCCTCTCGCCTTACCCGCCAGACTGCTTCCCCTTCCCGCGTATTGTCATTGCTGACCGCCGCCATCCTCATGGCCGGCACCGCACCGCTGATGGCTGCCACCGAACAACCGGCGCGCAACATGGGTGATTATTCGTTCTCGATTGGCCAGCAACCGCTGGTGTCGGCGCTCAACGCCTTCACCGGCGTGACCGGCTGGCAGGTCGGCTTGCCGGCAGAACTGGGTCAGGGCGTATCGTCGCCGGGCGTGCGTGGTTCGCTACCACCGGAAAAAGCCCTTGAGCGCTTGTTGGTGGGGACCAACCTGAGCTTCCGCAAGCTGAGCAACAACAACGTCGTGCTGGAAAAACGCAGCAGCAGCGGCGCACTGAATCTGGATCAGGTGACCATCAGCGCCACCCGCCAGGAACAGTCGGTCAACAGCGTGCCGGCCACCGTCAGCGTGCAGACCCGCGAGGATCTGGATCGCAACAACGTCAACTCGATCAAGGATCTGGTGCGTTACGAGCCGGGTGTTTCGGTGGGCGGTGCCGGTCAACGTGCCGGCCTGACCGGCTACAACATCCGTGGCATTGACGGTGACCGCGTCCTGACCCAAGTCGACGGCGTGCAAGTGCCGGACAGCTTCTTCAACGGCCCTTACGCACAGACCAACCGCAATTACGTCGACCCGGAAATCGTCAAACGCGTGGAAATCCTCCGTGGCCCGGCGTCGGTGCTGTACGGCAGCAATGCAATTGGCGGCGCCGTCAGCTACTACACCCTCGACCCGGACGACATCATCAAGCCTGGCCAGGACGTCGGCGCACGTCTGAAAACCGGTTACAGCTCGGCCGACGACAGCTGGCTGACCTCCGGCACCGTTGCCGGGCGCACCGGCGACTTCGATGGTCTGCTGCACCTGAGCCAGCGCAACGGCCATGAAACCGAGTCCTACGGCGAAACCGGTGGCACCGGCCTGAACCGCACCGAGGCCAACCCGGAAGATGTGCGCACCACCAACGTGCTGGCCAAACTCGGCTGGAACTACGCTGACGACGCGCGCTTTGGCCTGACCTACGAACACTACAAAGACGATCGCGACACCAACCAGTTGAGCGCCGTCGGCGGCCCGTTCAACGCTGGACGCGGGTTTGGTTTCTACAAGGCACGCACCGGCAACGACACCGTCACGCGCGAGCGTTTTGGCCTGGAGCACCGCTTCGCACTGGACACTGCGCTGGCCGACAACATCAAGTGGTCGCTCAACTACCAGATCGCCAAGACCGACCAGAGCACCCAGGAAATCTACGCACCGTCGCGTACCGTGCTGCGCAACCGCGACACCAATTACAAAGATCGCCAATGGGTGTTCGATGCGCAGGCTGACAAGTCGTTTGCCATCGCCGACACCGATCACACCGTTACCTACGGTACGACCATCAAGCAGGACAAAGTCACCGGACTGCGCACCGGCAACGGCACCTGCCTGACCGTCAGCGGCGCCTGCCGCGTGATCGGTGCGCCAAGCGCCGCCGACACCTTGAAACCGGCCAGCGACTTCCCGGACCCGACCATCAACAGCTACAGCCTGTTCGCTCAGGATCAGATCAGCTGGGGTAACTGGACGTTCCTGCCGGGCGCACGTTACGACTACACCGAACTCAAGCCGCACATCACCGATGAGTTCCTCGCCACTGCCGACCAAAGTGGTAACGGTGAGGTCAGCGACAAGAAGAAAACCTGGCATCGTCTGTCGCCGAAATTCGGCACCACCTACAGCTTTAACGATCACTACACCTGGTACGGCCAGTACGCCGAAGGCTTCCGCACGCCGACCGCCAAGGCCTTGTACGGTCGATTTGAAAACCTCGCGGGCGGCTATCAGGTCGCGCCGAACCCGGACCTTGAACCGGAAAAAAGCAAAAGCTATGAAACCGGTCTGCGTGGTCAATTTGCAGCGGGCACGTTCGACGTCGCGGTGTTCTACAACAAGTACCGTGATTTCATCGATGAGAACGCCATCACCCCCGGCTACACCGAGACCACGTTCCAGAGCAACAACATCAAACACGCCACCATCAAAGGTGTTGAGCTCAAAGGTCGCCTGAACCTCGACACCTTTGGCGCGCCGACCGGCCTCTACACCCAAGGCTCGATGGCGTACCTGTACGGGCGCAACGACGACAGCGGCCAGCCACTGAACAGCGTCAATCCGCTGACCGGCGTGTTCGGTCTCGGTTATGACCAGGACAACTACGGTGCGCTGCTGAGCTGGACGCTGGTCAAGCGCAAGGATCGTGTCGACAGCACTCAGTTCAAGACACCGGACGGCACCAGCACCCAGTTCAAGACGCCGGGATATGGCGTGCTCGACCTGGCCGGCTTCTACAAAGTCACCGACGACGTGACCGTCAATGCCGGCCTCTACAACCTGACCGACAAGAAGTACTGGCAGTGGGATGACGTGCGCGGTTACGACAGCGTCGGCGAAGCCTCGGTGACGCAACCGGCCAACCTTGATCGCCTGACCCAGCCGGGCCGCAACTTCGCGATCAATCTGGTCTGGGACATCTGATCCGCACGGCCCTACGACGCGCGCATTGATCAGCGCGTCGCGGGGCTTTTTTTACGGTTCGGCACCTGCCCGTTCGTCTCGTTATCAAGCGCCTCTTTTATCAAGGACCTCTCATGACCACTTCGGAAAAAGCCCTGCGTTCACAACGCCTGAACCAGATCACTCACGAGCCGCACAGCAAGCTCGACGCCCTGGTCAAGGCTCACGCGCCGTTCGAAACCCGCGCCAGTTTTGCGCGCTTCGTCGTCGCGCAATATCTGTTTCAGTCGGAACTGGTCGACCTCTATAACAACGCCGAACTGACAGCCATCGTCCCGGACCTGCCGGCCCGCTGCCGCGCTGCAGCGGCCAAGGCTGACCTGGCGGACCTGGACACTGAAGTCCCGGCCCCCGTTGCTGGCGCCGTGAAGAATCCGGGCAAGGCCCGTGCTTTGGGCTGGCTGTTCGTCTCCGAAGGCTCGAAGCTTGGCGCAGCGTTCCTGATCAAGCGCGCCGTAGCGCTGGAACTGAGCGAAACCTTCGGCGCCCGGCACCTGGGCGAGCCCGAGGGCGGTCGTGCCGAAGGCTGGAAAAGCTTCGTGCGCACCCTCGACTCGCTGCAATTCACGGCCGAAGAGGAAGCCGAAGTCGAGCAAGGCGCGCTGGATGCATTCAACCGCTTCACTGTGCTGCTGGAACAGGCTTACGCCACCGAAGCCGAGCCGGCCTGATCCAGCACAAATCCCCTTGTAGGAGTGAGCCTGCTCGCGATGGCGGTGTATCAGTCGACATTGATGTTGAATGACCGGACGCCATCGCGAGCAGGCTCACTCCTACAGGGGAACTGTGTAAGCCTGTAAGATCCCGATTCCGCTTCAGAAGCCACCGCTGAACCCATGCCGCAACCAGCCTCCTCCAAACTCGCCCGTCTGCTGTTCGGCCTGCTGGCCTACGTCAGCCTCGGCATCGGCCTGATTGCCATCGTCGTGCCAGGCTTGCCGACCACCGAGTTCATCCTGCTCGCCGCCTGGGCCGCCACGCGTAGCTCGCCACGCCTGAGCGCCTGGCTGGAAAACCATCGGCTGTTCGGACCGATCCTGAGCAACTGGCGCAACGGCAAGATCATCGCGCGCAAGGCCAAGGTCAGCGCCACGATCAGCATGCTGCTGTGTGCGACGCTGATGCTGGTGATGCTTGATCACGGCTGGCCGGTGTACCTGGCGATTGCCGGCATGACCCTGGGCAACCTGTGGATCTGGTCGCGCCCGGAAGCCATCACCTCCTCTTCCTGACTTCACAGCCCCTCTGTGGCGAGGGAGCTTGCTCCCGCTCGGCGGCAAAACCGTCGCAAAACCTTTGCACAGGGTGACTCGACAAGAATGCAGCGGAGCGCTTCGCACTCCAGCGGGAGCAAGCTCCCTCGCCACAAAAGCCTCATCACCCCACAAGCACTCCGTCATTCATCAGGCTGAAACTTCCCTGTAATTAATCGCCTTTTCAGCACAATCCCCTGCGCAAACGTTTAGCGCTGACCGTTCGTCGGCAAGGGCCTCATGCGCCCTCGCCCGGCGCCGATGAGCATTGAATGGCGCTGAATGGATTTGGCGAACCGGTTACTCCGCCCGGGCCAACCGCTCATTCATTCACGAGATCGCCCCATGTTCGACTCTCTCTCCATTCGCCTGAAAATCGTCCTGCTCTCCGGTCTGTGCCTGCTCGGTGTGGTTGCGCTGATCGTCGGCATGAACATTTACCAGACCAACCAGAACGACGAACTGGTCAGCGACTCGAGCAACAAGCTGCTCACCGCCAGTGTGCAGAACCTGTTGCAAGCCAAGGCAGCCGAGCAGGCGGTGCGGGTGCAGAAGACGTTTGGCGAAAGCCTGACGGTGATCACCGCCCTGGCCGATCAGATCAAGGACATGCGCGTGATGGCCGCCAAGCGTTCGCTGGACGCTGGCGCCCTGCGTGAAGAGTTGAACCTGAGCCTGAAAACCGCGTTCGAGCGCAACGACAAGGTGCTCGGCATCTGGCTCGCCTTCGAACCCAACGGCCTCGATGGCAAGGACAGCGAATTCGTCAACGATGCCGCGCGCCAGTCCAACGAAGCCGGGCGTTTTGCGACGTATTGGAGCCGCGCTGCCGGTTCTGCGCTGAACACAATCATGGTCGAAGAAGACATGACCAAGACCACCCTCAGCCTCAGCGGCACGCCGTACAACAGCTGGTACACCTGCCCTCGCGACAACAAGCGCACCTGCCTGCTCGACCCGTATGCCGACACTGTGGGCACCAAGGAAATGTTGATGACCACCATTTCCGTGCCGCTGATCGTCGACGGCAAGGCCATCGGCGTGGTCG
Organism: Pseudomonas sp. 86_A; assembly: GCF_017491705.1. Classification (NCBI taxonomy): domain Bacteria; kingdom Pseudomonadati; phylum Pseudomonadota; class Gammaproteobacteria; order Pseudomonadales; family Pseudomonadaceae; genus Pseudomonas; species Pseudomonas sp. 86_A. The sequence continues at coordinate 175,244 of NZ_JAFGYS010000013.1, read as the reverse complement.
GTGTCGACATCGCCCTTGATGCCCTGCAAGCGGCGGCCGTGGAGTCCCAGCGCAACCTGTTCAACAACGCCGGGCACATGCTGATTGTTTCCGGCAGCGGCGTGCTCGGTGCCGACAGTTCCGATGCGACCAAGGTCGGCAAAAAGATCACGGACACCCTTGGCGCCGACGGCAAAGACCTGCTGCAACTGGTCAGCAGCGGCACGCCGAAGATTCTCGAACAGGGCGACTTGATTCGCGCCGTGTATCCGGTCGATCCGATTGGCAACTCACGGGCCTGGGGCGTGGTCATCGACCTGCCGAAACAGGTGCTGCTGGCCGATTCGGTCAAGCTGCAAGCGGTGCTCGACGATGCTCAGGAAACCGGCGTGTTTACCGCATTGGCAGTGGCAGTGGTGGCCGGTCTGATTGGCCTGCTGCTGATCTGGCTCACCGCTTCCGGCGTCACGCGCCCGATCAACAGCGTTGCCGAGATGCTGAAAAACATTGCCAGCGGTGAAGGCGATCTGACCCAGCGCCTGAACTACAGCAAGCAGGATGAACTGGGCGAACTGGTGAACTGGTTCAACCGCTTCCTCGACAAGCTGCAACCGACCATCGCCCAGATCAAGCAGAGTATCACCGAGGCCCGTGGCACCGCCGACCAGTCTTCGGAAATCGCCCGCCAGACCAGCGAAGGCATGCAGGTGCAGTTCCGCGAAATCGACCAGGTCGCCACCGCGTCCAACGAAATGAGCGCTACCGCCCACGACGTCGCCAACAGTGCCTCGAACGCGGCCAACGCGGCCAAGGGCGCCGATCAGTCGGCCAAGGACGGCATGTCGATCATCGAACGCAGCACCCGCGACATCAATCAACTGGCCGACGAAGTCAGCAAAGCGGTGACCGAAGTCGAAGCGCTGGCAGTCAACAGCGAGCAGATCGGCTCGGTGCTGGAAGTGATCCGCAGCATCGCCGAACAGACCAACCTGCTGGCCCTCAACGCCGCCATCGAAGCGGCCCGCGCCGGTGAGAGCGGGCGTGGTTTCGCGGTGGTCGCCGATGAAGTGCGCAACCTCGCCAAGCGCACCCAGGATTCGGTGGAAGAAATCCGCATCGTCATCGAGCGCATCCAGACCGGCACCCGAGGCGTAGTCGCGACCATGCATTCGAGCCAGACCCAGGCCCACAACAACGCCGGGCAGATCCGTCAGGCGGTGGATGCGCTGGGCAAGATCAGCGATGCGGTGACGGTGATCAGCGACATGAACCTGCAGATCGCCAGCGCCGCCGAACAGCAAAGCGCCGTGGCCGAAGAGGTCAACCGCAACGTCTCGGCGATTCGCACCGTGACTGAAACCCTGACCGAGCAAGCCACCGAGTCGGCGGCGATCAGCAGCCAGCTCAATGCCTTGGCCAGCCAGCAGATGAAATTGATGGATCAGTTCCGCGTATAACGCCACGCAGTTCCCCTGTAGGAGTGAGCCTGCTCGCGATAGCGGTGAATCAGTTAACCGATGCATCAACTGATACGACGCAATCGCGAGCAGGCTCACTCCTACAATTGAGTTTCATCTGGCCCAAGATTCTTTTGCACTATCATCGCCCTCTCTCCCGGAGGGCCTTCGATGACTGATTTACTCACGTCCATTCAAGCCGCACTCGGCTTGCCCCACACGCCGATTCCGTTCACCGGCAGCGGCGCCCTGCCCTCGGCGTTCGCCGTCACCGATCTGGCCTGCGCCAGCATTGGCGCAGCCGGGCAGGCCGTCGCCGAGCTGCTCCGGCAGCAGACCGGGCACGTGCCCGCTGTCGAAGTCGACCGAAGGCTGGCTTCGTTCTGGTTCGCCACCTCACTGCGCCCGATTGGCTGGGACGTCCCGCCGCTGTGGGATCCGGTCGCCGGCGATTACGCGACCCGGGACGGCTGGATCCGCCTGCACACCAACGCCCCGCACCACCGCGCCGCCGCCGAACGTGTGCTGGGTGCCTGCGCCGACCGTGCCGCGATGGCGGCGAAAGTCGCGCAATGGAGCAGTGCCGAGCTGGAGCAAGCGGTGGTCGAGGCCAAGGGCTGCGCCGCCCAAATGCGCAGTTGGGCACAGTGGCAGCAGCACCCGCAGGGGCTGGCGGTGAATGCCGAACCGCTGGTGCATTTCACTGCTGATCACGATGAAATCGCGTCATCGTGGTCCGGTTCGCAGACGCAACCGCTGGCCGGCCTCAAGGTGCTGGACCTGACCCGGGTGCTCGCCGGCCCCACCGCCAGCCGTTTTCTCGCCGGCCTCGGTGCCAATGTGCTGCGCATTGATCCGCCGAGCTGGAACGAACCGGGCGTGGTGCCGGAAGTCACCCTCGGCAAACGCTGCGCACGGCTTGATCTGCATGTTCCGGCGGATCGCGCGCTGTTTGAAAACCTGTTGAAGGGCGCCGACATTCTGCTGCACGGCTACCGCGCCGACGCACTGGAACGCCTTGGCTTCGGCGCCGAGCGCCGCCGGCAACTGGCGCCGGGGCTGATCGATGTCTGCCTCAACGCCTACGGTTGGAGTGGCCCATGGCAGAACCGCCGTGGCTTCGACAGCCTGGTGCAGATGAGCAGCGGCATCGCCGAGGCCGGACAGCGCTGGAAGCACGCTGACAAACCCACGCCGCTGCCGGTGCAGGCACTGGATCATGCGACCGGCTATCTGATGGCGGCGAGTGCGCTCCGTCTTCTGACGGAACGTTTCAAGACAGGCCGGGGTGGTTCGGCGCGTTTGTCATTGGCGCGAACCGCCAAGCTGTTGATCGAACAGGGGCCGGGACCGAACGAAGCCCTGCGCGCCGAGGATGAGCAGGATCAAAACCCTCGGGTGGAACAGACCCCGTGGGGGCCGGCGCACCGCTTGCTGGCACCCGTGACGATCAGCGGGACGCCGCTGCACTGGGCGCTGCCGGCCACCGAATTGGGTTCACATCGCCCGCAGTGGTGAATTTGAAACCGCTATCGCGAGCAGGCTCGCGCCCACATTTGCAATGCGTTCCCCTGTGGGGGCGAGTCTGCTCGCGAAGAGGTCCGCACTGACACCAACGAGTCAGGATCAACTTGCCTCACAACGACAGCACCCCGCTGTACAAACCATACGCCGCCAACCCTGCACCAATGACCACGGCAGTAAAAATCCCCTTCTCGACAGGGGTGAACAACGGCTCGCCCTGCTCATGCTTGGCCTTGGCAAACAGCACCACCCCCGGCGCATACAGCAGCGCCGACAGCAGCAAATACTTGACCCCGCCGGCATACAACAACCACACCGCATAACACAGGGCGATGCCGCCGATCAGCAAGTCCTTGGTGCGTTCGGCCGAGGCGTGTTCATAGGTTTCGCCGCGTCCGCTGAGCAACACCGCGTAAGCTGCCGACCACAGGTACGGCACTAGAATCATCGAAGAGGCAAGGTAAATCAGGCTGGTGTAGGTGCCGGCGGAAAACAGCGTGATCAGCAGGAAAATCTGAATCATCACGTTGGTCAGCCACAGCGCATTGACCGGCACATGGTTGGCGTTTTCCTTTTTCAGAAACGCCGGCATGGTCTTGTCCTTGGCCGTGGCAAACAGGATCTCGGCGCACAGCAGCGCCCACGACAGCAACGCGCCGAGCAGCGACACCGCCAGGCCGAGGCTGATCAGCAGCGCGCCCCATGGCCCGACGATGTGTTCCAGCACCGCCGCCAGCGACGGGTTCTGCAGTTTCGCCAGTTCCGGCTGGCTCATGATCCCCAGCGACAACACATTGACCAGCACCAGCAGCGCCAGCACGCCGATGAAACCGATCACCGTGGCACGGCCGACATCGCTGCGTTTCTGCGCCCGCGCCGAGTACACGCTGGCGCCCTCGATGCCGATGAACACGAACACCGTTACCAGCATCATGTTGCGCACCTGATCCATCACCCCGCCGAAGCTCGGGTTGCTGCGGCCCCAGATGTCGCGGGTGAAGATGTCGGCCTTGAACGCCAGCGCCGCAATGACGATGAACATGATCAGCGGCACGATCTTGGCGACCGTGGTCACCTGATTGATGAACGCCGCCTCCTTGATCCCGCGCATCACCAGAAAATGCACGGCCCACAGCAGCACCGACGCGCAACCGATGGCGACCGGCGTGTTGCCCTGGCCGAACACCGGGAAGAAATAACCGAGGGTGCTGAACAGCAATACGAAATAACCGACGTTGCCCAGCCAGGCGCTGATCCAGTAACCCCAGGCGGACGAGAAACCCATGTAGTCGCCGAATCCGGCCTTGGCGTAGGCGTAGACGCCGGAGTCCAGTTCGGGCTTGCGGTTGGCCAGGGTCTGGAACACGAAGGCCAGGGTCAGCATGCCGATGGCGGTGATGCCCCAACCGATCAGGATCGCCCCGGCATCGGCGCGGGCGGCCATATTTTGTGGCAGGGAAAAAATCCCTCCTCCAATCATCGAACCCACCACCAGGGCGATCAACGCACCCAGTCGCAGCTTTTGCGTCGGTTGCGACATTCTTGTCTCCCTTAATTTATTTGTAACAACTATTAACTAAACGGCTAATACCGAATCACGTTTATCAGGGAAAGCCGAGAAACACCCTCTTATATATAGCGACTGATGCTAACGGCTATCACGCCTAGACAGTTTTGTTGGCGAATCCTGATAAATCAATTCTGTACTGAAAACAGACGCCGAAATTTGCCAAAAGCTGAAAAAGAACTAGCGTGTTAATTCCATAGTAATAAGACCAATTCCCAACCACATCAGGCAAAAGCCTCTAGGACGGGCTTTCCAGGCAATAGCGTTATGCCTCCAGTTGTTTCGTAAGTCATTCATTAACAATGGAATGTGACCATGCACTGATCTACGTCAGCTGTTTGAACAGACAACAGATCTACGCTGTGAACTCTTCTCTCCTGCAATGGAGTCATGCAATGTCTGAAGCTCCCGGAAAACTACGACTAGGTGCACTGGTTGCCTTGGTAGTCGGCTCAATGATTGGTGGCGGGATATTTTCTTTGCCACAAAACATGGCCGCCAGCGCCGACGTCGGCGCGGTGCTGATTGGTTGGGCCATCACCGCTGTCGGCATGCTCACCCTCGCTTTTGTTTTTCAGACCCTCGCCAATCGCAAGCCTGACCTGGACGGCGGTGTCTACGCCTACGCCAAGGCCGGATTCGGCGATTACATGGGTTTCTCCTCCGCCTGGGGTTACTGGATCAGCGCCTGGCTGGGCAACGTCGGTTACTTTGTTCTGTTGTTCAGCACCCTCGGCTATTTCTTTCCGGTGTTCGGCGAAGGCAACACGGTGGCGGCGGTCATCGGCGCATCCGTGCTGCTGTGGGCCGTGCATTTCCTGGTGCTGCGCGGGATCAAGGAAGCGGCGTTCATCAACCTGGTGACCACCGTCGCCAAGGTCGTGCCGCTGCTGCTGTTCGTGATGATCGCGTTCTTCGCGTTCAAACTGGACATCTTCACCGCCGACATCTGGGGCGTGAAAAACCCCGACCTGGGCAGCGTGATGAACCAGGTGCGCAACATGATGCTGGTCACCGTGTGGGTGTTCATCGGCATCGAGGGCGCGAGCATCTTCTCGGCCCGCGCCGAAAAACGCTCGGACGTGGGTAAAGCCACCGTCATCGGTTTCATCACCGTGCTGCTGTTCCTGGTGCTGGTCAACGTGCTGTCGCTGGGCATCATGACTCAGCCGGAACTGGCGAAACTGCAGAACCCGTCGATGGCCGCCGTGCTCGAGCACGTGGTAGGTCATTGGGGTGCGGTGCTGATCAGTGTCGGTCTGATCATCTCGTTGCTGGGCGCCCTGCTGTCGTGGGTGCTGCTGTGTGCGGAGATCATGTTCGCCGCCGCCAAAGACCACACCATGCCGGAGTTCCTGCGCAAGGAAAACGCCAACCACGTACCGGTCAACGCCCTGTGGCTGACCAACGCGATGGTGCAGGTGTTCCTGATCATCACCCTGTTCTCTGCCAGCACTTACCTGTCGCTGATCTACCTCGCCACCTCGATGATTCTGGTGCCTTACCTGTGGTCGGCGGCCTACGCCCTGCTGCTGGCGGTGCGCGGCGAAACCTATGAGGGCTTCGCGGCCGAGCGGCGCAAGGACCTGATCATTGGCGGCATCGCCCTGATCTATGCGGTCTGGCTGCTGTACGCCGGCGGCGTGAAATACCTGCTGCTCTCCGCCCTGCTGTATGCCCCCGGCGCGATCCTGTTCGCCAAGGCCAAGCTCGAACTCAAACAAGCGGTTTTCACCAACGTCGAGAAGCTGATTTTCGCTGCGGTGGTCGTCGGTGCCCTGGTGGCAGCCTACGGTCTCTACGACGGCTTCCTGACTCTGTAACCCCTGATTGTTTTGTTATCTGGAGGATCTGAAATGACCACGGAAAAAGTTAAGTACGGCGTCCATTCCGAAGCCGGCAAACTGCGCAAAGTCATGGTTTGCTCCCCAGGCTTGGCCCACCAGCGGCTGACCCCGAACAACTGCGATGAACTGCTGTTCGACGACGTGCTGTGGGTCGCCCAGGCCAAACGCGACCACTTTGACTTCGTGACCAAAATGCGTGAGCGCGGCATCGACGTGCTGGAAATGCACAACCTGCTGACCGACATCGTCGCCATCCCGGAAGCGCTGGACTGGATTCTCGATCGCAAGGTCACCGCCGATTCGGTGGGTCTGGGCCTGATCAGCGAAGTCAAATCCTGGCTGAAAAGCCTTGAGCCGCGACACATCGCCGAATACCTGATTGGCGGCGTGTCCGCCGATGATCTGCCGGACAGCTTCGGTGGCAAGACCATCCAGATGTTCCGCGACTTCCTCGGCCACTCGAGCTTCATCCTGCCGCCGCTGCCGAACACCCAGTTCACCCGCGACACCACCTGCTGGATCTACGGCGGCGTCACCCTGAACCCGATGTACTGGCCGGCGCGCCGTCAGGAAACCCTGCTGGCCACGGCCATCTACAAATTCCACCCGCAGTTCACCAACGCCGATTTCGAGATCTGGTACGGCGACCCGGACAAGGACCACGGCAGCTCGACCCTGGAAGGCGGCGACGTGATGCCGATCGGCAACGGCGTGGTGTTGATCGGTATGGGCGAACGCTCATCCCGGCAGGCCATCGGCCAACTGGCGCTGAACCTGTTCAAGAACAACGCCGTGGAAAAAGTCATCGTCGCCGGCCTGCCGAAGTCCCGCGCGGCGATGCACCTGGACACCGTGTTCAGCTTCTGCGACCGCGACCTGGTGACGATTTTCCCGGAAGTGGTGAACCAGATCGTCGCGTTCACCCTGCGGCCTGACGAAAGCAAACAGGGCGGCATCGACATTCGCCGCGAAGAAACCAACTTCCTCGACACCGTCGCCAAAGCCCTCAACCTGCCGAAACTGCGCGTGGTGGAAACCGGCGGCAACAGCTTCGCCGCCGAACGCGAACAATGGGACGACGGCAACAACGTGGTGGCCGTGGAACCGGGCGTGGTCATCGGCTACGACCGCAACACCTACACCAACACCCTGCTGCGCAAGGCCGGCGTGGAGGTCATCACCATCAGCGCCGGCGAACTGGGCCGCGGCCGTGGCGGTGGCCACTGCATGACCTGCCCGATCATCCGCGACCCGATCGATTACTAATCTTTGAGCCTTGGCCGCGACTTATCGAGCGCGGCCAAGGGGATAACCGAAACCCAAGGAGATCCATCATGGCTTTTAACATTCACAACCGTAACCTGCTCAGCCTGGAACACCACACACCACGTGAGCTGCGTTACCTGCTCGACCTGTCCCGCGACCTGAAACGCGCCAAGTACACCGGCACCGAGCAGCAACACCTGAAGGGCAACAACATCGCCCTGATCTTCGAAAAAACCTCGACCCGTACCCGCTGCGCGTTCGAAGTGGCGGCCTACGACCAAGGCGCCAACGTCACCTACATCGACCCGAACTCCTCGCAGATCGGCCACAAGGAAAGCATGAAAGACACGGCCCGCGTGCTGGGTCGCATGTATGACGCCATCGAATACCGTGGCTTCAAACAGGAAATCGTCGAAGAACTGGCGAAGTTCGCTGGCGTGCCGGTGTTCAACGGCCTGACCGATGAATATCACCCGACCCAAATGATCGCCGACGTGCTGACCATGCGTGAGCACGCCGACAAGCCGATCCACGAGATCAGCTACGCCTACCTCGGCGATGCGCGTAACAACATGGGTAATTCGCTGCTGCTGGTCGGCGCCAAACTCGGCATGGACGTGCGCATCTGCGCGCCGAAAGCGCTGTGGCCGCATGACGATCTGGTCGAGCGCTGCCACAAATACGCGGAAGAATCCGGCGCACGCATCACCCTGACCGAGGATCCGAAAGCCGCAGTCAAAGGCGTCGACTTCATCCACACCGACGTCTGGGTGTCGATGGGCGAACCGGTCGAGGCATGGGCCGAGCGTATCCAGCAACTGCTGCCGTACCAGGTCAACAAAGAGCTGATGAAAGCCACCGGCAACCCACGCACCAAGTTCATGCACTGCCTGCCGGCGTTCCACAACAGCGACACCAAGGTCGGCAAACAGATCGCCGAACAGTATCCGCACCTGGCGAACGGCATCGAAGTGACCGACGACGTGTTCGAGTCGCCAGCCTGCATCGCCTTCGAGCAAGCGGAAAACCGCATGCACACCATCAAGGCGATCCTGGTCTCGACCCTGGCTGATCTATAAAAGCTGATCGGGATTTCCTGATCGACCACTGACCTGTAGGAGCTGCCGAAGGCTGCGATCTTTTGATCTGTTTTTCTACAATCAAAGTCAAAAGATCGCAGCCTTCGGCAGCTCCTACAGGGGTTAACGAACTCTGAAAGGATTGCACCATGCGTATCGTCGTAGCTCTGGGCGGTAACGCCCTGCTCCGCCGTGGCGAACCGATGACCGCTGACAACCAGCGCGCCAACATCCGCATCGCCACCGAGCAAATCGCCAAGATCCATCCCGGCAACCAACTGGTCATCGCCCACGGCAATGGTCCGCAAGTCGGCCTGCTGTCGCTGCAAGCGGCGGCGTACACCTCCGTCACCCCTTACCCGCTGGACGTGCTCGGCGCCGAAACCGAAGGCATGATCGGCTACATCATCGAACAGGAACTGGGCAACCTGCTGGACTTCGAAGTGCCGTTCGCCACCCTGCTGACCCAGGTCGAAGTCGACGCCAACGATCCGGCGTTCAAGAGTCCGACCAAACCCATCGGCCCGGTCTACGAAAAGGCCGAAGCAGAAAAACTCGCCGCCGAAAAAGGCTGGGCGATTGCGGCGGATGGCGACAAATTCCGCCGCGTGGTCGCCAGCCCACGGCCGAAACGCATCTTCGAAATCCGTCCGATCAAGTGGCTGCTGGACAAGGGCAGCATCGTCATCTGCGCCGGTGGCGGCGGGATTCCAACCATGTACGACGAGCACCGCCACCTCAAGGGCATCGAGGCGGTGATCGACAAGGACTTGTGCTCCTCGCTGCTCGCCGAGCAACTGGAGGCCGACTTGCTGGTGATCGCCACCGACGTCAACGCGGCGTTCATCGATTTCGGCAAACCGAGCCAGAAAGCCATCGCCGAGGCGCATCCGGATGAACTCGAACGACTGGGTTTTGCCGCGGGGTCCATGGGACCAAAGGTTCAGGCAGCCTGCGAATTCGCGCGCCATACTGGCAAGGTTGCGGTGATCGGCTCGCTGGCGGACATCGAAGCCATCGTCCAGGGCACCGCCGGTACTCGCGTCAGCACCGCGAAGCCGGGCATCAGCTATCGATAATTAGAAACTCCCGGGGCAGACTCAGGGTCTGCCCTTCTCCCATGCCTTGAAAGGAGAAACCCATGGCCCAGTTTGAACCCGGTCATTTGCATATCGAGCGGCACGCGTTGACCGACGACGACGTCAACTACAACGTGTGCCTCGACTATGAAATGTTCACCGATCCGGAAAAAGGCAAAGGGATGCAGTTCACTCTGCATGGAAAAATGCAGGGCAAAGACGTGAAGGAAACGTTTTTCCTGCCCAAGGAAGAGGTTTACAACTTCGCCCGCGACGTGACCCGGATCGCCGAGAAATACGGGATTCCCAAGACCCACAGCCAGATCGGCTCGGATCACAAACATTACGACATGATGTTTGAAGACATCCGCAAGCAGTTGGATATGAAATCCGGGGATCCGGTTAATCCCGAGCATTTCGAATAACCCCGGAATCAAAAGATCGCAGCCTTCGGCAGCGCCTGCATTTATCGCGTTTCTCTGTAGGAGCTGCCGAAGGCTGCGATCTTTTGATCTGATTTCACCATTGCCCCGCCCCAAGGCATACTTGCCACCCTCCGCTCTGCAGAACACTGAACCGCCCCATGCGTATCCACGTCAGCTTCATCGACCGCGTCGGCATCACCCAGGAAGTCCTGGCTATCCTCGGTGGGCGCAATCTCAATCTGGATGCGGTGGAGATGATCCCGCCCAACGTCTACATCGACGCCCCGACGTTGAGCCCGCAAGTGCTCGAAGAACTCAAAGATGCGTTGTTTCGGGTGCGCGGTGTAGAAGCGGTCACCGTGGTCGACATCCTCCCCGGCCAGCGTCGGCACTTGCAGCTTGACGCCTTGCTCGCGGCGATGACCGATCCGGTGCTGGCGCTCGACAGCGCGGGCAAGGTGCTGCTGGCCAACCCGGCATTGATCGCGCTTTACGGCCGCGAACCGGCGGGCGAAAGCGTTTCTGAGCTGTTCAACGATCCCGGCCTGCTCGACACCCTGCTCGAACAAGGCTTTCGCCTGCCGCTGCGGGAAATCACCGTCAACGGCCAGACTTTGCTGCTGGACGCGACGCCGATCACTGACGCCGGCGCCCTGCTCACCTTGTATCAACCGAACCGCATCGGCGAACAACTCTCGGCGTTGCACCACGACCATGCTGAAGGTTTCGATGCGCTGCTCGGCGAATCCCCGGCGATCCGCACCCTCAAGGCCCGCGCACAACGGGTCGCGGCCCTTGATGCACCGCTGCTGATTCAAGGCGAAACCGGCACCGGTAAAGAGCTGGTGGCCCGTGCGTGCCACGCCATCAGTGCGCGGCACAGTGCACCGTTCCTGGCCTTGAACTGCGCGGCGCTGCCGGAGAACCTCGCCGAAAGCGAACTGTTTGGCTACGCCCCCGGCGCCTTTACCGGCGCACAACGAGGCGGCAAACCGGGGCTGATGGAACTGGCGAACCAGGGCACGGTGTTCCTCGACGAGATCGGCGAGATGTCGCCGTACTTGCAGGCCAAGTTATTGCGTTTTCTGAATGACGGCAGTTTCCGTCGCGTCGGCGGTGATCGCGAGGTCAAGGTCAACGTGCGGATCCTCAGCGCCACCCACCGCGACCTGGAAAAAATGGTCAGCGAAGGCCTGTTCCGCGAAGACCTGTTCTATCGCCTCAATGTGCTCAACGTTGAAGTGCCGCCACTGCGCGAGCGCGGTCAGGACATCCTGCTGCTGGCGCGCTACTTCATGCAGCAGGCTTGCGCGCAGATCCAGCGTCCGGTCTGCCGCCTCGCCCCTGGCACCTATCCGGCGCTGCTCGGCAACCGCTGGCCGGGCAACGTGCGGCAACTGCAGAACGTGATCTTCCGCGCCGCCGCGATCTGCGAAAGCAGCCTGGTCGATATCGGTGATCTCGATATTGCCGGCACCTCCGTGGCGCGCCAGACCGACAGCGACGTCGACAGTCTCGAACAAGCCGTCGAGTCGTTCGAAAAGTCGCTGCTGGAAAAGCTCTACATCAGCTACCCCTCCACCCGCCAACTGGCCAGCCGCCTGCAAACTTCACACACGGCGATTGCCCATCGCCTGCGCAAGTACGGCATTCCCAACAAGCCCTGACCCCCCTTGTAGGAGTGAGCCTGCTCGCGATAGCGGTCTGACATTCACCATTTGCGGCGTCTGACACACTGCTATCGCGAGCAGGCTCACTCCTACAAGGATCTGTGGCGGATTCGAAATCCGTTCAAAAACGACCTCCATCTGTACTGAAAGCGCTACAGCGGAACGATATCGCTACACCCTCCTCCGATCACCGCTGTGCAAGGCTTTGATCCGCTTCAGCTTTTCTCCCTGCCCCAAGCTGTAGCGATTTCGCTACAGGAGCTCGATTTCGAACACTCCTCAATGTAGCTAACCATCTGATTTATATAGATAAATTCAAGATGGCCGCGTTCTTGCTAAGTAACCGCTCATAAAATCAGGGCTTTCCCGCCCAAGCCTTCCACCGCGTCCACCAGACGAGTCTGGCCCCTTAGGAGTTTCCATGAGCGAGTTGCGTTTTACTGAAGATCACGAATGGCTGCGCACTGAAGCTGACGGCAGCGTTACGGTCGGCATCACCGCTTTCGCGCAGAACGCCTTGGGCGACGTGGTGTTCGTGCAACTGCCTGAGCTGCAGGCTTACGAAAAAGGCGCCGAAGCCGCCACCGTGGAATCGGTCAAAGCCGCCAGCGGCGTTTATATGCCCCTCGATGGTGAAGTGCTGGCAGTCAACCCGGCACTGGAAGACGCCCCGGAACTGGTCAACGAAGATCCGCTGGGCGAAGGCTGGTTCTTCCGCTTTAAGCCAAGCGACGCCGCCGCTGTCGGCAAACTGCTGGATCAGGACGCCTACGACCGTCTGATCAAAGCCCAAGCCGAAGCCTGAGGAACACCGACATGACTCAAGTAAACCTTGGCACCGCCAACGAATTCATCGCCCGTCACATCGGCCCGCGCGCCGGTGACGAGCAAGCCATGCTCAACAGCCTCGGCTTCGATTCGCTCGAAGCCCTGAGCGCCAGCGTCATTCCGGAAAGCATCAAGGGCACCAGCGTGCTCGGCATGGACGACGGCCTCAGCGAAGCCGACGCCTTGGCGATGATCAAATCCATCGCCGGCAAAAACCAGCTGTTCAAGACCTACATCGGCCAGGGCTACTACAACTGCCACACGCCGTCGCCGATCCTGCGCAACCTCCTGGAAAACCCGGCCTGGTACACCGCTTACACCCCGTACCAGCCGGAAATCTCCCAGGGCCGTCTCGAAGCGCTGCTGAACTTCCAGACGATGATCAGCGACCTCACCGGCCTGCCGATCGCCAACGCCTCCTTGCTCGACGAAGCCACCGCCGCTGCCGAAGCCATGACCTTCTGCAAACGCCTGAGCAAGAACAAGGGCAGCCACCAATTCTTCGCCTCGATCCACAGCCACCCGCAAACCCTCGACGTGCTGCGCACCCGTGCCGAGCCGCTGGGCATTGAAGTGGTTGTCGGCGATGAGCGCGAACTGACCGACGTCACCCCGTTCTTCGGTGCGCTGCTGCAATACCCGGCGAGCAACGGTGACCTGTTCGACTATCGCGAACTGACCGAGCGCTTCCACGCCGCCAACGCGCTGGTCGCCGTGGCTGCCGACCTGCTGGCCCTGACCCTGTTGACCGCCCCGGGCGAGTTCGGCGCGGACGTTGCCATCGGTTCCGCGCAACGCTTCGGCGTGCCGCTGGGCTTTGGTGGCCCGCACGCGGCTTACTTCTCCACCAAGGATGCGTTCAAGCGCGACATGCCGGGCCGTCTGGTCGGTGTTTCGGTTGACCGTTTCGGCAAGCCGGCCCTGCGTCTGGCGATGCAGACCCGCGAGCAGCACATCCGCCGCGAGAAGGCCACCTCGAACATCTGCACCGCGCAAGTGCTGCTGGCCAACATCGCCAGCATGTACGCCGTGTACCACGGCCCGAAAGGCCTGACCCAGATCGCCAACCGCGTGCATCACCTGACCGCGATTCTCGCCAAAGGCCTGAGCGCACTGAGCGCGAAAGTCGAGCAAGCAAGCTTCTTCGACACCCTGACCGTAGCCACCGGCGCACACACCGCCACGCTGCACGACAAGGCGCACGCTCAGCAGATCAACCTGCGCGTGATCGATGCCGAGCGTCTGGGCCTGTCGGTCGACGAAACCACCACTCAGGCGGACATCGAAACCCTCTGGGGCCTGTTCGCCGACGGCAAGACCCTGCCGGACTTCGCTGCGCTGGCCGCTTCGGTGCACAGCACCATCCCGGCTGCGCTGGTACGCCAGTCGCCGATCCTCAGCCACCCGGTGTTCAACCGTTATCACTCGGAAACCGAGCTGATGCGCTACCTGCGCAAACTGGCGGACAAGGACCTGGCGCTGGATCGCACCATGATTCCGCTGGGCTCGTGCACCATGAAACTCAACGCCGCCAGCGAAATGATCCCGGTGACCTGGGCCGAATTCGGCGCCCTGCACCCGTTCGCCCCAGCCGCACAAAGCGCCGGTTATCAGCAACTGACCGATGAACTGGAAGCGATGCTCTGCGCCGCCACCGGTTACGACGCGATCTCGCTGCAACCGAACGCCGGTTCACAGGGCGAATACGCCGGCCTGTTGGCGATCCGCGCCTACCACCAGAGCCGTGGCGATGAGCGTCGCGACATCTGCCTGATCCCGTCGTCCGCTCACGGCACCAACCCGGCCACCGCCAACATGGCCGGCATGCGCGTAGTCGTGACCGCGTGCGATGCGCGCGGCAACGTCGACATCGAAGACCTGCGCGCCAAAGCCATCGAGCACCGCGAACACCTCGCCGCGCTGATGATCACCTACCCGTCGACCCACGGTGTGTTCGAAGAAGGTATCCGCGAAATCTGCGGGATCATTCACGACAACGGCGGCCAGGTGTACATCGACGGCGCCAACATGAACGCAATGGTCGGCCTCTGCGCTCCGGGCAAGTTCGGCGGCGACGTTTCGCACCTGAACCTGCACAAGACGTTCTGCATTCCGCACGGCGGTGGCGGCCCTGGCGTCGGCCCGATCGGCGTCAAATCGCACCTGACGCCGTTCCTGCCGGGCCATGGCCAGATGGAACGCAAAGAAGGCGCGGTGTGCGCGGCACCGTTCGGCAGCGCGAGCATTCTGCCGATCACCTGGATGTACATTCGCATGATGGGTGGCGCGGGTCTCAAGCGTGCTTCGCAACTGGCGATCCTCAACGCCAACTACATTTCCCGTCGTCTGGAAGAGCACTACCCAGTGCTGTACACCGGCAGCAACGGCCTGGTCGCGCACGAATGCATCCTCGACCTGCGTCCGCTGAAAGACAGCAGCGGCATCAGCGTCGATGACGTTGCCAAGCGTCTGATCGACTTCGGCTTCCACGCCCCGACCATGTCGTTCCCGGTCGCGGGCACGCTGATGATCGAACCGACCGAAAGCGAATCCAAGGAAGAACTGGACCGCTTCTGCGACGCCATGATCCGCATCCGCGAAGAAATCCGCGCGGTGGAAAACGGCACGCTGGACAAGGACGACAACCCACTCAAGAACGCTCCGCACACTGCGGCAGAGCTGGTTGGCGAATGGACGCACCCGTACAGCCGCGAGCAAGCGGTGTATCCGGTGGCGTCGTTGATCGAAGGCAAATACTGGCCGCCGGTCGGTCGCGTCGACAACGTGTTCGGCGACCGCAACCTGGTGTGCGCCTGCCCGTCGATCGAAAGCTACGCTTAAAAGAACGGGGGGCGGTTCGTCGCCCCACCGCTCGACCGCTTTATCGCTTTACCTGTAGGAGCTGCCGAAGGCTGCGATCTTTTGATCCTGGTTTTTTAGAAACAAGATCAAGATCAAAAGATCGCAGCCTTCGGCAGCTCCTACAGGGCAATGAAACCAGCCTGATATTCCGCCAATTCCTATAACAAGAAACCGGAGAACCACTCATGTCGTTAAGCGTGTTCGACCTGTTCAAGATTGGCATCGGCCCCTCCAGTTCCCACACCGTCGGCCCGATGCGTGCCGCTGCGCGCTTCGCCGAAGGCCTGCGCCGGGAAGACCTGCTGACCGCCACCGCCAGCGTGCGCGTCGAACTGTACGGTTCCCTTGGCGCCACCGGTAAAGGACACGGCAGCGACAAAGCCGTGCTGCTCGGCCTCGAAGGCGAACATCCCGATACCGTCGATACCGAAACCGTCGCCGCGCGCCTGCAAGCCATTCGCGGCAGCGGCCGACTGAACCTGCTCGGCGAACACAGCATTGCGTTCAACGAAAAAGAACACCTGGCGATGATCCGCAAACCGCTGGCCTATCACCCCAACGGCATGATTTTCCGTGCGTTCGATGCGGCGGGAATCCAGATCCGCAGCCGCGAGTATTACTCGGTGGGCGGCGGCTTCGTGGTCGACGAGGATGCCGCCGGCGCCGACCGCATCGTTGAAGACGCCACCCCGCTGACCTTTCCGTTCAAAAGTGCCAAGGACTTGCTCGGTCATTGCGCCACCTATGGGCTGTCGATCAGCCAGGTGATGCTGACCAACGAAAGCGCCTGGCGCCCGGAGGCGGAAACCCGCGCCGGTCTGCTGAACATTTGGCAAGTGATGCAGGACTGCGTCGCCGCCGGGTGCCGCAACGAAGGCATTCTGCCGGGCGGGCTGAAGGTCAAACGCCGGGCGGCAGCGCTGCATCGGCAACTGTGCAAGAACCCGGAATCGGCACTGCGCGATCCGCTGTCGGTGCTCGACTGGGTCAACCTGTATGCGCTGGCAGTCAACGAAGAAAACGCCAACGGTGGTCGCGTGGTCACCGCGCCCACCAACGGCGCGGCCGGGATCATCCCGGCGGTGCTGCATTACTACATGCGCTTTATCCCCGGGGCCAACGATGACGGCGTGGTGCGCTTTCTGCTGACCGCCGCCGCGATCGGCATTCTGTACAAGGAGAACGCTTCGATCTCCGGTGCCGAAGTCGGCTGTCAGGGCGAGGTCGGCGTGGCCTGCTCGATGGCGGCGGGTGCGTTGTGCGAAGTCCTTGGCGGCAGCGTGCAGCAAGTGGAAAACGCTGCGGAAATCGGCATGGAACACAACCTCGGCCTCACCTGCGACCCGATTGGCGGGCTGGTGCAGGTGCCGTGCATCGAGCGCAACGCGATGGGTTCGGTGAAAGCCATCAACGCGGTGCGCATGGCCATGCGCGGGGACGGGCAACACTTCGTCTCCCTCGACAAGGTCATCCGCACCATGCGCCAGACCGGCGCCGACATGAAAAGCAAATACAAGGAGACCGCCCGTGGCGGTCTGGCAGTCAACATTATCGAATGCTGATCATTTAACTCCCTCTCCCTCGAGGAGAGGATCGTATTTAGCCCCCTCTCCCTCAGGGAGAGGGCTGGGGTGAGGGGCTTTTGATCTTGATCTTGCCCCCGATCCCGAACCACATTTTCAAGGAGCCACGCATGTCCACCGAACAACTGTCGAAAACCCCGCTACACGCTCTGCACATCGAACTGGGCGCCCGCATGGTGCCGTTCGCCGGCTACGACATGCCGGTGCAATACCCGCTGGGCGTGATGAAAGAACACCAGCACACCCGTGAGCAGGCCGGGCTGTTCGATGTCTCGCACATGGGCCAGATCCGCCTGACCGGCGCCAATGCCGCCAAGGCCCTGGAAACCCTGGTGCCGGTGGACATCATCGACCTGCCGGTGGGCATGCAGCGTTACGCGATGTTCACCAACGATAACGGCGGCATCCTCGACGATCTGATGGTCGCCAACCTTGGTAACGATGAACTGTTCCTGGTGGTCAACGCCGCGTGCAAGGATCAGGATCTGGCGCATCTGCAAAAACACATCGGCGATCAGTGCACCATTACGGAGCTGTTCGAAGCCCGTGCCCTGCTCGCTCTGCAGGGTCCAGCAGCAGTTACCGTGCTGGCGCGCCTCGCGCCTGAGGTCGCGAAAATGACCTTCATGCAGTTCAACCGTGTACAACTGCTGGGCGTGGATTGCTTCGTCAGCCGCTCGGGTTACACCGGTGAAGACGGTTTCGAAATCTCGGTGCCCGCCGCCGATGCGGAAAAACTCGCGCGCGCCCTGCTCGCCGAACCGGAAGTCCAGGCCATCGGCCTCGGCGCCCGCGACTCGCTGCGCCTGGAAGCCGGCCTGTGCCTGTACGGCCACGACATGAACACCGAGACCACGCCGATCGAAGCCAGCCTGTTGTGGGCGATCTCCAAGCCACGCCGTGCCGACGGCGCGCGGGCCGGCGGTTTCCCGGGGGCGGAAACGGTTTTCGCCCAGCAGCAGAACGGTGTCGCACGCAAACGCGTCGGCCTGCTGCCACAGGAACGGACCCCGGTGCGTGAAGGCGCAGAAATCGTCAATGAGGCCGGCGAGATCATCGGCAGCGTGTGCAGCGGCGGCTTCGGACCGACCTTGGGCGGGCCACTGGCGATGGGTTATCTCGACAGCGCTTATGTCACCCTCGATACGCCAGTCTGGGCCATCGTTCGTGGGAAAAAGGTGCAAATGCTTGTAAGCAAAATGCCATTTGTTCCACAACGCTACTACCGTGGTTGATTGACTGTTTCTATAAGTAACGCGATTGCGTTATGCGTGCACTAATGTGTAACGCAATCGCCACAAAAAAGTGCATTTTCTAACATCTGATTCGAATATGAACTTTGCTTATAACGTTCGAAAACACTTGAACAAGCTAATCGTCTAAGCCGCACTAGTGAATTGACTAACTGCCAGCAAGCGCAGGAAAACCGGGGCCTTCGCGGGGCTTGTTTTTTCTCCCGTAGTTGGCGTAGAGTTTGTCTACTGTGTTTGCATGGGTCAGCTTTGAATCGTGACCTGGGCAGTAGCCTACAAAGTTAGCTACATCCCGTTCGACGTCTTCTTACTCTCCTGCAACCAGCCCCAGTACTCTTTCATGAGAAAGAGACTGTCATCAATTTTTGCGTCAAAGGAAATAAGAAATGTCCCAACGTCAGAGCGGTACCGTCAAGTGGTTTAACGACGAGAAAGGTTTTGGTTTTATCACTCCAGAGAGCGGTCCGGATCTGTTCGTGCATTTCCGCGCTATTCAGGGCAACGGCTTCAAGAGCCTGAAAGAAGGCCAGAAAGTGACCTTCGTTGCAGTGCAAGGCCAGAAAGGCATGCAGGCTGACGAAGTACAAGCTGAAGCCTGATCTTCTGTTACGAAAAAGCCCCTGATATTGATATCAGGGGCTTTTTTGTGCGCGCGAATCCGTAAAATGGCGCTTCATTTTGCGTCCAGAGGCTGCCATGTCGAAAAACCTGCTCACACCCCAGGGCGACTTTCCTGCCGTTGGCCTTGGCCGTCGTCTGGCGGCGATGTTCTATGACTTCCTGCTGTGCACCGCCCTGCTCATCGTCACGGGATTCGTCTACAAGTTGATCCAGGCAGCAGTCATCGGCGAAGAACGCCTGCGGGTGCTGACCGACGCCGGGAAAATGGATGGCGATCCGCTGTACTCCACGGTGTTGCTGCTGGTGCTGTTCGCGTTCTTCGCCAAGTTCTGGACTCACGGCGGGCAGACGCTGGGCATGCAGGTGTGGGGGATTCGCGTGCAGAACGCCGATGGCAGCGCAATCAGCCTGTGGCAGGCGCTGCTGCGCTTCATGGTGTCGATCGCTTCCTGGCTGTGCGTGGGGCTCGGGTTCTTCTGGTCGCTGTACGACAAGCAGAAGCGCACGTGGCACGACATCTATTCCGACACCCGCGTGGTGCGGATTCCGAAGAAGACCAAGTAATTCCAGACACCAGATACCACTGTAGGAGTGAGCCTGTCCGCGATAGCGGTATGTCAGTCAATGTTTAAGTCGACTGATACACCGCTATCGCGAGCAGGCTCACTCCTACAGGTTTTGGCGCTTAGGCGTTCCCGGCCAGCTTCATCCGCGCCGCCTGGGTGAAATCCAGCATGCGCTTCAACGGCCGGATCGCCTGCGGAATCAGCGCCGGATCGACAAAGATCTCGTTCGTCCCTTCCTTCAGGCTCTTGAGCGTGCGCTCAAGGGTGTTCATGGCCATCCACGGGCAATGTGCGCAACTGCGGCATGCGGCGCCGTTACCGGCGGTTGGCGCCTCAATGAAGACCTTGTCCGGGCACAGCTGCTGCATCTTGTAGAAGATGCCGCGGTCGGTGGCGACGATCAGGGTCTTGTTCGGCAGGCTTTGCGCAGCAGCGATCAACTGACTGGTAGAACCGACGGCGTCGGCCAACTCGATTACCGATGTCGGCGACTCCGGGTGCACCAGAATCGCGGCGTCCGGGTACAGCGCCTTCATGTCTTCGAGCTGCTTGGACTTAAACTCCTCGTGAACGATGCAGGCACCGTCCCACAGCAACATGTCGGCACCGGTCTTGCGCTGGATATAAGTGCCCAAGTGCTTGTCCGGCCCCCAGATGATGGTCTCGCCGTTGTCCATCAGGCTTTCGACGATCTCCAGCGCGCAGCTCGACGTCACCACCCAGTCAGCCCGGGCTTTGACCGCTGCGGAGGTGTTGGCATACACCACCACCGTACGCTCCGGGTGCTGATCGCAGAACGCCGAGAACTCATCCACCGGGCAACCCAGATCCAGCGAACAGGTCGCCTCCAGGGTCGGCATCAGCACGCGTTTTTCCGGGTTGAGGATCTTCGCGGTTTCGCCCATGAACTTCACGCCAGCCACCACCACGGTCTTGGCCGGGTGGGCGTTGCCGAAGCGGGCCATCTCCAGGGAGTCGGAAACACAGCCACCGGTTTCTTCGGCCAGGGCCTGAATCACCGGATCGCAATAGAAGTGGGCGACCAGCACCGCGTCCTGAGCCTTGAGCTCGGCAGCGATGGCGGAACGGTAGTAGGCCTCTTCCTCGGCACTCAGCGGTTTGGGCTGTTTGGCGTCGAGGTGGGCTTGAACCAGAAGGCGTTCGGAAATCTGCGTCATGTTCGCAAGACCTGCAGGCGCTTTCGCGCGAAAGTCGAGTATACACCCGGCTCCGGACCGCTTGAGGGTACCGCCGGGAGAGTGAGTATTATCAGGCACGGACAGCGTTGAAGCTGCGCAAGGCTACAGAATATCCCGTTGATACAAAAGATGATTCTGATCTGTGTCAGCACCGACGGCACTGAACGAATGCTCACCGGAATCGCAGGCAAAAAAAAACCCGGAAATCCTCACTTTCGTGGGCCTTCCGGATTTTCTAAACCGCCAAATATGGTGGGTCGTGTGGGATTCGAACCTACGACCAATTGGTTAAAAGCCAACTGCTCTACCAACTGAGCTAACGACCCGCTGTGTGGTGGCGCGTATAATACTGATTTTTAAGGACTATTCAACACCTTTTTGAAAAAAATCAAAAATAAGGTGTTGGATCGCTCACACCGGCCGCCGCAAAGCCCTCTGCACGCAGGCGGCAGCTGTCGCATTTGCCGCAGGCACGGCCGTCATCGTCGGCCTGATAGCAGGAAACGGTCAGGCCATAATCCACGCCCAGCTTCACGCCGGCCTGGACGATCTGCGCCTTGCTCAGGTTTTGCAGTGGCGCCTGGATGCGGAAGCCATTGCCTTCCACGCCCGCCTTGGTCGCCAGATTGGCCATGCGCTCGAACGACTCGATGAACTCCGGGCGGCAATCCGGGTAACCGGAATAATCCACCGCGTTGACGCCGATGAAGATGTCACGGGCGCCGAGCACTTCTGCCCAACCCAATGCCAGCGACAGGAACACGGTGTTGCGCGCCGGCACGTAAGTCACCGGAATGCCTTCACCCAGCTCTTCCGGGATATCGATGCTGGTGTCGGTCAGAGCCGAACCGCCCATGCCGTTCAGGTTCAGACCAATGACCTTGTGCTCGACCACACCCAGATCGCGGGCAACGCGGGCAGCGGCGTGCAGTTCAGCGTGGGAGCGCTGACCGTAATCAAAGCTCATGGTGTAGCAGGCGTAGCCTTCGGCACGGGCCATTGCCACCACGGTGGCCGAGTCCAGGCCTCCCGACAGCAGGATCACCGCACGTTTTTCGTTAGTGTTCAGTTGTTCAGTCATCTCAGCGCCCCGGCTCATCATTCCATAGATATTTATGCAGCTGCAGTTGCAACCGCACTGGCAGGTTATCCGCCACCACCCAGTCCGCCAGATCCCTTGCGTTGAGGTCATGGTGACTTGGAGAAAACAGCACTTCGCCGGCACGCCGGTCGAGCCCGTACTGGATCAGTTTGGAAACCGCCCAGTCATAGTCTTCCCGCGAGCAGATGACAAATTTCACCTGATCGTTGGGCGTCAGCAGTTCGATATTTTCGTAACGGTTGCGGTGGGCTTCTTTCGAGCCCGGCGTCTTCAGGTCGACGACGCGACTGACCCGTGAGTCGACGGCCGAAACATCGAGAGCGCCGCTGGTTTCCAGCGAGACCTCATAGCCGGCATCACACAACCGCTTGAGCAAAGGAATGGCATTGGGCTGTGCCAGCGGCTCACCGCCAGTGACACACACGTAGCGCGGGCGGAACCCGGCCACTTGCTCAAGGATGTCGTCGAGGGTGCGGATCGTACCGCCGGTGAACGCATAAGCGCTGTCGCAGTATTGGCAACGCAATGGGCAACCGGTCAGGCGCACAAAAACAGTGGGCAGCCCGGCAGTCCGCGTTTCCCCCTGCAACGAGTAGAAAACTTCGGTAATTCTCAATGTGTCTTGCATAGTCGCCACGGGCGTAACAGCTAAACAGGCTGTCCGCCTCCGTCAGGCACTTCAAGCAACCCCGCCAACGCGTAGATCACCAGAAGCGTGTTTCAGAAAAAGGGCGTGAATTCTAACGAAAAAACCCGCGACAAGCGCGGGTTTCTTCCAAACGGGGTGAAGCTGGGTTACATGCGTTGCAGATCGCGTTGGGCCAACTGAGCGGCAGAGGTCCCCGGGTATTGGGAAACCACCTGTTGCAGAATGCCTTTGACCTTGTCGGTATGACCGAGGCGGCGCTCTACGTCAGCCAGTTTGTACAGCGAATCCGGCACCTTGGCATGCTTGGGATACAGTTGCGAAACCTTGGCAAACGCTTGACCTGCACCTTGCAGATCACCCTTGGCCAGGTTGACTTCGCCCAACCAGTACTGGGCGTTGCCCGCGTATTGGCTGTTCGGGTACTTGCGCAGGAATGCCGAGAAAGCCTGGCTGGCCTTGTCGAAATCCTTGGCCTTGATCAGGTCGAAAGCCGCATCGTAATACAGCTTTTCCTTGGCCGGATCACCCGGTTCGCTGCTCGCAGCAGGGGCTTGGGCGGCAGCAGCACCGGCACCCGCAGCAGCACCGGCAGCAGCACTTGCATCGCCACCGGCAGAAGAATTCTCAGGAGTCGCGGCAGGTGCAGCACCGGATCCTATGCGCCGATCAAGATCCTGGTATCGCTCCAGGGATTCCTGTTTCATGCGCGCAACCTGATTCTGCAGTTCTTCGATCACACCTTGCTGGCGCGATATCTGATCCTGCATCTGTTGCAGTTGGTTGAACAGCATGCCCTGTGCCGAGGCAGGGGCCGAAGCCGCTCCCCCGGCATAGGCGCCGTTCGTACCGTAACCCGCAGGCGGATAACTGCTCCCGCTATTGTTATAACCGGAGTTGTCATCGACCACAGGAACCGCAGCCCACGCCGCAAGCGGCGCGAGGCTGAGAGCCAGAACAGTTACAGCACGACGGCACGTTCGCATATCGAATTACTTACGCAGTTCGACGCGACGGTTTTGAGCCCAGGACTGCTCGTCGTTGCCGGTAGCAACTGGACGCTCTTCGCCGTAGGAAACCAGTTCCAGCTGAGCTGGGGAAACACCTTGCAGTACCAGGTAGCGTTGAACGGCTTTCGCACGACGCTCGCCCAGTGCCATGTTGTACTCACGAGTACCACGTTCGTCGGTGTTGCCTTCCAGAACAACGCGAGCGCCGTTTGCTTTCAGGTCTTTGGCGTGAACGTCCAGAGCGCGCATGGCTTCTGGCTTCAGGTCCGAGCTGTCGTATTCGAAGTAGAAGGTGGTGATTGCGCGCAGAGCAGCTTCTTCGCTCAGGGAACCGTCAACGGCACCAGTGTTTGCGCCGTAACCAGCGTTTGGATCAACAGCGCCTTCACCGGCGTTGTCGCCGCCTTTGGACGAGCAACCTACAGCTACAGCCATGGCCAGAGCCAGCGCAGCAAATTTACCAAACTTCAGCATTTCCATCGTGAAACTCCTAATGAACCCCAGTGTGTTAAGTAAAACGTAAAGCGCCGCGTCAGTTCAGGTAAGGGGACCAGGACGGTTCTCTGACTTCGCCTTGTGCGGTAGGAAGCGGGAGCCTCACGCGTCCATTAATGGACACGAGCATCAAGACTCCCCGGCCCTGCTGGCGGGTGGCGTAGATTACCATGGTGCCGTTGGGCGCAACAGTAGGCGACTCGTCCAGAGTGCTATCAGTTAGGATTTTTACACTTCCGCGCTGCAAATCCTGAGCCGCCACCTTGAAATTGGTGAAACCGTCCTGGCGATGGATCATCACCAGGGTCTTTTCGTCAGCCGAAAGTTTCGGGTTGGCGTTGTAGTTACCGATGAAGGTCACTCGCTCCGCACCGCCGCCACTGGCGCTGGTTTTGTAGATCTGTGGTTTGCCGCCACGGTCCGAGGTGAAGTAGATGGTCGAGCCATCCTTGCCCCAGTACGGTTCGGTGTTGATGCCAGGACCTGCAGTCACGCGAGTGATCTGACGCGAACCCAGGTTCATCACATAGATGTCAGGGTTACCGTCTTTCGACAGGACGAAAGCCAGGCGATTGCCATCCGGCGACCAGGCTGGCGCGCCATTCAGGCCTTCGAAGTTGGTGATCTGCTCACGGCGACCGGTGTCGATGTTCTGCATGAAGATGCGTGGGCGCTTCTGCTCGAACGACACGTAGGCGATGCGCTTGCCATCCGGTGCGAAACGCGGCGACAGGATCGGCTCGCGCGATTGCAGCAGCGTCACGGCGCGGGCACCGTCGTAGTCCGAACGCTGCAGGGTGTAGCGAGTGTTCTTTTCGGAGAAACGCTCGGCTGTCACGTACAGCAGACGGGTCGAAAACGCACCTTTGATACCGGTGAGTTTTTCGAACGACTGGTCAGAGATGAAGTGCGCCATGTCGCGCAACTGCTCGGTGGTACCGGAAACACTGCCGTCAGCCACTTTCTGCTCGGTGGCCACGTTGAACAGTGCCCACTGCACCTGCAGGCGACCGCCCGCCGGAGCAATGCTGCCGACCATCATGTATTGAGCACCCACCGCCTTCCAGTCACGGAAGATGATTTCGCTCGGCTGGCTTGGCTGGCTGATCATGTTTTGCTTTGGAATCGGCGAGTAGTAGCCCGAGTTCCGCAAATCGTTACCAATGATTTCTGCCATATCGTCCGGCAGCACGGCACCGCCCTGCATGCCGAACGGTACAACGGCGATCGGGGTAGCCCGATCGCTGCCGCTGGTGACCAGAATGTTCTTTTCATCAGCCATCGCGATCCCTGCCATGCAGCAGATCACGACCAGCATTCCTCGAAGAAGGTTTCTCACAAGGCTAGATCCTCAGGTGTGAATGTCATCTTGAATGAACGATACGGAGCGAAATCGCTCGGCTTCATTCCCTGCATTTCCGTCAAACGTCCAATATTCTTGACCGCCGCGACTGCCGAAGCATCGAACGGACCGTCGCCGCTGGACTTGGCCACGCTGACCGAGGTCACCGTACCGTCCGGCAACATGCCGATTTGCAGCACGACCGTCATGCCTTTGCGTGCCGAAGGAGGACGTGCCCAGCCTTCCGCTGCCCGCGCACGAATCAGGTCATCGAAACTGCCCGCGACTTCGTCACCCTGCTCATCGGCCAAGGCCTGCTGACGCTGCGGCGTGTCGGAAAGCAAATCTGCCAGGGCCTGAGCCTTTTTCTCTTCAGCAGATTTACGTGCCGCTTCCTGCGATTTCTTCTTCGCAGCATCGGCAGCAGCTTTCTTCTTCGCTTCGTCGGCGACTTTCTTCTTCGCCTCTTCAGCTTCAGCTTTCTTCTTGGCGTCTTCGGCGGCTTTCTTCTTCGCGTCTTCGACGATCTTTTTCTTCGCTTCTTCAGCGGCCGCTTTCTTGGCCTCTTCTTCAGCAGCCTTCTTGGCTTCTTCTTCAGCTTTCTTTTTGGCTATATCAGCCAATTGTTTCTCTTCGGCCTTTTTGGCTTCGGCTTTCTTCGCGTCGTCGGCTTTCTTGGCTTCATCAGCCTTTTTCGCTTCGTCCGCTTTCTTCGCCTCGTCGGCCTTCTTGGCTTCCTCGGCCTTTTGAGCCGCTTCTTCTTTCTTTTGTTCCGCAGCCTTCACCGCTTCCTGCTCGACCTTTTTCTGTTCCATCTGCTCGACTTCGGTCTGGCGCGCGGCGGATTTCTTCGCCTCACCCGCAATCTTCTGATTGGTCTGGGTGGTTGCCTGACTTTTCGATTTCAGCTGGTACAAGGTCGCCTGGACAATCGGCTTGGCCGGCGGCAGCTCCGGTGTCAGGGCAAAACTGACGAACAGCATGCCGAACACCAGCACGTGCAAGCCGATTGCCAGGACACTAGGCCAGAAGTAGCTTTCCGAGGCGGACGGCTCTCGCTGTTGCTGCATCAGGGGGCCTCGGTAATCAAGCCAACATTACCGACCCCGGCCTTCTGCAACCCGCCCATGGCACCCATGACGGCGCCATAGTCAACCGACTTGTCGCCACGGATGAACACTTGAGTGTGCTTGCCGCCTTCGTTGCCGGAGCGAATGATCTTGGTCACCGCGTCAGTCATCTGCGGCAGCGTCATGGCCCTGTCTTGCTGCTTTTCAGTATCGACTTCGCTGCCAAGGTTCCAGTAGTAGGTCTTGTCAGCCTTGATCGAAATGGTCAGCACCTGAGTGTTGTTGTCCTGCGGCAAGGCTTCACTGGAAACCTTGGGCAGATCCACTTTCACGCCCTGATTGAGCATCGGCGCGGTCACCATGAAGATAACCAGCAGCACCAGCATCACGTCGATGTATGGCACCACGTTCATCTCGGCGACCGGCTTGCGCTTGTTTCGGGCTCGAGCGATTAAAGCCATCGGGAAATACCTGCTTATTCTTCGCTGGTGTGCACTTTGCGGTGCAGGATCGCCTGGAATTCATCGGCGAAGGTGTAGTAGCGGCTCAGCAAGGTTTCGCTGCGGGCAGAGAAACGGTTGTAAGCGATAACGGCCGGGATCGCGGCGAACAGGCCGATCGCGGTGGCGATCAGGGCTTCGGCGATACCCGGGGCCACGGTGGCCAGGGTCGCTTGCTGGGCCTGAGCCAGACCACGGAAGGAGTTCATGATGCCCCATACGGTACCGAACAGACCGATGTACGGGCTGACCGAACCGACGGTGGCAAGGAATGGCAGGCTCTGCTCGAGCTTTTCTTCCTCACGGGAAATGGCAACACGCATGGCCCGGGCCACACCTTCCATCACCGCCTCAGGATCGACGCCCGGCTGCTGACGCAGACGGGAGAATTCCTTGAAGCCGGCACGGAAGATCTGCTCCACGCCCGAATCCGGATCCGGGTTGCTGCCGGCCTGACGGTACAGCTTGGACAGATCGATACCCGACCAGAAGCGCTCTTCGAAGCTCTCCAGGGCACGTCGACCGGCACGCAGCAGATTGCTGCGCTGAAAGATCATGATCCATGAGGTCACCGATGCGGCCACCAGGGTCAACATTACCAACTGCACCACGATGCTGGCATTGCTGACCAGGCTCCACATGGAGGAATGGTCGACGACGTTAGCTTCCACGCTTTATCTCCTGCTTTGAGTGTGTACCCGTGCCGCCCGCGTCGGCAAAGGCCGCACGCAAGGATTCGGGCATGGCCCGGGGTTTCAAACTTTCGGTGCGCACACAGGCCACCAGAAACTGCCCTTCACAGAGCAGCACATTATCCGTGGCCCGCCTGACCTGCTGTTTGAAGCGCAGGCTGGCACGGTTCAATTCGATTACATCAGCGCTTACCAGCAGTTCGTCGTCCAGTCGCGCCGGCGCGTGATAGCGCGCTTCGCTGGAATGCACGACAAACAACAGGTCCTCCCCTGCCAGTTCCGACTGGGCAAAGCCCAGCGTCCGGAGCCGCTCGGTTCGAGCCCGTTCCATAAACTTGAGGTAATTAACGTAATACACGATGCCGCCGGCATCGGTGTCCTCGTAATAAACGCGACAACGATGTGCGAACGGCTCAAGCCCGTTTTGCGCGCGCATACTCTAGTGCTTACTCCTCGGGTTGCCAATCCAGCCAGGCAACTGTTTTTCATTGTTCAAAGGCTTTACCGCAAAAGTACCGTCCTGTGACAGTACAAACGCTGAATAAATCGACAATAAATGTGTACTAATCGTCTACCGCATCGAGAAACTCGTCTACCACGGGCATTTCGCCCATTCGTGACGGAATGTTTAAACCGAAATGCAGGTACGCATGCCGCGTCACCACCCTGCCCCGCGGCGTGCGCATGATGTAGCCCTGTTGAATCAGGTACGGCTCCAGCACGTCTTCGATGGTGTGGCGTTCTTCACTGATCGCCGCCGCCAGGCTGTCGATGCCCACCGGGCCACCGTCGAACTTCTCGATCATGGTCAGCAGCAAGCGCCGGTCCTGATGATCGAAACCGTGTTCGTCGACATCCAGCAGGTTCAATGCCAGATCGGCCACGGCCTTGGTGATGTGGCCCTTGGCCCGGACTTCGGCGAAATCGCGCACCCGACGCAGCAGACGATTGGCAATCCGCGGCGTACCACGGGCGCGGCGAGCCACTTCGAAAGCGCCCTCCGGATCCAGCGGCAAGCCGAGAATATTCGCCGAACGACTGACAATCGTCGACAGGTCAGCGGTGTTGTAGAACTCAAGACGCTGGACGATACCGAAGCGGTCACGCAACGGGTTGGTCAGCATGCCGGCGCGAGTGGTGGCACCGACGAGGGTGAACGGTGGCAGATCCAGCTTGATCGACCGCGCCGCCGGCCCTTCGCCGATCATGATGTCGAGTTGAAAGTCTTCCATGGCCGGGTATAGCACTTCTTCGACGATCGGCGACAGGCGATGGATTTCATCGATGAACAGCACGTCGTGCGGCTCAAGATTGGTCAGCAACGCCGCCAGATCGCCCGGACGCTCCAGCACCGGGCCGGACGTGCTCTTGATCGACACGCCCATTTCCTGGGCGATGATGTTGGCCAGCGTGGTCTTACCCAACCCCGGCGGACCGAAAATCAGCGTGTGATCGAGGGATTCGTTACGGCCACGGGCGGCCTGGATGAACAGTTCCATCTGCTCGCGGACCGTCGGCTGGCCAATGTAGTCGGCCAGGCTGACAGGACGAATCGCCCGGTCCTGGACTTCTTCGCGCTCGCGCGGGCTGTGCGCGGCGGCGATCAGACGATCAGCTTCAATCACTTAAATCATTCCCTTCAGGGCGCGGCGGATCATGTCTTCACTGCTCAGGTTCTTGTCCTTGATGGCGGAAATCGCCTTGCTCGCTTCCTGCGGCTTGTAGCCGAGGGAAATCAGCGCACTGACCGCATCGTTTTCGGCGGTGTTGACCGGCGCCGGGCCATCCGGCTGGTTCGGCACCAGAGCAAACATGGCGGGCGAGGTTTCCCAGGCCTTGAAGCGATCTTTCAGTTCGACCAGCAAACGTTCGGCGGTTTTCTTGCCGACACCCGGGACCTTGGTCAGCGCCGAAGTGTCCTGGGATTGTACGCAGCGGATCAGCTCATCGACTTCCAGACTCGACATCAGGGCCAGGGCCAGTTTCGGCCCGACACCATTGAGACGGATCAACTCGCGAAAAAAGTCTCGCTCACGCTTGCCGGCGAAGCCATAGAGTAACTGCGCGTCTTCGCGTACGACCAAATGGGTGTGCAGCGTCAGCGGTTCACCGACCGACGGCAGACGATAAAGGGTGGTCATGGGCACTTCCAGCTCATACCCGAGGCCGTTTACATCCAGAATCAGGTGCGGCGGCTGTTTCTCAGCCAGGGTGCCGCGCAAGCGTCCAATCACGTTTCAGATCCTTGAGCGTTGACCAGCCGGGGGCTGGCGACAAAACAGAATACGGATTCGGGCCGACGACCCAGGCACAAAACCCATATACCGGAAAATTGATTGCTGATGCTATCAGAGACGCAGGCGCCCGCCACGACTGCGTGCGGCTCCCAAGCCGTGCGGCAGCAGACTGGAGCGGGTGTGCGCGTGACAAATGGCGATCGCCAGGGCATCCGAGGCGTCGATTTGCGGCTTGGCGGTCAGCTTGAGCATGTGCATGACCATCATCTGCACCTGCTCTTTGTTGGCCGCTCCGGTGCCGACCACGGCTTGCTTGACCTGAGTTGCGGTGTACTCGGCAATCTCCAGGCACTCTTCAGCCCCCGCCACAATCGCAGCCCCGCGGGCCTGTCCCAGCTTCAGCGCGGAATCGGCGTTTTTCGCCATGAACACCTTTTCGATGCCCATGGTCACCGGGCCGTAGGTCTGAATGATTTCCCGCACGCCGCGATAAACGATTTGCAGGCGCTCATGCAGCTCGCCCGCGCCGGTACGGATGCAGCCTGAGGCCACGTAAATGCAGCCACCGCGCCCGGTATCGCGAACAATCCCGTAACCGGTGATGCGCGAGCCGGGGTCGATACCAAGAATTAAAGTCATAACGCCTGCAGAAATGGGTGCGAAAGCTGAGGGTACAGGTAGGAGCTGCCGAAGGCAGCGATCTTTTGATCTTTCAAAAACACAAAGATCGCAGCCTTCGGCAGCTCCTACAGGTGAAGTGTAGAGCCAGCAAAAACTGCGACCTTTCTATTTGCATCAACCGAGCTGAGCAGCCACGTCTTCCGGAATATCCGCGTTGGAGTAGACGTTCTGCACGTCGTCCAGGTCCTCAAGCATGTCGATCAGCTTGAGCACCTTCTCCGCACCGTCCAGATCCAGCTCGGCGCTGGTGGTCGGCTGCATGACGATTTCCGCATCATCGCCCTTGAACCCGGCCGCTTCCAGCGCGTTGCGCACGGCATAGAAGCTGGTGAACGAGGTGAACACGTCGATCGAACCGTCTTCATGGGTGACCACGTCGTCGGCATCGGCTTCCAGCGCCGCTTCGGTCAAGGCATCTTCGTCGACGCCCGGGGCGAAGCTGATCTGGCCCTTGCGCTCGAACAGGTAGGCCACCGAACCGTCGGTGCCGAGGTTGCCCCCGCACTTGCTGAACGCGTGGCGTACGGCTGCAGCGGTACGGTTGCGGTTGTCGGTCATGCACTCGACCATCACCGCCACGCCGCCCGGGCCGTAACCTTCGTAGGTCAGTTCTTCAACGTTGTCCGCTTCGGTCGCGCCGGCGCCGCGCGCGACAGCGCGGTCGATGATGTCGCGGCTCATGTTGGCCCCGAGCGCCTTGTCCAGGGCCAGGCGCAAGCGCGGGTTGGAACCCGGATCACCGCCGCCCTGACGGGCCGCAACGGTCAGTTCACGGATCCACTTGGTGAAGATCTTGCCTCTCTTGGCATCCTGACGTTCTTTGCGGTGCTTGATGTTCGCCCACTTGGAATGACCTGCCATAACTCGCTCCGAATTCTTTTTGAAACGTGGCCCGCCCTGCTCATGCAGCGGCCAGCCAACAAAAAATCTCGACCTGCTCTCTATAGATAGAAAAAAGGCGCATCCGAAGATGCGCCTTCAGGCCCGTCTTACTCAGCCTTTGGCGTTTCGCGCAAACGAATGTGCAGCTCGCGCAGTGCCTTGGCATCTACCACACCCGGGGCTTGCGTCATGACGTCCGCAGCGCTCTGGGTTTTCGGGAAGGCGATCACTTCACGGATCGACTGGGCGCCGGTCATCAGCATCACCAGACGGTCCAGACCGAAAGCCAGACCACCGTGCGGCGGTGCACCATACTTCAGCGCGTCGAGCAGGAAGCCGAATTTCTCTTCCTGTTCCGCCTCATTGATACCCAGCAGACGGAACACCGCTTGCTGCATTTCCTTGCGGTGGATACGGATCGAACCGCCACCCAGCTCGGTGCCGTTCAGCACCATGTCGTACGCACGGGACAGCGCGCCGGCCGGGTTGGCTTCCAGCTCTTCAGGAGAGCACTTCGGTGCGGTGAACGGGTGGTGCAGCGCCGAGAAGCTGCCGTCGTCGTTTTCTTCGAACATCGGGAAGTCGACGACCCACATCGGTGCCCACTTGCAGGTCAGCAAGTTCAGGTCGTGACCGAGCTTGATACGCAGCGCGCCCAAGGCTTCGCTGACGATCTTGGCCTTGTCGGCACCGAAGAACACGATGTCGCCATCGACAGCGCCAACGCGGTCAAGGATCACGTTCAGCTTGTCTTCAGGGATGTTTTTCACGATCGGCGACTGCAGGCCTTCAACACCGGCAGCACGCTCGTTGACCTTGATGTACGCCAGGCCCTTTGCACCGTAGATGCCGACGAACTTGGTGTAGTCGTCGATCTGCTTGCGCGGCATGCTTGCCCCGCCAGGAACGCGCAGCGCGGCGATACGGCATTTCGGGTCGTTGGCCGGGCCGCTGAACACCTTGAATTCGACTTCTTTCAGTTGATCGGCAACGTCAACCAGTTCCAGCGGGTTACGCAGATCCGGCTTGTCGGAACCGTAACGACGCATGGCCTCTTCGAAGGTCATGTGCGGGAATTCGCCGAATTCCAGATCCAGCACTTCCTTGAACAGGTTGCGGATCATGCCTTCGGTCAGGCCCATGATGTCTTTTTCGTCGAGGAAGCTGGTCTCGATGTCGATCTGAGTGAACTCAGGCTGACGGTCGGCACGCAGGTCTTCGTCGCGGAAGCACTTGGCGATCTGGTAGTAACGGTCGAAGCCAGCGACCATCAGCAGCTGCTTGAACAGCTGCGGCGATTGCGGCAGGGCGAAGAACGAACCGGCGTGAGTACGGCTTGGCACCAGGTAGTCACGGGCGCCTTCTGGCGTCGCACGGGTCAGGATCGGCGTTTCAACGTCGAGGAAGCCGTTCTCGTCGAGGAAACGACGGATGCTGGTGGTCATGCGCGAACGCAGGCGCAGCTTCTCGGCCATTTCCGGACGACGCAGGTCCAGGAAGCGATAGCGCAGGCGGGTTTCTTCGCCAACGTCGGAGTATTCGTTGAGCGGGAACGGCGGGGTTTCCGACTCGTTCAGCACTTCCAGCTCGTAGCCCAGCACTTCGATCATGCCCGACGCCATGTTGGCGTTGGTGGCACCGGCCGGACGCAGACGCACCTTGCCGGTGATCTTCACTACGTATTCGCTGCGCACACGATCGGCAGCGGCGAAGCTCTCGGCGCGATCCGGGTCGAACACCACCTGAGCCAGACCATCACGATCACGGATATCGAGGAAAATCACCCCGCCGTGGTCGCGACGACGGTGAACCCATCCGCAAAGGGTAATTTCCTGGCCTTCCAGGCTTTCGTTCAGTTGGCCGCAATAATGGCTGCGCATCATGGTAGTGGTTTCGCTTCTCGTAATTCGAAATTCGGTGGAGATCCCGTCGCCATCAAGCATTACGGAATCTCACGCGTGTCGTTCGACCTGGGCCTGAACCCTAGTCAGATTTGTCGCCACCGGCCAGATTCTTCTTGGCTCCGGTCTTGAAATCGGTTTCGTACCAACCGCTGCCGCTGAGGCGAAAACCCGGCATGGACAGCTGTTTCTTGAGCTCTGGCGCCTGACAGGCAGGGCAGTCGACCAGCGGTGCCTCGCTGATCTTTTGAATGGCTTCCAACTGATGACCACAGGAAGCACATTGATAATCGTACATCGGCATGGGGGTGTCTCGGCGATCAGATTGCCACCGCGCGCAGGGCTTTGCGGCGAAAGAGCGGGATTATATCCATTAAATGCGGGCTGTGCAGCCGTAAGACTGCACAGCCCGCCACGTCATTTCAAGTATTGCCCGTTCAGGGCATGACGGCCGACGGAGTATCCCGCAGACCATTCATCACGCACACCACCCGCACCAGGCCACTGAAGTTTTTCACCCCGCCATGGCGCAGGTGCACTTCGCGGTCCACATGGGACAGCAGCGTACTGACCGAACAGCCGTTGTCTTCGGCCATCGCGCCAAGAATGTTCCAGTAAACCTGCTCGAGCCTCAAGCAGGTCGCAAAGCCGTTCAAACGCACCGACCTCGACAACGGCCGGATCAACTCGAAGTCGAAACCGCTGACCAACGGATCGACCTTCATTTCCTGCTGCGAACCGACGCGCTCGCCTCGCCTGTCTCCATCCACCATATCGCTGACACTCCTTTGCCATCCGTGCGTTTTATTAAGG
Source organism: Pseudomonas sp. 86_A (assembly GCF_017491705.1). NCBI lineage: Bacteria > Pseudomonadati > Pseudomonadota > Gammaproteobacteria > Pseudomonadales > Pseudomonadaceae > Pseudomonas > Pseudomonas sp. 86_A. The sequence goes on along the minus strand of NZ_JAFGYS010000013.1, from coordinate 141,068 downwards.
CAACATCCTGTGCCCTCATAAAAACGCAGCCGCAAAGTTAGCGCCAGACGACTAGTTGCCCATCTGCGTAGGATAAGCCGACATCATCGGTAAGATTTGCAACAGTACGCGGACATCTCCCGGACGTCCGCGCACCTGGCTATCAGGTCTCCAGCAACGCGCGCAGCATCCAGGCCGTTTTTTCATGCACCTGCATGCGCTGGGTCAGCAGGTCGGCCGTCGGCTCGTCACTGACTTTGTCCAGCAACGGGAAAATGCCTCGAGCGGTGCGTGTTACCGCTTCCTGCCCCTCGACCAGTTGCTTGATCATGTTTTCAGCACTGGGCACGCCCTCCTCCTCCTTGATCGAGGAAAGACGAGCATAAGTGGCGTAGGCGCCTGGCGCCGGAAAGCCCAGGGCGCGGATGCGCTCGGCGATCAGGTCCACGGCCAGCGCCAGTTCGTTGTACTGCTCTTCGAACATCAGGTGCAGGGTCCTGAACATCGGACCTGTGACGTTCCAGTGGAAGTTATGGGTTTTCAGATACAGCACGTAGGTGTCCGACAGCAGCCGCGACAGCCCCTCGACGATGGACTTGCGGTCTTCTTCACTGATACCGATATCGATTGCCATGTTGACCCCCCTAAGGCGATTGAATTCATCCAGCAGGTGCAGTCCCACTCTAGCAAGGCCACCGCCACCTCGCAGCCTGCAATCGTCTCGCACCGTGCGACAAATCGACCGGGCGAGGTGCCGCTGGCCGGGGTAATTTGAGAACCCGCAGGCTTTGCTGTTAAATAGGCAGTGTGTCGCTACGCCCCATTTTTCGGGGGTATGGCGCATAGGCTGATATGGCGTACGTGTCCAACGCCTCTTTATTGTTCCGAAGCGAACCGTGCGTCTTCAGCTCTTCCTTGTGAGCCGTCATAACGTGAGCCAATCAAAATGTTAAAAATCGTCCACCTGCTAATGGGCGCAGCGGCTTTGCTGCTGTCGTTCATACCTAGCTTGAAATCCGAAGCCGTTCCTTACCTGCAACAACCCGATGCACTTTACCTGGCCTTTCTCGGCCTGCTGAACCTGGTCATCGCTCCAGTGATCCCTTACTGGAACAAAGGCCCGCGCCAGCATCTGCAAAATCTGGTCAGCGCTCTTCTGGTACTGACTGTCGTCCTGCAAACCCTGACCCTGATCGCACCGATGCCCGTCATCGCCGGTCAACCGGCTGTTCTGTTCAGCCTGGTGATTGCCCTGGTTGCCGTGGTTCTGCACCTGGCCGTCAGTTTCTACAAATCGTCGCCAGCTGCCGCACCGACCACCTATGACATGAGCAACCGCGATACCGGGACCGTCAAGTGGTTCAACACGTCCAAGGGCTTCGGCTTTATTTCCCGGGATTCCGGTGATGATATTTTCGTGCACTTTCGTGCAATCCGTGGTGAAGGCCACCGCGTCCTGGTCGAAGGCCAGCGCGTGGAGTTCTCGGTGATGAACCGGGACAAAGGCCTGCAAGCCGAGGACGTGATCGCCGCTCTGCCGCGTCGCTGATCCAAGGCAACAAAAAACCGCGAACAGCCAGACTGTTCGCGGTTTTTTTTATGCCTGCGCCAAGGCCTCGGTATCAGTAGTGCGGTGGTGGCGCCTCTCCCTCGAAAGAGTCGAACTGCCCGACCATCTCTTCCTGACGCTTGAGTAACGCCGCCATTTGCAGTTGCAGGCGTTCAATCACCCGCTGCTGCGCCACCAGTTCGTCATTCAAGGCCTGGATGGTGTCATCCTGAAAAGCCAGACGACTTTCCAGATCGGTAACGCGCGCTTCAAGACTCATGATTCAGCCCTCCAGAAACGTGAAATGCTCGGTCAGTACCAGGCGCAGCCGTTCACGAATGGCCGCTACCTGCTCGGCGCTGTAGGGTTTGGCCGGGTGCTTGCCCCAGACCGGCGCGGGCCATGCCGCATCGTCACGCTTGCGCACGATCACATGCATATGCAGTTGGCTGACGACGTTACCCAGAGTCGCGACGTTCATCTTGTCAGCGTCGAACAAATCCTTGAGCAACTCGGCCAGCGCGGTCGTTTCCTGCCATAACTGCTGCTGGTCGGCGACATCCAACTGAAACAACTCGCTGATATCGTCGCGACGAGGCACCAGGATGAACCATGGGTAATTGGCATCGTTGGACAGCAGCAACCGACACAGCGGGAAGTCGCCGATGGTCAGGGTGTCCTGTCGAAGTTGTGAATCCAAAACAAACACTGCGTGCACTCCCGGCTGATCTACATCATTCAGCTTAGCGGCCATCCCGACGGGCAACGCACCAAGCGACAGGCTGGCAGCATACCTGCGAATGCGCCGGGCTTCACGATGACCGTGCCTGCCCAAGCCTGCACCGCCCTGACAGGAGACATTTGTGTAGACCATGCACCATCACAGCGCCAGGACTGCCCTCGAACACGAGCAAACACCCGAAACCCGCTGAACCGTGCGACAACAGAATCACCCCAAGCTGAATGAATCCGGTACAGCCCGTAAATTTTTTGCACCAAAACCGCACAGTGCGTCTACGCTCAGTGCGTCGAGCATCCGCCAAATACTCACTGGTGGGGTGAACCGGTAACGTTTTTGATTGTCATGCCGCCCTGCGAACGTGAAAACACGATGCAAAGGTATGCGTCAAGCCCCTGATACAAAAGGGCTTGAACCCCCGTCTTTATGCGGTTTTTACGGCTATAGGCAGGTGTTCAGAAAAATAAACGTAGCAACCCTGCACTTTGTGCACGCTTGTTGCATTGATACACACATGATCTATAAGCACACCACGGGAAGTGGCAGCTTGAGATCAACCAAATACGGTGGCAGGGTTGCCCCAATGGAGATTCAAGTGTTTTGCCAGGGACTCTTTTTTACCGATGCAAAAAGGCCCAGAAACAGCGATAAAGTTGTCAGCCCGGCTGCATGGGTAACGTGAATTTGCGACATCAACCCAGCTGTTTGCGACGTCGTCGTAAAGATCATGAAAGGTTGTATGAGCAAGTATCGCCAACATTGTCGGCGTGATATAAGTTTGCGCCGACACAAAAAGAAAGAGCCGCCCAGATAATAAAACAGGTGGGACGGCAGTACTCTTCTAAAACCAAAGGAGCAAATCACGATGCGCGTGATGAAGTGGAGCACAATCGCACTGGCAGTTGCAGCAGCAGCCAGCACTCAGTTGGCTACGGCCGCCCCGTTTGTTAGTGACCAGGCAGAAGCCAAAGGTTTCGTTGAAGATGCAAAACTCACCGAGACGTTGAAGAACTACTACTTCAACCGCGACAACAAGAACGGTGGCCGCGACCAGAAAGACTGGACTCAAGGCTTCCTGACCAATTTCAACTCCGGTTACACCCAAGGCACTGTCGGCGTTGGTATCGATGCATTCGGTTACCTGGCGCTCAAACTGGATGGCGGTGATGGTACTTCCGGCACCGGCAACATGAGCCGTAGCGACACCGTCAAGGCTAACGGTTACTCTCACGATGTTAATGACAGCCAAGGCAAAGCCGGCGCTGCCATTAAATTCCGCATCTCCAAAACCGAGTTGAAAGTCGGCGACCAGCAGCCAAGCACTGCTCCTGTGTTCGCAGTTGGCGGCTCCCGTATCATTCCGCAAACTGCCAGCGGCTTCCAACTGCAGAGCAGCGAAGTCAAAGACCTTGACCTCGAAGCCGGTCACTTCTACTCGGCAACCAGCCAGGACAAAAACGCCCGTGATGGCGGCCTGTACGCCAACTACGCTGGCGTAGAAGCCAAGTCGATCGACTATTTCGGTGGCAAATACGGCATCACCGAAAACCTGAGCGCATCGCTCTACGGTGCCAAGCTGGAAGACGTCTGGAACCAGTACTACGCGAACGTGAACCTCACCACCCCATTCGGTGGCGACACTTCGCTGAACACTGACTTCAACATCTACCGCACGACCGATACCGGTGACAAGCTGGCAGGTGACATCAGCAACACTGCCTTCTCCCTGGCAACCGCGCTGTCGTTCCTGAAGGCACACACCTTCACGCTGGCATTCCAGAAGGTTAACGGCGATACCCCGTTCGACTATGTCGGCGTGGGCAAGAACAACCGTGGCGGCGACTCGATCTTCCTCGCCAACTCCATCCAGTACTCTGACTTCAACGGTCCAGGCGAGAAATCCCTGCAAGCCCGTTACGACCTGAAAATGGCCGAGTACGGCGTACCTGGCCTGAGCTTCATGGTTCGTTACGTTAAAGGTTGGGATATCGACGGTACCGGTCTGGCTGCAAACAGCCAATACCGCACCAGCACTGGCGCGCCGCTGTACGGTGAAGATGGCAAACACCACGAAACCAACTTCGAAGCCAAGTACGTTGTTCAGTCTGGCCCGGCGAAAGATCTGTCGTTCCGCATCCGTCAAGCCTGGCATACTGCCAACGCCGACCAGGGTGAAGGCGACGTTAAAGAGTTCCGCCTGATCACCGAATACCCACTGAACATCTTGTAATCGTCAGTGGTTAGTTTGGAAGCATAAAAAAAGGCCCATCTTCGGATGGGCCTTTTTTATTGCCTGTCACTTGTCATAAATGCCTGACCAACAAGTCAGGCATTTAATTAGCAACCTATCATTGTGTTGCAGATTCCTGAACCACACGAATTACACGCTGCGGAAACGGAATATCAATACCGGCCGTCTTTAAACGATCACGCGACTGTTCGTTAAACATGAACATCACATCCCAGTAGTCTGCGGTTTTAACCCACACACGCAGGGAAACAGTGATCGAACTGTCACCCAATGTCGAAATGACCGCTTGTGGCGCAGGGTCCTGCATCACGCGATCATCTTTGGCCAGATCCAGCAGCACCTGACGCGCCTTCTGCAGATCCGCTTCGTAATCCACACCCACGTCAAACACAACTTTGCGGGTTGGCTGGCGATTGGTATTGGTGATGATGCCGTTCGACAGATTGCCGTTCGGGACGATGATGGTCTTGTTGTCACCGGTACGCAGCACGGTGTGGAAAATCTGGATGCTGTCGACCGTACCCGCCACGCCTTGCGCTTCGATCCAGTCACCGATACGGAACGGACGGAACAGCAGAATCAGCACGCCGCCGGCGAAGTTCGCCAGGCTGCCCTGCAACGCCAGACCGATGGCCAGACCGGCCGCACCGATCGCAGCCACGAACGAGGTGGTTTCCACGCCGATCATCGAGGCCACGCTGACGATCAGCAGCACCTTGAGAATGATGTTCGCCAGGCTGCTGATGAAGCCTTGCAGCGCCAGGTCGGCATTGCGCAGGGCCAGCAGACCACCGAGTTTTTGCGTGACCTTGTTGATCAGCCACCAGCCGATCGCCAGGGTAATCACCGCCAGCAACACGCGGCTGCCGTATTCCATGATCATCGGTATCCACGCCTGGGATGCCTTGACCAGGTTGTCCACCTCAGTATTCAAATCCATCTTCTAACTCCTGATTTCCGGCTACCCGGCCTGTAAAAAATCAACGGCAGAACGACTGAACCTGTTGGGGCTCAATCGTTTCTGCCGCTGCTTGGCCCTCGGACGTTGAAAACACCGAGAGGTTCCCCGACCGGAAAGCTTAGTCGCGGAAATTGTTGAACTGCAGTGGCATGCCGAATTCCTTGGCACGCAGCGCTGCAATGGCTTCCTGCAGGTCATCGCGCTTCTTGCCGGTGACCCGCACCTGCTCGCCCTGAATGGCGGCCTGCACCTTGAGCTTGGCGTCCTTGATGTGAGCGACGATCTTCTTCGCCAGCTCCTTGTCGATGCCTTCCTTGAGAATGGCGTCCTGCTTCATCAGTTTGCCCGAGGCGTAGGCGTCTTTTACTTCAAGGCACTGCACATCGATCTTGCGCTTGGTCAGGGCCAGCTTCAGGATCTCGATCATCGCTTCCAGCTGGAACCCGGCCTCAGCGGTCAGGTTGACGGTCAGGTCCTTTTCCTTGAACTCGAAGCTGCCTTTGCCTTTCAGGTCATAGCGACGATCGAGTTCCTTCACGGCGTTCTCGACCGCGTTGGTCAGCTCGTGTTTGTCCAGTTCGGATACCACGTCGAACGACGGCATGTAATCTCTCCAATAAAAGGCGCGCTCGATCAGGATGGAGCGCGCTTGGCTTGCGGTTAAAATCCGGCCCATTATAACGGGTCTTTTCCCACCGATACGGCGAGCCTTGCATGCCAGTACCTTACCGAGTGAAAAACTGATGTCCACCCCCTGGCACGTTCTCGGCGCCGGCAGCCTAGGCACCCTGTGGGCCACGCGCCTGGCCCGGGCCGGTCTGCCGGTGCGGCTGATCCTACGCGATGCCCAGCGTTTGCGTGGCTATCAGGCGGCCGGTGGCCTGACCCTGGTCGAACATGGCGCAGCCCACACCTACCCCGTCCCTGCACAGACGGCAGACGATCCGCAGCCGATCCGCCGCCTGCTGGTCGCCTGCAAAGCCTATGACGCCGAAAGCGCCGTCGCCCGCCTGTTGCCGCGACTGACTGCAGATGCCGAGTTGATCCTGTTGCAGAATGGCCTTGGCAGTCAGGACGCGGTTGCGGCGCTGGTTCCCCATGCCCGTTGCATCAGCGCGTCCAGCACTGAAGGCGCCTTCCGTGACGGCGACTGGCGTGTGGTGTTTGCCGGCCACGGTTTCACCTGGCTGGGCGATGCTGGCCATCCGGTAGCACCGATCTGGCTGGACGATCTCGACGCGGCGAACATTCCCCACGAGTGGAGCACCGACATCCTCACCCGTTTGTGGCGCAAACTGGCGCTCAATTGCGCGATCAATCCGCTGACCGTGCTCCACGATTGCCGGAATGGCGGGCTTGAGCAGCATCAATGCGAGGTCGCCACGCTGTGCGCGGAACTGGCCGAGTTGCTGGAGCGTTGTGGTCAACCCGCGGCGGCGGTCAATCTGCAACAGGAAGTCGAACGGGTGATCCACGCCACGGCGGCCAATTACTCCTCGATGTATCAGGACGTGGCGAACCATCGCCGCACCGAAATCAGCTATCTGTTGGGCCACGCCTGCAAAGTCGCCACGCGCCATCAACTGAATCTGCCGCACCTCAATCAATTGCAGCAGCGCCTGGTCGGCCATCTGCGCAGCCTTGGATTGCCCAGCGACTGAGCAGCGGCTACGCTGCCCACTTGTTCCTCTGCTGCGATAAACCTGATGCCATTGCGCCAGCGCCTTGAAAACCTGCCGGTCGGCCAGAAACTGCTGGCCGCCCTGCTGGTGTTGATGACCACTGTTCTGCTGGTCGCCAACCTGACCTTTATCAGCGCCGCTTACTACATCTCCCAGGAAAGCATGGCGCCGCAAGCCCTGCAGACCATCGGCCGACTGATTTCCAACCCGAGCCTGGTCTCACAAGCCCTGGAATCGCCGCAAAGCGCCGAACGCCTGCTCAAGGAACTCGACAGCTATTCGCCGTTGCGTGCGGCGGCGCTGTATGACGGCAAGGGTGATCGAATCGCCCAGGTGCAGCGTGGCGACAAGCTCAATCTGCCGGAACGCTATCGGCACATCGAAGCCTGGCAACTCACCGAGTTTCGCAGCAACCAACTGATCACCCTGCCCCGCCCCGGCACCGCGCCAGGGCATTTGCTGCTGGTCGCCAGCAGTGAACTGCCGATGGCGTTCTACACCGGCACCCTGACTGCCAGCCTCGGTATCCTGATTTTCAGTGTGCTGCTGTGGCTGGTGATTGCCCGGCAGATCAAACGCCTGATCACCCGCCCGATTCATGAGCTGGAAGAACTCTCGCGGCAGGTCACCCGTGAAGAGAACTACGCCCTGCGCGCCTCGCGCGGTAACCACGACGAAATCGGCAGCCTAGCCGAGGCGTTCAACACCATGCTCTCGCGCATCGAAGCCCGCGAGCAGCAGCTCAAGCGCGCCCGCGATGACTCGCAAGCCGCCTACGATCAGGCGCAGGGTCTGGCCGAAGAAACCCGCCACACCAACCGCAAGCTGGAGCTGGAAGTCCAGGTGCGCAGCAAGATCGAGAAGAAGCTCACCGGATTCCAGAACTACCTCAACAGCATCATCGACTCCATGCCCTCGGCGCTGATCGCCCTCGACGAACAGCTCTACGTGACCCAGTGGAACCAGGAGGCCAGCGCGCTCTCCGGGACGCGCCTGGATGAAGCGCTGAACCAGCCGATCTTCCTCGCCTTCGAGCCGCTCAAGCCATTCCTGCCGCAACTCAAGCAGACCGTGGAAGAACACACGGTGGCGAAGATCGAGCGGGTGACCTGGTTCAAGGATGACGAACCCAAGCATTACGCGCTGACCTTTTACCCGCTGATGGGCGGCGCCGGACGCGGTGTGGTGATCCGCATCGACGACATCACCCAGCGCCTGTCGCTGGAAGAAATGATGGTGCAATCGGAAAAGATGCTCTCGGTGGGCGGCCTTGCCGCCGGCATGGCGCATGAGATCAACAACCCGCTCGGCGCGATCCTGCACAACGTGCAGAACATTCGCCGACGGCTGTCGACAGACCTGCCGAAAAACCTCGAAACCGCCGAACAACTGGGCATCGAGCTGGACGCGGTCAACCTTTACCTGCAGAACCGCGAAGTGCCAAAACTGCTCGACGGCATCCAGCAGGCCGGTGCCCGCGCGGCAAAAATCGTCACCCACATGCTCAGCTTCAGCCGACGCAGCACCCGGCAAATGGCCCCGTGCGACCTGCCGGCGCTGATCGACCAGGCGGTGGAAATTGCCGGCAACGACTTCGATCTGGCGATCGGTTTCGACTTCAAGGGCCAGGCGATCATCCGTCAGTTCGACCCGGCGCTTGGCCCGGTACCGGGCACCGCCAACGAACTGGAACAGGTGCTGCTCAATCTGCTGAAAAACGCCGCGCAAGCCATTCACCAGCGCGAAGACGACAGCGAGCCGGGGCGGATCATTCTGCGTACCCGACTGAACCCGCCATGGGCCGAGATTCAGGTCGAAGACAACGGCATCGGCATGAGCGAGAACGTGCGCAAGCGCACCTTCGAACCGTTCTTCACCACCAAGGAAATCGGTCAGGGCACAGGCCTGGGGCTGTCGGTGTCGTACTTCATCATCACCAACAACCACAAAGGGCAGATGGAAGTGCAGTCCGCGCCGGGCCAGGGCACCTGCTTCACCTTGCGCCTGCCACTGACCCAACCGGCGGCCGTCGCCGCCGAAACCAATCAACTACCGAGGTAACCCATGGGCTTTCGCTTGTCGAAGATTTACACCCGCACTGGCGACACAGGCGAAACCGGCCTGGGCGATGGCCGCCGCGTCCCCAAGGACCACCCGCGCATCGAAGCCATTGGCGAAGTCGACACGTTGAACAGTCAGGTCGGTGTGCTGCTGGCCGGGTTGATCGCCGAGCGTGAGGCGTTTCCCGGCTTGAATGAACTGATCGACGTGCTCGCCCCCTGCCAGCATCGTTTGTTCGACTTGGGCGGTGAGTTGGCGATGCCGGAATATCAGGCGCTGAACGCGGCGGAAATCGAACGCCTGGAAGCGGCGATCGATGTGTGGAACGAAGAATTGGGGCCACTGGAGAATTTCATCCTGCCCGGTGGTTCAACGCTGATCGCCCAGGCCCATGCGTGCCGCAGTCTGGCGCGCAGTGCCGAGCGGCGTTGTCAGCATTTGAATGCGCTCGAGCCGTTGGCCGGGGTTGGCCTGGCGTATATCAATCGGTTGTCGGATTTGCTGTTTGTGGCGGCGCGGTTGATTGCGCGGCGCCAGGGGGTGGCAGAGATTCTTTGGCAGCCGGCGGCGAAGCCTGAAGAGCAGTAGCGCCTGACAGGACGTCTTCGCGAGCAGGCTCGCTCCCACAGGGAAATGCATTCCTTCAGTTGGAATGCAATCAAATGTGGGAGCGAGCCTGCTCGCGAAGAGGCCATCAGCCTCAATACATAATCAAGCCTCAGGCCAGAACGCCCGAATCCCCGCCACACCCTGCGCCCCGACACGCCAGGCCTTCTCCCGCTCCGCCGGGCCAACCCCACCCAGCAGAAACACCGGCTTGTTGAAGCCCTCGATCAATGTCGACGCCTGCTCCCAGCCCAATGGCTGCGCGTCCGGGTGAGTCAAGGTTGGCTGCACCGGCGACAGAGTGACGAAATCCACGCCCATCTGTTCGGCCAGTGCCAGTTCTTCAGCGTTATGGCACGACGCCGCCAGCCAGCGCTCCGCCGGCAATGGTCGCCCCGCCTCGGCGTATTTGCGCAGTTGCGCGGACGTAATGTGCCAACCGGCAGACGGGAAATCGCCCAGCCATTCGAACGGCCCCTTGATCATCAGTTGCGCCTTGCCGGCACACAGGCCGACCGCATCCACCGCCAGATCGCGGTATTTAGGGTCATAGCCGTTCGGCGCGCGCAGCTGGATCAACTTGATCCCGCCGGCAATCGCCTTCTGGATCCCACGCAGCAGGGCCGGTGCTTCCAGGTCTTCCGGGGTGATCAGGTATTCGCCGGGCAGGCGCGCCGCTGCAACGATCGGCTGATTGGCGGCCGGGAACTCGTAGTTCACCAGTTCCTTCGCGGTGACCCAAGCCAATGGCTGGCCTTCGGCACCGTGCGGGTCGCCGCTGAAGCTCGAGACTTCCCAGACATCCAGCAACACCTGTTTGTCCGGGTAATCGTGGCGGACCTTGATCAGCGGACGCGCAGCGCCAACGACGATGCCCAGCTCTTCGTGCAACTCACGAGCCAGCGCGTTTTCGACGGATTCGTCAGCCTCGACCTTGCCGCCGGGGAATTCCCACAGGCCACCCTGATGCTGGGTGTCGGCACGGCGGGCGATCAGGATCTTGCCACTCTCGTCACGAATGACGGCGGCGGCGACGTGTACGCGTTTCACGGGTTCAACTCCTCCAGTCCAGCCTTTTGCCACGCCTTGAAGGCGGGCCATTGGTAGACGGTTTCAACATAAGCTTGATCGATGGCCGGCAGCTGCACCTGATAAGTCCGCAGACGCACGGCAATCGGCGCGAAGAACGCGTCGGCCAGGCTCACCCGGCCAAACAGATACGGCCCAGGCTCGGTGGCAGCGGCACGGCATTCGGCCCATAGCGCGAGCATGCGCTCGATATCGACCTTCACTTCCGGCGGCACCGGATTGAGCGGTGCATCGTGGCTCAGGTTGAACGGCATGTGATTGCGCATGGCAAAAAAGCCGCTGTGCATCTGCGCGCAGGCCGAACGGGCCTGGGCACGCGCGAAAAGATCGCTTGGCCAAAGCTGTTCGGACGGGAACTGCTCCGCCAGGTATTCGGCAATCGCCAGAGAATCGGCAACGGTGCCACGGGAGGTTTGCAGCAGCGGCACCTTGGCGGTCGGCGAATGCTTGAGCAGCCGCTCGCGGGTGTCGGGCTTGCCGAGCTTGATCAGTTCTTCGGTGTAGGGTGCGCCGGTCAGCTCGACGGCCAGTGCGGCACGCAGCGACCAGGAGGAAAGCAGTTTGTCGCCGATGATCAGGTGCAGGGACATGGTGTGGCGCCTTTTCGTCAGGAGAATCAGGCCAGAATTCCTGGTGCCTGATGGGCCGTCATCGCGAGCAGGCTCACTCCTACAGGGGGTCTGTGGCGTTCACAAAACTACTGTAGGAGTGGGCCTGCTCGCGATGGCATCGACTCGGTCTCAGGTTAGATCAGGTGCGGTACTCGGCGTTGATCTTCACGTATTCATGCGACAGGTCGGTGGTCCAGATGGTTTCGCTGCAATCGCCGCGACCCAGCTCGATACGGATGGTGATCTCTTCCTGCTGCATCACCGCCGAGCCTTGCGCTTCAGTGTAGGTCTCGGCACGGGCGCCACGGCTGGCAATGCACACGTCGCCGAGGAACACGTCGATCTTGCTCACGTCCAGGTTCGGCACGCCGGCACGGCCGACAGCGGCCAGGATACGGCCCCAGTTTGGGTCGGAGGCGAACAGCGCAGTCTTGATCAGCGGCGAGTGCGCCACGGTGTAGCCGACGTCCAGGCATTCCTGATGATTGCCGCCGCCGTTGACTTCAACCGTGACGAACTTGGTCGCGCCTTCGCCGTCACGCACGATGGCCTGGGCCACATCCATGCACACTTCGAACACCGCTTGCTTGAGTTTGGCGAACAGCTCGCCTTCAGCGCGGGTGATTTCCGGCAGTGCAGCCTTGCCGGTGGCAATCAGCATGCAGCAATCGTTGGTCGAGGTGTCGCCGTCGATGGTGATGCGGTTGAACGACTTGTTCGCGCCGTCGAGCATCAGGTTGTGCAGCACGTCGCGGGAGACTTTGGCGTCGGTGGCGATGTAGCCGAGCATGGTCGCCATGTTCGGACGGATCATGCCCGCACCTTTGCTGATGCCGGTAACGGTGATGGTCACGCCGTCATGCTGGAACTGGCGGCTGGCGCCCTTGGGCAGGGTGTCGGTGGTCATGATGCCGGTGGCGGCAGCTTCCCAGTTGTTTTCCGACAGGTCGTCCAGTGCGGCCTGCAGTGCGCCTTCGATCTTCTCGACCGGCAGTGGCTCGCCGATCACCCCGGTGGAGTACGGCAGGATCTGGCTGGCATCGACGCCCGTCAGCTCGGCCAGTTTCGCAGTGGTGCGCTCGGCTGCGGCCAGGCCCGGCTCGCCGGTACCGGCGTTGGCATTACCAGTGTTGGTCAGCAGGTAACGCACGGCGTTCTGCACGCGTTTTTTCGCCAGGATCACCGGCGCGGCACAGAAGGCGTTCAGCGTGAACACGCCGGCCACGGTCGAACCTTCGGCGCAGCGCATCACTACCACATCCTTGCGCCCGGGGCGCTTGATGCCAGCCGAGGCAATACCGAGTTCAAAACCGGCAACCGGGTGCAACGTTGGCAAAGGACCAAGACCAACAGCCATGAATGCGCTCCTTACTCAATGATGTCAGCACCGCTCACAGTGATGGCGGTGGTTTAAATGGCAAAACGCCGCGACGGCAGGAGCCGGTCGCGGCGCGGGTATATCAGCGATTGAAACGGGGTTTACTGGATCTGCCCGTGGCAATGCTTGAATTTCTTGCCCGAACCGCAGTAGCACAGTTCGTTGCGGCCCAGCTTCTGCTCGTTGCGTACCGGCGCGGTGGCGAGGGCCACATCGACCTCTTCACCCAGCACTTCCGGCTGATCCAGACCAGGAGCCTCGGCATGTTCGAACTGCATGCGGGCGGCCAATGCTTCGGCTTCCTCACGCAGACGTTGCTCTTCGGCTTCAGGATCTTCGCGACGGACCTGAACGTGCGACAGCACACGGATCGAGTCGCGCTTGATCGAATCCAGCAGCTCGGAGAACAGCGTGAACGACTCGCGCTTGTATTCCTGCTTCGGGTTCTTCTGGGCGTAGCCACGCAAGTGGATACCGTGACGCAGGTGATCCATGGTCGACAGGTGGTCTTTCCACAGATCGTCCAGCACGCGCAGAACGATTTGTTTCTCGAAGGAGCGCAGCGCTTCGGCACCGGCCTGGTCTTCTTTCTCGTTGTACGCCGCCATCAGCTCGACCATCAGCTTCTCGCGCAGGGTCTCTTCGTACAAGTGATCGTCTTCGTCGAGCCATTGCTGGATCGGCAGTTTCACCCCGAAGTCGCTGGCAATCGACGCTTCCAGACCGGCGACGTCCCACTGCTCAGGCAGCGATTGCGGCGGAATGTGGGCGCTGACCGTCGCGTTGAGCACGTCCTGACGGAAATCGGCGATGGTTTCACCGATGTTGTCGGCGGCCAGCAACGTGTTACGCATGTGATAGATCACTTTACGCTGTTCGTTGTTGACGTCGTCGAACTCGAGCAGTTGCTTACGGATGTCGAAGTTGCGACCTTCAACCTTGCGCTGCGCCTTCTCGATCGCGTTGGTCACCATGCGGTGCTCGATCGCTTCGCCCGGCTGCATGCCCAGGGCTTTCATGAAGTTCTTCACCCGGTCAGAGGCGAAGATGCGCATCAGGCTGTCTTCCAGCGACAGGTAGAAGCGGCTCGAACCGGCATCGCCCTGACGGCCGGCACGGCCACGCAGCTGGTTGTCGATACGACGGGATTCGTGACGCTCGGAGGCGATCACCTGCAGACCACCGGACTCCAGCACTTGCTGGTGACGCTTCTGCCAGTCGGCCTTGATCTGGGCGATCTGCTCGGGGCTCGGGTTTTCCAGGGCCGCGACTTCCACTTCCCAGTTGCCGCCCAGCAGGATGTCGGTACCACGACCGGCCATGTTGGTGGCGATGGTCAGGGCGCCCGGACGACCGGCCTGCGCAATGATTTCCGCTTCTTTTTCGTGGAACTTGGCGTTCAGGACCTTGTGCTCGATGCCTTCCTTGTTGAGCAGGTTGGAAACGTGCTCGGAAGTCTCGATGGTCGCGGTACCCACCAGGATCGGACGGCCCTGGGCCATGCCTTCCTTGATGTCGTTGATGATCGCCGCGTACTTCTCTTCGGCGGTCAGGAACACCAGGTCGTTGTAGTCTTTACGCGCCAACGGCTTGTTCGGCGGAATGACCATGACCTGCAGGCCGTAGATCTGGTGGAATTCGAACGCCTCGGTGTCTGCGGTACCGGTCATGCCGGACAACTTGGTGTACAGACGGAAGTAGTTCTGGAACGTGGTCGAGGCCAGGGTCTGGCTCTCGGCCTGGATGTTCAGGCCTTCCTTGGCTTCGATGGCCTGGTGCAGGCCTTCGGACAGGCGGCGGCCCGGCATGGTACGACCGGTGTGCTCGTCGACCAGCACGACCTGGCCGTCCTGCACGATGTATTCGACGTTGCGGTGGAACAGCTTGTGCGCACGCAGACCCGAATAGACGTGGGTCAGCAGGCCCAGGTTATGCGCCGAATACAGGCTCTCGCCTTCGGCCAGCAGGCCGACGCCGGTGAGCATTTCTTCGATGAACTGGTGACCGGCTTCGTTGAGTTCGACCTGACGGGTCTTCTCGTCGATGGTGTAGTGACCGGCCTTGGTGACCTGGCCTTCGACTTCCTCGACGTGCAGTTCGAGCTGCGGGATCAGTTTGTTGATCTCCATGTACAGCTTGGAACTGTCCTCGGCCTGACCGGAAATGATCAGCGGGGTACGGGCTTCGTCGATGAGGATGGAGTCGACTTCGTCGATCACGGCAAAATTGAGTTCGCGCTGGAATTTCTCTTCCATGCTGAACGCCATGTTGTCGCGCAGGTAGTCGAAACCGAATTCGTTGTTGGTGCCGTAGGTGATGTCGGCAGCATAGGCGGCGCGCTTCTCTTCCGGCGGCTGGAACGGCGTCACGACGCCGACGGTCAGGCCGAGGAATTCATACAGCGGGCGCATCCAGTTGGCGTCACGGCGGGCCAGGTAGTCGTTCACGGTTACAACGTGCACGCCCTTGCCGGACAGCGCGTTGAGGTAAACACCCAGGGTTGCCACGAGGGTTTTACCCTCACCGGTACGCATTTCGGCAATCATGCCTTCATGCAAGGTCATGCCGCCGATCAACTGAACGTCGAAGTGGCGCATGCCCATGACGCGCTTGCCCGCTTCACGGGCGACCGCGAAGGCTTCAGGCAACAGCTTGTCGAGGGATTCCCCTTTGGCGATACGGGCCTTGAACTCGTTGGTCTTGGCACGCAATTGATCGTCCGAAAGGGCCACCATTTGCTCTTCGAAGGCATTGACGAGCTGCACCGTCTTGAGCATGCGTTTGACTTCACGCTCGTTCTTGCTTCCAAAAAGTTTCTTTAACAAAGGCGCAAACATATCGGCAGGATCTTCCACACTAAAGGGATGGAGGGCGGCCCCGTGAGTCGCCCGTGCAGCCCTCATGGCCGCATGCGAACGAGCATTCTACCCGGAAACGGTGGTGAGGAAAGTGGCGATATTCCACGATGCTGGCACTGCGCTTTGACGGGGCTCACTTAAAATAAGGGCGTTTTGCTCAACTTCAACCCATACGGGAAAGAAGTTAGTCGTTGATTTAATGGGTAAAGCAGGGACAAAAGCAATGGGCGAGTGGTTCCGCTGCTTTCTGCTACCATGGCGTTTCTGTTACTTCAGGTGTTCGATCATGGCATTTCGCCCTCTTGCAGCCAGAGCGCCCGCCGTTCTGCTACGCGAAGCCAAGCCGCTCAAAGCCATTCTCGGCCATGCCCAACGACTCGCTCATCTGCAACGCCTGCTCGAAAGCCAGCTGCAACCTGCCGCCCGCGCGCATTGCCATGTAGCCAAATGGCGTGAAGGCGAACTTTCGCTGGTGGTCACTGATGGCCATTGGGCCACGCGTCTGCGCTACCAGCAAAAACGCCTGCAACGGCAACTGCAGCTGTTCGAAGAGTTCGCCAATCTGACGCGGATCAAATTCACCGTGCGCCCCCCCATCGTGCAGCAAGGGGCTGTCGGGCACACGATGGATCTGTCAAGCGATGCGGCGGCGACCATTCAGTCGACGGCGGACGGGATCAGTGATCCGGGGCTGCGTGCGGCGCTGGAGCGTCTGGCGGCGCACGCTAAAGACAAGGCCTGAAGCGAGAGCAAAAGATCGCAGCGATGCGCCAGCGCCTACAGTTGGAACGCGCTTCCCCTGTAGGAGCTGGCGCAGGCTGCGATCTTTGCTTTTAGCGGCGTTTGCTGCCGCCGAGCAACGACCCCATCAGCCCGCGCACCAGTTGTTTGCCGAGATTATTGGCCGCCTGGCGCATCGCCGACTTCAGCGCCTGCCCTGCCGCCGTACCCAGAAACTCCCCCGCTCTGTCGGCCAGGCTTGGCTCTTCAGGCGCAGGCTTGCCCACGGGCGCATCAGCCTGCGGTGCCAGATCCTTACGGCCCATCAGGATTTCATACGCCGACTCACGATCGATCGGCTTGTCATACCGCCCCTTGAACGGCGAGCCGGCGATCAACACCGTACGCTCTGTCTCGCTCAGCGGCCCGATCCGCGATTGCGGCGGCGCCACCAGCACGCGCTGGACCATCTCCGGCGTGCCCCTTTCCTGCAGCGTTCCGACCAATGCTTCGCCGATGCCAAGTTCGGTCAGCACCGACAAGGTGTCGAACGCCGGATTCGGCCGGAAGCCATCCGCCACCGCCCGCAGGGATTTCTGTTCCTTGGCAGTGAACGCGCGCAAGCCGTGCTGGATCCGCAGACCCAGCTGCGCCAGCACATTGTCCGGCAGATCGCCCGGCGACTGGGTGACGAAATACACCCCCACGCCTTTCGAGCGAATCAGCCGTACCACTTGCTCCAGCCGCTCCTGCAAGGCCTTGGGCGTATCGCCGAACAGCAAATGCGCTTCATCGAAAAACAGCGCCAGCAGCGGCTTGTCGGCATCGCCGCGCTCCGGCAACTGCTCGAACAGCTCGGCCAGCAGCCACAGCAGGAACGTCGCGTAGACCTTCGGTGCCTCGTGCACCAGACGACTGGCATCGAGCAAATGAATGCGCCCACGGCCGTCCGCCGCCGGTTGCAGAATATCTTCCAGTTGCAGCGCCGGTTCGCCGAACAACGCTTCAGCGCCCTGCTGTTCCAGGGTCGCCAGCCGGCGCAACAGCGCCTGGCTGGAACCGGTGGTCATCAGCGCGGCGTCTTCGCCGAGCAGTTGCGGGTTGTCCTTGAGGTGATTGAGCAACGCCTTGAGGTCTTTCAGGTCGAGCAGCAGCAGGCCTTCGCGGTCCGCCACTTTAAACGCTGCGTACAGCGCCGACTGCTGGCTGTCGGTCAGTTCCAACAGGCTGCCGATCAACAGCGGGCCCATTTCACTCAAGGTGGTGCGCAAGGGATGACCGGATTCACCGTGAATGTCCCACAGCGTCACCGGATACGCCTGCGGCTTGTAGTCAAGCCAGGGCATCCCGGCGATGCGCTCGGCGACCTTGCCCTGAGGATTGCCGGCGGCGCCGAGGCCGCACAGGTCACCCTTGATATCAGCGGCAAAAACCGCGACGCCGGCGTCACTGAACGCCTCGGCGAGGCGCTGCAAGGTCACGGTCTTGCCAGTCCCGGTCGCCCCGGCGATCAGCCCGTGTCGGTTCGCCAGGCGCATGGCCTGAGCAATCGGTTGCCCCGCCAGATCGGCGCCGATAACGAGTTGCGATGTGTCAGGCATTTTGTCACCTATGGTTAATCTTTAATCCGCTATGGCCGATAGATAAAGGCGAGAACCCGACTGAAAAGTCGGTCGGACATTTCCCTAAGGAGAGTCGGAAATATCAGTTTGTTTCACCCTTGCCCATATTGCGCGTCTTTATAAAAGCACGCCCAGGACATTAAGACCTTAGCGGAACCCCAAGCCATGAACAAAAATCTGCGCTTCAGCCATAAAATTTTGCTTGCCGCCGCCCTCATCGTCATCGCCGCTTTCGCCTCGTTCACGCTGTACAACGACTGGCTGCAACGCAACGCGATTCGCGATGACCTGAACAACTATCTCAACGAGATGGGCGAGGTCACGGCCGACAACATTCAGACCTGGCTCAACGGCCGCATCCTGCTGGTCGAAAACGCCGCCCAGAACATCGCCATCAACCCGGACCCGGCCAACGTCGCCAGCCTGCTGGAACAGAAGTCCCTGACCTCGACGTTCATGGCCACTTACCTGGGTGATGCCACCGGGCACTTCACCATCCGCCCGGATGTGAAGATGCCGGACGGTTTCGATCCACGGGTGCGCCCTTGGTACAAAGGTGCCGAGAGCAGCAGCGCGTCGACCCTGACCGAACCGTACATCGACGCTGCCACCGGGCAGTTGATCATCTCCATCGCCACCGCCTCGAAAAAGGCCGGCCAGAGCGTTGGCGTGGTCGGCGGCGACCTGAGTCTGCAAACCTTGGTCGAGACCCTCACCGCCCGGGACTTCTCCGGCATGGGCTACGCCTTCCTGGTCAGCGCCGACGGCAAGATCCTGGTGCACCCGGACAAGGCACTGGTGATGAAGACGCTGAAAGACGCCTATCCGCAGGACACCCCGCGCATCAGCAGCGACTTCAGTGAAATCACTGTCGACGGCAAGACCCGCATCGTCAGCTTCACCCCGATCAAGGGCCTGCCCTCGGTGAACTGGTACATCGGGCTGTCGGTGGACAAGGACAAAGCCTTCTCGATGCTCAGTGAGTTCCGCACCTCGGCGGTGATCGCTACCGTGATCGCAGTGGTGATCATCATCGCGTTGCTGAGCATGCTGATTCGCCTGCTGATCCAGCCGCTGCACGTCATGACCCGCGCCATGGAGGACATCGCCGACGGCGAAGGCGACCTGACCAAGCGCCTGACCATCGTCAACAACGATGAATTCGGTGTGCTGGGTACCGCGTTCAACCGGTTCGTCGAGCGGATTCACGGTTCGATCCGCGAAGTGTCGTCGGCCACCGGGCAAGTCAACGAGGTCGCCCTGCGTGTGGTCGCGGCTTCCAATTCGTCGATGTACAACTCCGACCAGCAAGCCTCGCGCACCAGCAGCGTCGCCGCCGCGATCAATCAACTGGGCGCCGCCGCTCAGGAAATCGCCCGCAACGCTGCGCAAGCCTCGAACCAGGCCAGTGATGCCCGCGGCCTCGCCGAAGACGGCCAGCAAGTGGTGGATCGCAGCATCAAGGCGATGAATCAACTGTCGAGCATGCTCAGCGCCTCCAGCAGCAACATCGAGTCGCTGAACAGCAAAACCGTGAATATCGGGCAGATCCTCGAAGTGATCACCAGCATCTCTCAGCAGACCAACCTGCTGGCGCTCAACGCCGCCATCGAAGCGGCGCGTGCCGGTGAGGCGGGCCGTGGTTTCGCCGTGGTGGCCGATGAAGTGCGCAATCTCGCGCACCGCACCCAGGAATCGGCGCAGCAAGTGCAGACCATGATCGAGGAGCTGCAAGTCGGCGCCCGGGAATCGGTGAGCACCATGAGCGACAGCCAGCGCCACAGCCAGGACAGCGTGGAAATCGCCAACCTCGCCGGCGAACGCCTCAACAGCGTGACCCAACGCATCGGCGAGATCGACGGGATGAACCAGTCGGTGGCGACGGCGACCGAGGAGCAAACCGCCGTGGTTGAATCGATCAATGTCGACATCACCGAGATCAACACGCTGAATCAGGAAGGCGTCGAGAACCTGCAGGCGACCTTGCGCGCCTGCTCGGATCTGGAACAGCAGGCTGCGCGGCTGAAGCAGTTGGTTGGCAGTTTCCGCATCTAAGATCCAAAGATCGCAGCCTGCGGCAGCGCCTACAGGGTGAACAGAAATCCCGTACAGGCGCTGCCGCAGGCTGCGATCTTTTTGCCCTTGAAACCCACCGCCGATTCCCGACCGAACATCTATTCTGGATAAAGGTCAACCAAGGGAGTGCAACGCAGCGGAGGGTTGATTACCGTGCATATCGCCGACATCACCATGTTCTACGCCCCGGCCAGCGGTGGCGTGCGCACGTACCTGGATGCCAAGCATCGCCGGTTGGGCGTCAAATCGGCCATTCGCCACAGCCTGCTGATCCCCGGCGCCCATTTCGGTGAACACGACGGCGTCTACACCGTGCCCGCCCCGGCCCTGCCCTTCGGCAAAGGCTATCGTTTCCCGCTGCGCCTCGCGCCATGGCGCAATGTCCTGCAGGATTTGCAGCCGGACCTGATCGAAGTCGGCGACCCGTACCTCACCGCGTGGGCGGCGCTCGACGCACGGCGGCAACTGGACGTACCGGTGATCGGCTTTTACCACTCCGACTTGCCGCTGCTGGTCGGCAATCGCATGGGCCATTGGGTCACGCCGAATGTCGAGGCATACGTGACCAGACTCTACGGCAACTTCGACCGGGTGCTGGCGCCCAGCCAAGTGATGGCCGACAAACTCACGGGGCTGGGCGTGCGCAACGTCTTCGTGCAGCCGCTGGGGGTGGACCTGCAAACCTTTCACCCGCAAGCCCGCGACAACGGCCTGCGCGCCGAACTGGGAATTGCCGAGGACACGCGCCTACTGATCTTCGCCGGACGCGGTTCCAAAGAGAAAAACCTGCCCATTCTGCTCAAGTGCATACAACGCCTCGGCCCGCGCTACCACTTGCTGCTGGTCGGCTCGTCGATGCCCGCCGTGGTCCCGGACAATGTCAGCGTGATCGACTCATTCTGCCCGGCGCCCACCGTCGCCCGGTTGATGGCCAGCGCCGATGCCTTGCTGCATGCCGGTGATCAGGAGACCTTTGGCCTGGTGATCCTTGAGGCCATGGCCTGCGGAATTCCGGTCGTCGCGGTGGCCGCTGGGGCGTTCGAGGAAATCGTCAACGAAGCCTGCGGCTTGCTGTGTCTGCCGAACAACCCGCAGGCCATGGCCAACGCGGTCCGCGAGCTGTTCAGTCGCGGCTGCGTAAAGCTCGGCCAACAAGCCCGGCAACATGTCGAACAGTATTACGCCTGGGACACGGTGGTCGACAGCCTGCTCGGTCATTATCACGCGGTGCTCGGTCACTCGCTGCCGAGGGTGGTCAATGGCTGACTCCTCCAATGGCCGCGCCGTATTGCTGGTGCTGCACGATGTAGCGCCGTCGACGTGGGCGGACTATCGGCCGTTTGTCGAAGCGGTCGACGCCATCGGCGGCGTACCGATCACCTGGCTGGTGGTGCCGGATTTCCATGGACACGACGCACTGGAAGACCATCCAGCGTTTTGCCGGATGCTCGACGAGCGGCTGGCCCGTGGCGATGAACTGGCCTTGCACGGCTATTACCATGACGACCGCGAGCCAGCCCCGACCACGCCCCGCGACTGGTTCATGCGTCGGATCTACACCCATGAAGGCGAGTTTTATCGTTTGTCCCGCGACGCCGCGCTGGCTCGCCTGCGCGCCGGCATCGATCAGTTCCAGCGCAATGACTGGCCGTTGCACGGCTTCGTCGCCCCCGCCTGGCTGATGAGTGAGGGCACGCGCCAGGCCCTTCGCGAATTGCCATTGCGCTACACCAGCGATCCACAACACCTCTATCCATTACCGGATTTCACCGCCATCGACGCCCCGGGTCTGGTCTGGAGCGCGCGCAGTGCCTGGCGCCGAGGCTTGTCAAAAATCGTCAGCGATCAACGCGAACAGCAATGGCGCGACGCCCCGGTGATTCGTCTAGGCTTGCACCCGGTAGACATGCGCCACGCATTTTCGCGTGAATACTGGCTGCACACCCTTGAACGGCTGCTGGCGGAAGGACGCAAGCCCATGAACAAAATCGACTGGCTGTTCCAACAACGTGAGCGAATGGGACGCGCGGCATGAGTCGCGGCATTGTTCTGTTGATCGGTCTGCTCGCCGCCGTGCTGATCCCGGTGCTGCTCGGCGGCGGAGAGATCGGCGCGCGGTTGCAGAACTTTCCGCTGCACTGGCTGCTGATCATGTTCGGCATGATCCTGCTCTGCTGGGGCATCAATACCCTGCGCCTGCGGTTGTTGCTGGGCGATCAACGCGAGCGGGTAACGCCGCTGAAAAGCCTGGGCGTGGTCATGGCCGCCGAGTTCGCCTACTGCGCCACCCCCGGCGGCAGTGGCGGGCCGCTGACGATCATGGCGTTGCTGGCGCGCTGCGGCGTGCGCCCGGCCCGGGGCAGCGCGGTGTTTGCCATGGATCAGTTGAGTGATCTGCTGTTCTTCCTCTGCGCCCTGAGCGGGATTCTGATTTACGCGTTGTTTCAGCACCTCAGCGACCGCCTGGAGTGGCTGCTGATGGTCAGCGCGGTGTCGCTGTTCGGCGGTTTGTTCAGTTGTGTGCTGCTGGCGCGCTATCACCGTCGGCTGATTCTGCTGAGCGGGCGCCTGCTCGCCCGTCTGAACGTGCAGCCGGCCACGCGCCGGCGCTGGGCGCGCAAACTGTTGCACTTTCTCGATGCGTTTATCGACACGCTCAAGTTGCCGTGGCAAACCCTGGTCAAGGTGTTCGTCCTGACCTGCCTGCATTGGTTGCTGCGCTACAGCGTGCTGTATCTGGCCTTGCGCGGGCTGGGCGCGGACCTGCAATGGGCCTGGAGCTTTCTGGTACAGATGCTGTCGTTGGGCGCCGGGCAGATGAGCCTGCTGCCCGGTGGCGCGGGCGCGGCGGAACTGACGTCGGCGGCGCTGCTAGCGCCAATGGTCGGCAAATCCACCGCTGCCGCGGCGATTCTGATCTGGCGGGTGGTGACGTTCTACTTCTATCTGCTGGTGGGCGGGCCAATTTTTCTGTTGATGCTGGGACGGCCGCTGCTCAAGAAGCTGCTGAAGATTCGACAAGCGTAAAGATCGCAGCCTTCGGCAGCTCCTGCATAGAAATGCGATCCCTGTAGGCGCTGCCGAAGGCTGCGATCTTTTCAGGCTTCTCCCTCCGGCTCAGGTTTCACCTGTTTCCACAACTCGGCAGCCCCGGGAAACTCGGTGCCGTCGTCCGGGCTCAGGTCATCCGGGTCATAACGACTCAGGCAGCCCTCCCCCAGGGTAGCCGGCGCTTTCGAAGTGGCTTTGTCCAGTGGGTCAGTCACGGGCAGTTCCTCAAGGGCGGAAACGAAAAAGGGCCTGGGACGATTGAACGCCCAGGCCCTTCTTTATTCAAGTACGCGTGCGTTCGATCAGAACACCACGGTCTTGTTGCCGTGCACCAGCACGCGGTCTTCGAGGTGATAACGCAGGCCACGGGCCAACACCATCTTCTCGACGTCACGGCCGAAACGCACCATGTCTTCGATGCTGTCGCTGTGGCTGACACGCACCACGTCCTGCTCGATGATCGGACCGGCGTCCAGCTCTTCGGTGACGTAGTGGCAGGTCGCGCCGATCAGCTTCACGCCGCGCAGCGACGCTTGGTGGTACGGCTTGGCGCCAACGAACGACGGCAGGAAGCTGTGGTGAATGTTGATCACCTTGTGTGCGTACTCACGGCACAGCGACGGCGGCAGGATCTGCATGTAGCGCGCCAGCACCACCACTTCGGCGTCGTGCTGCTTGACCAGACGCGACACCTCGGCGAATGCCGGCTCCTTGTCCTGCGGATTGACCGGGACATGGTAATAAGGAATGCCGTGCCACTCGACCATGCTGCGCAGGTCATTGTGGTTGGAAATCACACAGGAGATTTCGCAGTCGAGCTCATCACTGTGCCAGCGGTGCAACAGGTCCGCCAGGCAGTGGGATTCGCGGCTGGCCATCAGCACCACGCGTTTTTTCTGCTCGGTGTCGGTGATGCGCCAGTCCATCGAGAACTCTTCGGCGATCGGCGCAAACTTCTCGCGCAACACTTCAATACCGAACGGCAGCGAATCGGCACGAATCTCGTGACGCATGAAGAACCAGCCGTTCTGATTGTCCGAATGATGGCTCGCTTCGGTAATCCAGCCGTTGTGGGATGCCAGAAAGTTACTGACTTTGGCTACGATGCCAACGCGGTCAGGGCAGGAAATCACCAACCGAAAGGTGCGCATGGGGGGAAAACTCCAGAACTTCGCAAAGGCGGCCATTCTAGCGATTGTGCGCGCAAACTGCAGTATTGATGACCATGTCTCGCCGAGATGGCGCGATTCACGGGTACTCGGTGCCCTGCGTACCCAAGTGACGGCGCGCCAATGCCACTGTCTCAGGCCGATAATTGTGAATAATCGTGATGACTGCATCACATTATTTAACAGCGCATTCAATTTACCGGTTAATTCTCGTAACTAACTCAAATAAAAAAACCGGTTAAATGTTTACTTGATGAAACAGCCTGACTATTATTGCGGCACTGTCCCCTGCCATTCAACACCTCCACATAAGGTAGTTATCATGTCGTTGATCAACGAATATCGTGCCACTGAAGAAGCCATCAAAGAGCTGCAAGCCCGTTTGAAGAACCTGTCGCAAGACGACAAATTGCAAGCCGAGCTGGAATTCGAAGGCAAACTGCGCACCCTGATGGGCGAATACTCCAAGTCGCTGCGCGACATCATCGCCCTGCTGGATCCAGAATCGAAAACCAAAGGCACCCGTGGCGCCGCTGTAAAAACTACCGGCACCAAGCGCGCACGCAAAGTTAAACAATACAAAAACCCGCACAACGGCGAAGTCATCGAAACCAAAGGTGGCAACCACAAGACTCTGAAAGAGTGGAAAGCCAAGTGGGGCGGTGACGTGGTTGAAGGCTGGGCTACCCTGCTGGGCTAAGCCGCAACGCCGGTCGCCGATTGATTCTGCGGCCCATGAAAAACGCCAGCATACGCTGGCGTTTTTTTATGCGTGGCCTTTCATGGAGGCACTATGTTCGATTTCAAAGATTCAAACGTTTGCGCAATGCCTCGACATAATTTTGCCACTCATTGAGCACTTGATTCTGTATCGGCGTAGCACTAAGTGCCCATTGCTGCGCGGCCTCGGCAAAAGATTCCAGGGTATTAGGCGCGCCCATTTGCGGCTCGGACAAACGCTGCTGGCAGAATATTCTCCAGCGTTCTTGCTCTGCAGAATTCAACGTATCGGGAAAGTTGCGTGCGCGATATCGAAAGAGTAATTCAGGCAGACGTTCATCATCGAACGGCCATTGTTCTTGCGCTAATTGCGCCGGATCCGCCGCTCTCACTTGCTCGCATAGACGCCGATCGCGATCACCGATAAATCCATCGTACAACTGCTGTTCCGGGTCTTCACTCGGGGTGAAATCTTCGCTGGCATAAATCGCCGCAACTTTATCTTTCCAAACTTGTTGTGCGTCACTTAGCCGCAGTGCGCGCGCCTGATAGAGCGCCATGTCCAGACCCAGGCGTTGCTGATCGTCGGCACGCAATACCGACAACGGCGCCACCACCGGGCAGCGATTGATGTGAATCAGTTTGAGCGGCACCGGCAATTCACCCTCGGCCAACTCATCGCGACGGGTGTAAAGACGCTGGCGCAGAGTTTCCGCGTCCAGATCCAGCAAGCCTTGCGGATCAAGGTGCAGGTCACAGACGATCAACGCATTGCGATTGCGCGGATGCCAGGCCAATGGCAACACCACACCCACATAGTGCCGCGCTGCGGAAAAGCGTCCGGAGATATGCACCAGCGGCTGCAACAGGCGAATCTGATCCATGACCTTCTGCTTGCTGCGCAGTTGAAACAGCCAGTCATACAACTTCGGCTGTTTCTCCCGGATCAACCGCGCCAGGGCGATGGTTGCGCGCACGTCCGACAGCGCTTCGTGGGCGTGCCCATGGTCGATGTTGTTGGCGGCGGTCAGGCGTTCGAGCTTGAGGGTGACCTTGCCTTCGGCATCGGTCGGCCACACCAGACCATCGGGGCGCAACGCATAGGCGGCGCGCACCACATCGATCAAGTCCCAGCGACTGTTGCCGCCCTGCCACTCGCGGGCGTACGGGTCAAAGAAGTTGCGGAACAGGCTGTAACGGGTCATCTCGTCGTCGAAACGCAGGGTGTTGTAACCCGCGCCGCAGGTGCCAGGCGCGGCCAGTTGCGCGTGCACCCGGGTCATGAAATCGGCTTCGCTCAAACCCTGTTCGGCAAGCCGGCTCGGGGTGATGCCGGTGATCGCACACGCTGCCGGGTGCGGCAGGATGTCTTCGCTGGGCTGGCAGTAGAGGTTGACCGGTTCGTCGATTTCATTGAGGTCATGGTCGGTGCGAATCCCGGCAACCTGCAGCGGACGATCGTTGCGGGGATTGATGCCGGTGGTTTCGTAGTCGTACCAAAAAATTGAAGTCACGGGCGGTTCCTGAACTGAAGATCGGCGAAGTCTAGGCGTTGAACCGGCATTGCGGCCAGCGCTGTGTCATTCAACCACCGCGCGCCACACGATGTGCAATACATAGTTATGTCGTTTTCCCCCAAGAGGCTGCTAGCATCGGACAGACCTCGCCTCCCGATCCGGCCCCATCAGGTAGCCCATGCTCGAGAACACAGCACCGCCACGGAAAGCACCGCTGAACCCGCCACTCGATACCCGCCATCAAGTGGAAACCCCGGAGGGCATCGACCTGCCGTTGCGCCCGGCCGGTCTGATGGTGCGCACCCTGGCCTTCAGCATCGACCTGGGCATTCGCGGCGCCATCCTCGGCGTGTTGTTCCTGGCTTTGGCGTTTCTCGGCCAGCTCGGCATGGGCCTCGGTTCACTGCTGCTGTTTGCCGTCAGCTGGTGGTACATGGTGCTGTTCGAAGTGCTGCGCCAGGGCCGTTCGCCGGGCAAGCAATGGATGGGCCTGCGGGTGATCCACGATAACGGCACCCCCATCGGCTGGTCAGCCTCGCTGCTGCGCAACCTGTTGCGCTTCGTCGACCTGCTGCCGTTCGGCTATTGCCTCGGCGCCATCAGTTGCCTGCAACATCCGACCTTCAAGCGCCTGGGCGACATCGCCGCCGGTACCCTGGTGGTCTACAGCGAACGCCCCCTGCTGCGTCCGCAATTACCCGACGCCCAGCCGCGCAGCGCGCCGGTGCCACTCAACCTCAGCGAGCAACGCGCGCTGCTCGCCTTTGCCGAACGCCAGACAGAACTGTCACCGGCGCGAGTCAATGAGCTGGCCGCCCTGCTGGCCCAGCCGCTGCACATCTCGACGCCCAAAGCGGTCAGCGAACTCAACGGCATCGCCCGCGGCTTGTTGGGTCCGACATGAAGCAGAGTCTTTTCGAAGCCCGCCACAAGGCCGAATGGGAGCGTTTCACGCTGGCCCTCGAACGCCTCGAACACGGCAAGGACACTTCGCAGGTGGCCGCTTTCCCCAAGGCTTATCGACGTCTGTGCCAGCATCTGGCGCTGGCGCAGGAACGTGGCTACAGCAGTTTTCTGATCGATTCGCTGCAACAACAGGTGTTGCGCGGCCACCAGCAGCTGTATCGGCATCGCAGTCGATTCGGCGCCAACCTGCTGGGTTTCATCCTCGCCGACTTCCCCCGACGGGTGCGCGCCGAATGGCCCTTCGTGCTGGCCGCCGCGCTGTTGTTTTTCGGCAGCCTGATCGGCTTTGCGCTGCTGGTGTATGGCTATCCCGAGCTGATCTACAACCTGATCCCCGCCGAACAGGTGCGCGAGATGCAGAGCATGTACGACCCGGTGGCCGGCCACCTCGGACGCTCCGCCGAACGCGCCGCCAGCGAAGACTGGGTGATGTTCGGTTACTACGTGATGCACAACATCGGCATCGCCTTTCAGACCTTCGCCAGTGGCTTGCTGCTGGGAGTGGGCAGTGGGTTTTTCCTGTTCTACAACGGCTTGATCATCGGCGCGGTGGCCGGGCACCTGAGCGAAATCGGTTTCGGGCAGACGTTCTGGTCGTTCGTGATCGGCCACGGCGCGTTTGAGCTGACCGCGATTGCCCTGGCCGGCGCCGCGGGCCTGAAACTGGGCTGGGCGGTGATTGCACCGGGACGACTGACGCGTGGCGAAGCGCTGGTGGAAGCGGCGCGCAAAAGCGTCCTGCTGGTGTGCGGAGTCATGCTTTTACTGTTGATCGCGGCCTTCGTCGAAGCCTATTGGTCATCGAAAACCAGCGTCACCCCGCAGACCAAATACCTGGTCGGTGCGGCGCTGTGGGCAGCGGTGGCGGCGTACTTGCTGTTCGCCGGAAGGACCCGCCATGCGCCTGAGTGACGCCACCGTCGCAATCCGCCCGCGCAGCACCTGGGAAGCCATGGACCTGGGCGTGCTCATGAGCCAGCAGCACCGACGCCTGCTGATGACCAGTTGGGCCATCGTCACCCTGCCGCTGTTCGCCCTGCTGACGTTGTCGCTGTGGGATTCGCCGTCGCTGGCCGTGTTCATTTTCTGGTGGCTGAAACCGGCGTACGAACGCCTGCCGCTGTACATCCTGTCCAAGGCCCTGTTCGGCGAAACACCGACCCTGAAACAGGCCTTGCGCGAATTTCCCCGGTTGCTCAAACCGCAACTGCTGGCCAGCCTGACCTGGCGTCGCATGAGCCTGAGCCGCAGCTTCCTGCTGCCGGTGCTGCAACTCGAAGGCCTGGACGGCACGGCCCGCCAGCAACGCCTGCAGGTGCTGCTGCAACGCAATGCCGGCGCCGCGCAATGGCTGACGATCATCGGCGTGCACCTGGAGACCGCGCTGTGGATCGGCCTGATGGTGCTGTTCTACATGCTGCTGCCGCAGCAGATCGAAACCGACTGGGACTGGCAGTCATTGATCCTCGACGCCGATCACCATTGGCGCTGGCTGGAGCACCTGACCAATGCCTTCTATGCGCTGGTGCTGGTGGTCTGGGAACCGCTGTATGTCGCCTGCGGTTTCAGCCTGTATCTGAACCGGCGCACCACCCTCGAAGCGTGGGACATCGAGCTGGTGTTCCGCCGTCTGCGCCAGCGCCTGAACAGCAGCGCCCTCGGTCTGTTGCTCGCCGTCTGCCTGTTGCTGCCAGCGCTGCCACCGGTTTGGGCTGCGGTCGATCCCGCCAGCGCACCGGAGGCGCCACGCCTGCTGCAGCAACCACTGACCAGCCAGGCCGCGCACGACAGCATCAAGGCGTTGCTGGAACAACCGCCGTTCAAGAACAAAGAAAGCGTGACCCGTTATCGCTTCGGCGACGACCCGGCCGCCCCGGCCGAAACCAAGCCCGGTGAGGCGCCGCAATGGCTGAAAACCCTGCTCGGCTGGCTCGACGGGCAACGTTTCAATGCGCTGGCCAGTCTGATTGAGGTGCTGCTGTGGGGCGCATTGATCGCCGCTGTCGGCTGGCTGATCTGGCACTATCGCGAATTCCTGCGCACCTTCGTCAGCCGCCGGGTAAAACTACCCGCCCGCGTCAGGCCAGCCGCGCCGCAGCAAGCGTTCGGTCTGGACCTGACCCCGCAAAGCCTGCCCGACGACATCGCCGCCAGCGCCGAACAACTCTGGCACACCCAGCCACGCGCCGCGCTGGGTCTGCTCTATCGCGGCTTGCTCAGCCGCCTGCTGCACGACTTTGACCTGACCTTGAAGCCCGCCGACACCGAGCACCAAGTGCTACTGCGGGTCGAACAATTACAGCGCCCCGAACTGCTGAGCTTCAGCCGCACGCTGACGCTGCACTGGCAGAACATGGCCTACGGTCATCGCGTACCGGCGGCGCATCTGCAACAGGAACTGTGTGACGGCTGGCGTGCCCTGTTCGGCCAGGGAGCGCGCCCTTGAACCGGCGCAACGCGTGGTTGATCGGCGGGCTGCTCGTCGCCCTGCTCGCAGCGTTGAGCCTCTATCTGTACTTCAAGGCCAGGCCCTATCAGGAAGTGATCGACCACGGCCCCTCGCCGCTCGCCCAGGCCAACCCGTATCTGGCGGCGGAAATGTTCCTGCGCGAGCGCGGCCTCACCGTCAGCCATGCCGAAACCCTGGCGGTGCTGCCCGACATCGATCCGCGTCGGCACACCCTGCTGTTGTTCGGCGAGCGCTCGCGGATGACCCCGCGACAGGTCGATCAGGTGCTGAACTGGGCCCGCGCCGGCGGACGTCTGGTGTTCGTTGCCGAAGCCCTGTGGGATAAACAAGCCGGACAGAGCGAGGACCTGTTGCTCGACCGAGTGCAGTTGCACCAGTCCCTGAGCAAAAACCTCAAGGCGCCGCCGGCAGAACTGGCCGATGATCCGTACCCAGAACTGACCAAGCTGTACCTGGAAGATGAGGACGCCCCGGCCTACGCCGGCTTCGACACCGCGTTTCATCTGGAAGACCCGAAGAATCTCGCGCAAGCCTGGGCCAACAGCGCCAAGGCCACGCACATGATGCAACTGGCCTACGGCCTCGGCTCCATTACCGTGGTCACCGATGCCGAGCTGTGGAAGACCCCGTCCATCAGTCAACACGACAACGCCTGGCTGCTCTGGTACCTGAGCGCCGACACCGACGTCACGCTGGTTTTCAGCACGGAACACGACAGTCTGCCCGCCCTGCTCTGGCGTTATTTCCCGCAAGCCATCGTTGCCCTGCTGGCGCTGATTGCCCTGGGCTTGTGGCACGTCGGTGTACGCCATGGCCCACTGCTCGCGCCCGCCCCACGTGCTCGCCGGCAGTTGCAGGAACACCTGCGCGCCAGCGCCGATTTCATCCTGCGCCACAACGGCCAGCACCTGCTGTTGCAAGCCCTGCAACAGGACGTGCTGCGCCGTGCCCGACGACGCCATCCCGGCTTCGACCAGTTGAACGTGGCCGAGCAATGGCTGGTGCTGTCGCGCCTGACCCGACAGCCGACACGCGCCATCAGCCAGGCCCTGAGCCCGGTGCCGAAACAGCGCATGAGCAGCGCTGATTTCAGCCGCCAGGTGGCCCACCTGCAAACCTTGAGGAACACGCTATGAGTGAACAGATCGAGCCCGGCAGCGCCAGCCACGCCGCCCAGCAACGCCAGCGTGCCAGCCAGCTGGCGCAAGCGGTGCGCGGAGAATTGCAAAAGGCCCTGATCGGCCAGAACGGCGTGATCGATGACGTGCTGACGGCGTTGATTGCCGGCGGTCACGTGCTGCTTGAAGGCGTCCCCGGGCTGGGCAAGACCTTGCTGGTGCGGGCACTGGCGCGATGCTTCGGCGGCGAGTTTGCGCGCATCCAGTTCACCCCGGACCTGATGCCCAGCGACGTCACCGGCCACGCGGTGTACGACCTGCACACCGAGCAGTTCAAGCTGCGCAAGGGGCCGCTGTTCACCAACCTGCTGCTGGCCGACGAGATCAACCGCGCACCGGCGAAAACCCAGGCGGCGTTGCTCGAAGCGATGCAGGAACGCCAGGTCACCCTGGAAGGCCGGGCGCTGCCCATCGCCCAGCCGTTCATGGTGCTCGCCACACAAAACCCGATCGAACAGGAAGGCACGTACCCACTGCCGGAAGCCGAACTCGACCGCTTCATGCTCAAGGTGCGCATGGACTACCCGGATGCCGAGCAGGAGCTGCACATGGTGCGTCAGGTCAGCCGCTCGACTCGCGCCGACATGCTCGATGTGCAGCCGCTGCGCACGGTCCTGCAAGCCAAGGATGTGCAGGCCTTGCAACGGATTGCCAGCGACCTGCCGCTGGACGATCAGGTGCTCGACTACGCCGTGCGCCTGGCGCGCAGCACCCGCTCCTGGCCCGGCCTGACCCTCGGTGCCGGGCCACGCGCGTCAATCGCACTGGTGCGTTGCGCCCGCGCCCGGGCGTTGCTGCGCGGCGGCGAATTCGTGATCCCCGATGACATCAAGGGCTGCGCACTGTCGGTGCTGCGCCATCGGGTGCGCGTGGCGCCGGAGCTGGACATCGAAGGCCTGCAGGTGGATCAGGTGCTGCAGCAATTGCTCGACCAAGTGCCGGCGCCGCGCCTGTGAAACCGTCCCGCCTGCTGCTGATCTGGCTGGCCGTTCTGCTGGCCATCGGCACACTGCTGGGCACCGTGCAGGCACTCGACATGCCGACACCCGCCAGCCTGTCGGCGATCAGTTGGGGGTTGCTGCTGGCCCTGCTGTTGCTGGCCCTGCTCGACGCCATTCGCCTGCAGCGCCTGCCCTCGCCCCGGGTGCATCGGCAGATGCCCGGCAGCCTGGCACTGGGTCGCTGGAGCGAAGTACGGCTGCAGGTCAGTCATGACTTCCGTGAGCCGATCACCCTGGCGATGTTCGATCACGTGCCACAGGGGCTGACCTTCGACAACCTGCCGCTGTCGGTCGCGCTGGAACCCGGCCAGTTCAGCGAAGTGGGCTATCGCCTGCGCCCGCTCAGTCGCGGTCACTTCAGCTTCGCCCAGTGTGAAATCAACCTGCCCAGCCCGCTGGGTCTGTGGTCAGGCAAACGCCTGCTCGACGTACCCGCACAAACCCGTGTCTACCCGGACTTCGCGCGCCTGTACGGCGGTGAACTGCTGGCGGTGGACAACTGGCTGAGCCAGCTCGGTGTGCGCCAGCGCCAACGGCGCGGGCAAGGCCAGGAGTTTCATCAACTGCGCGAATTTCGCGAAGGCGACAGCTTGCGCCAGATCGACTGGAAAGCCACCGCCCGCCAGCGCACACCGATCGCCCGGGAATACGAAGACGAGCGCGACCAGCAAATCATCTTCATGCTCGACTGTGGCCGGCGCATGCGCAGTCAGGATGGCGAGCTGTCGCATTTCGACCATGCGCTGAATGCCTGCCTGCTGCTGAGCTATGTCGCCTTGCGTCAGGGCGATGCCGTGGGATTGAGTACATTTGCAGACGATCAACCGCGATATCTAGCTCCGGTAAAAGGCAGCGGGCAACTCAACGTCCTGCTCAACACGGTCTACGATCTGGCGAGTAGCCAACGTCCGGCGGACTATCAGGCAGCCATTCGGCAACTACTGACACGTCAGAAACGACGGGCACTGGTCATCCTTATGACCAACCTGCAGGATGAGGACCATGGCGAACTGACCAACGCAGTCCAATACCTGAGCCGCCAGCATCAAGTGCTAGTGGTCAGCCTGCGTGAAGAAACGCTCGACCAAATGCGCCAAGACTCGGTACAAACCCTTCCTGAAGCATTGGCCTATTGCGGCGCAGTGGATTACCTAAACGCTAGGGCCGAACTGAATGAGCGCCTGATTGCTCATGGCACACCTGTGTTGGATGTCCCTACCAGTAAGCTAAACACTGAACTAGTATCAATGTACTTAAGCTGGAAGAAAGCTGGAGCCCTATAGACGTTGTAGATTTCACGCTGACGGGGTGTTTCAAATTGGCAAGCGGGTGTAGATTTCTTAACAGGAAATACCGCTGATACAAGGGCTTTTCCATTGATCGGTATCTCACTCCACTTATTTAAAGGAGTGCCAGTCCGCTCCTTGAAGCGGCCCATCCCGCGCTATCGGATTGCCCGCTAAATTTTCCCATGCAGCCATGCTCGAAGCCTCTCGAACGGAGTCGAAGAATGCCCACTAAATATTCATTATCTGATGTGTTGGAAAGGATTTATCAGAATCAGCTTGGGCTGGAGGCAGCCCTAATGGAGCTAACACTCCAGGTCGAAGAAAGTGGGTTTACCGAGACCGGAGAAAACGTCCGCTCTGCGCTTTTTGTCATTGGAGAAAATGCCGGCTATATCAAGCAGGGCTTGGCGAAACTCAGAGCAAAGGAAACGGACTAGGCCTCAAAAACTCAATGAATTTTGTCGACCGCTTTGGTGTTATCCACAGGGTGATTATCGAAGCGATTTGACGATTGAAACACCTTCCAACACCCCACCTAAAATCCCCCCCGTCTCATATCGAAATGAAACAGATGGATGCGTACGGCTACACATATCCGTCATCCGAATGAAGTCTTCCCCAAATCTAGGAATTTAGGCTACACGACGTGGCGCCTTTGCCTACGAACACACCAGAATGCTCTGTCTTGTACGCATTGGTGAGGCTCCGTAACTTGATCTTGGCCGCTGACGATCAGCGGTCGAAATTAATTGTCCGGGGCAATGTCGAGGCAGTAGCTTCAGTCAGGCTAGTAACATTTTAGCTGTTAGCAGGACGTCTCTAGGTGAGCCGAACAGCTCACCTCCCCCCGGCCGAATAACCTCTTCATAGCAGTTTCCATTCGCGTTCACCCGAACTGGAAGCCAAGCAAAAAGGATATAAAGCCATGAACAGTACAACATCAAATCCTCCAGAATCTGACGCGACTTCCAGCTGTCTCCCCCCTGATTCAGAGAGGTTTCAGGAAGCCGCAGAACGCGCCCTCGACCACTACCTTAAACCCAAATCGCCCTCACGCAATTCCGTGGATCGCGGCATGCAGATGTTCGTTGTCGCCCCCGACCTCAACCCCGAAGCCATCGCCATCCAGACCTACGAAACCTTCTCGTCGGTAAGCATTCTGCTGCTGGATCTGGCGGACAGCCTGGAAGACAAACCACGGCATCTGGCGATGGCGATCTATCAGTTGAGCGAGATGGGTTTGTTGCTGGCGGAGAAGACACTGGACAGTGAGCGGGCGATTGCCTTGAAGGCTTGAAGATCAAAAGATCGCCGCCTGCGGCAGCTCCTGCAGGAAAATGGCATTCCCACTGTAGGAGCTGCCGCAGGCGGCGATCTTTGGTTTTGGCTGTATCAGGCGGACGCCGGCAGGGGCTGAAAACTGAAGTACTGCTTCAACGCCTGCACCAGTTGCGCATATTCCGGCGGCGGGCGTTGCAGGCTGAAGCCGGCGTCGTAGTGCATCGGGGTCGCGTCTTCATGGCACCACAGGCAGTACGCAGTCAGGTCGATGACCTGCTGGCAGCCATCGCCGAACGGGATTTTGAGACGCAGGCTGAAATCGACACCGGTCATCATCGGCAACTGGCTGATGAGCATCAGCCCGTCTTCGGACACATTGCCCAGAAAACCGATGGGTTTGTCGGTGACGCTGTTGAACACCCTGAGGAAGTACGGCAACTGGTGCCGTTCGATTCGTCGGTCGGTAAACATGCGAGGTACGCCATGCAAGGCTCCATTACAGAGCCGCACCTTTGCTTCGGAACACGCCTGTGTCTCAGGCACGCTCTCCCCGCTTCCGGTGGCATGGTCGCCAATACGCCATCGCCTCAACATCAACCAGTCGCAGGTGTTGCCCCATGTTTAGAGGCCAGACTCTAAACCGGATCACTGGACTATAGCTCAACCTGTACAGTCAGCCAGCGTTTGTATGGCACCCGACATCAAAAGCGTTGCGGACTCGGCACCGCCGCCGCACTGCGCGTCGGGTAATGGCCCAGGCTCTGCAAGGTTTCCAGGCGCGCACGGGCGCGGAAGGCATATTCGCTGTTGGGGTACGAGGCGATGATGAACTGGTAGGTCTGCGCCGCGTCGATGTACATCTTTTGCCGTTCCAGGCACTGACCGCGCATCATCGACACTTCTGGCCACACATAAGGACGGGCGCGGCTGTCGCGCTCGACCTTGGACAGTTCGAGCATCACTTGCTCGCAATTGCCCCGGTCATAGGCGCTGTAGGCGTTGTTCAGATGATGGTTCATCGCCCAACGGGTACATCCCGTGGCAGCAAGGGCGCTGAGGGCAAGGGCGGCAATGGGCAACAATCGCATGAGGGTTCTCCTGTCTTGAGCAGTGTATCGACCCGGAGCCGAAAATCTTCAGAACCGATTGCGCCGATTGTCGTGTTCAAAAAAAGAATGCATTAACGAAGCGCTTCACAAAAAGTAGTGCAAACGAACAATGACTACACCCGTCGAGCATAGTAGCCTCTGCTAGCGCTTGAACTCAGGAGTCTTTGCATGTCCGTCCGTCGTACCAAAATCGTCGCCACCCTTGGCCCGGCCAGTAACTCGCCGGAAGTTCTCGAACAGCTGATTCTGGCTGGTCTGGACGTTGCCCGTCTGAACTTCTCCCACGGCACCCCCGACGAGCACAAGGCTCGCGCGAAGCTGGTGCGTGACCTGGCTGCCAAGCACGGTCGCTTCGTCGCCCTGCTGGGTGACCTGCAAGGCCCGAAAATCCGTATCGCCAAATTCGCCAACAAGCGCATCGAGCTGAAGATCGGTGACAAGTTCACCTTCTCCACCAGCCATCCGCTGACCGAAGGCAACCAGCAAGTGGTCGGCATCGACTACCCGGATCTGGTCAAAGACTGCGGTGTGGGCGACGAGCTGCTGCTCGACGACGGCCGCGTAGTGATGCGCGTCGAAACCGCCACCGCTACCGAACTGCACTGCGTGGTGACCATCGGCGGCCCGCTGTCCGACCACAAAGGCATCAACCGTCGCGGTGGCGGCCTGACCGCTCCGGCCCTGACTGAAAAAGACAAGGCCGACATCAAGCTCGCTGCGGAAATGGAAGTCGACTACCTCGCCGTATCCTTCCCGCGTGACGCGGCCGACATGAACTACGCCCGTCAGCTGCGCGACGAAGCCGGCGGCACCGCCTGGCTGGTGGCGAAGATTGAACGCGCCGAAGCCGTGGCCGACGACGAAACCCTCGACGGTCTGATCAAGGCGTCCGACGCGGTGATGGTTGCCCGTGGTGACCTCGGTGTAGAAATCGGCGATGCCGAGCTGGTGGGCATTCAGAAGAAAATCATTCTGCACGCACGCCGCCACAACAAGGCTGTGATTGTTGCGACCCAAATGATGGAGTCGATGATCCAGAACCCGATGCCGACCCGCGCCGAAGTGTCCGACGTGGCCAACGCCGTGCTCGACTACACCGACGCCGTGATGCTCTCGGCCGAATCCGCTGCCGGTCTGTACCCGTTGGAAGCCGTTCAGGCGATGGCGCGCATCTGCGTCGGCGCTGAAAAGCACCCGACCAGCAAGACCTCCAGCCACCGTATCGGCAAAGAGTTCGAGCGCTGCGACGAAAGCA
The DNA here is from genome assembly GCF_017491705.1 of Pseudomonas sp. 86_A. Taxonomy (NCBI): domain Bacteria; kingdom Pseudomonadati; phylum Pseudomonadota; class Gammaproteobacteria; order Pseudomonadales; family Pseudomonadaceae; genus Pseudomonas; species Pseudomonas sp. 86_A. The sequence continues at coordinate 103,880 of NZ_JAFGYS010000013.1, read as the reverse complement.
TCGCCCTGGCGACCATGTACACCGCCAACCACTTCCCGGGCGTGAAAGCGATCATCGCGCTGACTGAAAGCGGCTACACCCCGCTGATCATGTCGCGTATTCGTTCCTCGGTGCCGATCTACGCCTTCACCCCGCACCGCGAAGCCCAGGCCCGCGCGGCGATGTTCCGTGGCGTGTATACCGTTCCGTTCGACCCGGCTTCGCTGGCACCGAACGAAGTCAGCCAGAAAGCGATCGACGAGCTGGTCAAGCGCGGCGTTGTGGAAAAAGGCGACTGGGTCATCCTGACCAAGGGCGACAGCTACCACACCACCGGTGGCACCAACGGCATGAAGATCCTGCACGTGGGTGACCCGCAGGTCTGAGTGACGCGCTGAAAAACGAAAGCCCCGGCATGTGAGTGTCGGGGCTTTTCATTTTCTGCTCCGGAAGGTGTTGCGTCTATTCAGGCCTCATCGCTGGCAAGCCCAGTCAGCGAAGCTTTCAATGCCGTTTGATAAACCCGGTCAACGCCGCCAGCGCCTCCGGCGAGCGCAACCGCTGGGTGAACAATGCGCCCTCCTCCTCGATCACCTGACGGATCAGCTCGCGGTCCGGCGCTTTCATCAGTTGTTTGCTGATACGCACAGCTTCCGGCGGCAGTTCGTCGAAACGCAATGCCATCTCCCGCGCCTTGTTCAGTGCCGCTTCGCCGCTGCCCAACGCCTCGCTGGCAATGCCCCACTGCGCCGCCTGTTCACCGGTAAAACCTTCGCCGAGCAGCAACAACTCCGCCGCTTTGGCTTGGCCAAGCAAACGCGGCAGGATCAGACTGGAGCCGAACTCCGGACACAAACCGAGATTGACGAACGGCATGCGCAAGCGAGCATCGCGGGCGACGTAAACCAGATCGCAGTGCAGCAGCAACGTGGTGCCGATGCCCACCGCTGCGCCGGCCACGGCGGCGATCACCGGTTTGCGGCATTCGAGCAGGTTGAGCATGAAGTGGAACACCGGGCTGTCGAGGTCGCTCGGCGGTTGCTGGATGAAGTCGGCGATGTCGTTGCCGGCGGTGAAACAATCGGCGCTGCCGGTGATCAGCACGGCATTGATTTCAGGATCGCTGTCGGCCTGCTTCAAGGCTTGGGCGAGACGGCTGTACATCGCGCCGGTCAGGGCGTTTTTCTTGTCGGGGCGGTTGAGGCGAAGGGTCAGTAAACCGCGTTCGCGTTCCAGCAGAATGGCGTCGGTCATGGTATGTCTCGACAGTGCAGGCCAGCGAAGATCACTGGGGCGAGGGAGCTTGCTCCCGCTGGGCTGCGCAGCGGCCCCAAGCGTTTGTGAGCGCTGCGCACTCAAACGAGAGCAAGCTCCCTCGCCACAGAAACTCACGAACCAATGAATTCAGCATTCAACCACGGCTCAGAAACACGTCTGCCAGCAGTTGATTACGCGGCAATCCGGCCAGATACAGACGCCGGGCAAAGGCATCGACGCTGGTCGGTGAGCCGCAGACTAAGGCCAGGGTTTGCCGGGAAACAAGGCGCAGTTGCGCCAAAGCGGCGGCTGACTCGGCCGCGGTCCACAGCTCGACACTGAGGTTTTCGCGCTGCGCGGCAAGCGCCGCAAGGGGTTTGGCCAGATAGTGCTCGCGCGCGTCATGGGCCAGGTGAATGACGCGGATGGCGCCCTGGTGATCCTGACGCAAGGCCTCGCGCAATACACCGAACAATGGCCCCAAACCGGTGCCGGCCGCCAGCAGCCACAGCGGTCGGGTGTGCCAGTCCGGGTCGTAATGCAACGCGCCGCCGCGCAACTCGCCGAGGCGGATCGGGTCACCGATCTGCAGGCGCCGCGCCGCATCGCTGAATTCGCCGGGCTGGCGGCAGTCGAGGTGGAACTCGAGAAAGCGGTCTTCTTGCGGCAGGCTCGCCAGCGAGTAAGGCCTGGCGATGTGGTTGATCCACAGCACCAGATGCTGCCCGGCGCTGTAGCGCAGCGGACGTTGCGGGGTCAGGCGCAGACGCAGGACGTTGTCGCTGAGCCAGTCCAGCGCCTCGACCACCGCCGGCCGACCGTCGGTAATCGGGTCGAACGTGTGCACCTGCAAGTCTTCGGTCACCTGACACTGACAGGCCAGACGCCAGCCTTCCTGCCGTTGCTCGGCGCTCAAGGCGTCGGGGCGATTATCCGCAGGCAAGCCGTTGACGCACTGCACCAGACAGGCATGGCAACTGCCGGCGCGGCAGCTGTAAGGCACCGCGACACCGCGCTGATTCAGGGCATCGAGCAGGTTACTGCCCGCCGCCACCGACCATTGCTGCTCACCCACCCGAAGTTCAGGCATCCACATTCTCCCACGCGGCCGCACAGCGATTGCGCCCGTCGCGCTTGGCCCGGTACAGCGCCTGATCGGCACGCTGCAAGGCATCGTCCAGATCGTCGTCCAGTTCCAGCAGGGTCATGCCCGCCGAGAGGCTGAGGTTACGCACGTTCAGGCCCACCAGCTCGACGTCGGTGAAGGCAATGCGCAGGCGTTCACAACAGGCGGTCAGACGTTCGGCATCGCAGTCGGGCAGCAACACCACAAATTCCTCACCACCGTATCGCGCCAGTACGTCGCCGTCACGCAGGCAGGCACCCGCCACTCCGGCGAACGCCTGCAACACCTGATCACCGGCAGCATGGCCATGCAAATCATTGATGCGTTTGAAGTGGTCGAGATCGATCAGCGCCAGGCCATGCACCACACCCGGTTCCATCTCGCCCAGCTCGCGGGAGGCCAGGCGCAGAAAATGCCGGCGGTTGAACAGCCCGGTCAGTTCATCGGTGGCGACCAGGTCTTCGAGCTGGCGCATCATCCCGCGCAGGGTGTCCTGATGCGCCTGCAAGGCAAACCGCCGCTGGCGCATGCGCTGGCGCGACACCTGGACAAAGCGTGCGTAGATCACCAGCCACGCCAGCACCATCGCCAGAATGCACACCTGCAATATCGCCAGCGCCGGGTCCGGGAGCCGGAATTGGTAACCCTCCCACAGGGTGATCGCACAGAAACTGAAGAACACCAGCAGCGCGCAACGAATGAACGCGCGGCGGGATAAATGAAACAGGCCGAACAGCAGGATCAGCACATAAAACACCAGAAATGCGCCGCGGGCCTCGTCCAGATGGGCGATCAGCCAAGTCTGCCAGCCGAGCCCGAGCAGCACTTGCGCCTCGGTCATGCTGGGGTCATCAAAACGCAGATTGCGCCCAGACCAGAACAACGCAAACAACGTGGCCTGACTGATGACCACCAACGCGCTGCCGACGGCCACGCTGCTCAAGGAATGCGGGTAATGACCGGTAAAAAATGCCAGCCACAGCAGCAGCAAAGCCAATCCGTAGGTGGCTGCAGCGAGGGCAAAGCGCTTGAGCAGAAGGCGTTGAATGGCGTTATGGGTCAATCGTTGACTCACCGTGCGATAGGAGGCTGACCGAGTGTCCTACTCTACAGACCGGATGCCACTTTAGAGGCGTAGTCGATAAATGACCATTGATTTTCGGCGCCAAAATTTGACGTCAAATGCATGACCCGATGACCGGATTGATGCCACCCACCTGTGGCGAGGGAGCTTGCTCCCGCTCGGCTGCGCAGCAGTCGTAAATCCTGTGCACCCGGTTTGCCTGAAGGACTACAGGGGACCGCTTCGCGCCCCATCGGGGATAAATCCCCTCACCACAGGGGCCGGCAGTGTTCGGTATGCGACCAACGAATGACTGCCGGCGCGTGTATGCCCTGAAGAGGCGCGGTATACTGCCGCGCCTTTTTAGCGTCGCGCCAGCAGCCCCGGCGTGCCTTGAAAGGTGCTTGCGACCGACCGATGCACCCAAGCCGCAGGCACCTTATTGAATGTTCCCGTCTTTTAGAGGAGCGCGACTCATGACCGTGATCAAGCAAGATGACCTGATTCAGAGCGTTGCCGACGCCCTGCAATTCATTTCCTACTACCACCCCGTGGATTTCATCCAGGCGATGCACGAAGCCTACCTGCGCGAAGAATCGCCAGCGGCCCGTGACTCGATCGCTCAGATCCTGATCAACTCGCGCATGTGCGCCACCGGCCACCGGCCGATCTGCCAGGACACCGGCATCGTGACCGTGTTCGTGCGCGTAGGCATGGACGTGCGTTGGGATGGCGCGACCATGAGCCTGGACGACATGATCAATGAAGGCGTGCGCCGCGCCTACAACCTGCCGGAAAACGTGCTGCGTGCCTCGATCCTCGCCGACCCGGCGGGCGCTCGTAAAAACACCAAGGACAATACCCCGGCGGTGATCCACTACTCCATCGTCCCGGGCAACACCGTGGAAGTGGACGTGGCGGCCAAGGGTGGCGGTTCCGAGAACAAGTCGAAAATGGCCATGCTCAACCCGTCCGACTCGATCGTTGACTGGGTACTGAAGACCGTTCCGACCATGGGCGCTGGCTGGTGCCCACCGGGCATGCTGGGCATCGGCATCGGCGGCACCGCCGAGAAAGCCGCGGTCATGGCCAAGGAAGTGTTGATGGAATCCATCGACATCCACGAACTGAAAGCCCGTGGCCCGCAGAACCGCATCGAAGAGATCCGTCTGGAGCTGTTCGAGAAGGTCAACCAGTTGGGCATCGGCGCCCAGGGCCTCGGTGGCCTGACCACCGTGCTCGACGTGAAGATCATGGACTACCCGACCCACGCCGCGTCCTTGCCGGTGTGCATGATCCCGAACTGCGCCGCCACCCGTCACGCGCACTTCGTGCTCGACGGTTCCGGCCCTGCCTCGCTGGAAGCACCATCGCTGGACGCCTATCCGGAAATCGTCTGGGAAGCCGGCCCGTCGGCCCGCCGCGTCAACCTCGACACCCTCACCCCGGAAGAAGTGCAGAGCTGGAAGCCGGGCGAAACCGTCCTGCTCAACGGCAAGATGCTCACCGGTCGCGACGCGGCGCACAAGCGCATGGTCGAGATGCTGAACAAGGGCGAAACCCTGCCGGTGGACCTCAAGGGTCGCTTCATCTACTACGTCGGCCCGGTTGATCCAGTCGGTGACGAAGTGGTTGGCCCGGCTGGTCCGACCACCGCCACGCGGATGGACAAGTTCACCCGTCAGATCCTTGAGCAGACTGGCCTGCTGGGCATGATCGGCAAGTCCGAGCGCGGCCCGACCGCCATCGACGCAATCAAGGACAACAAGGCCGTGTACCTGATGGCCGTCGGCGGCGCCGCTTACCTGGTGGCCCAGGCCATCAAGAAGTCCAAGGTGCTGGCGTTCGCCGAGCTGGGCATGGAAGCGATCTACGAGTTCGAGGTCAAGGACATGCCAGTCACCGTCGCGGTGGACAGCAACGGTGAATCGGTGCACATCACCGGCCCTGCGATCTGGCAGCAGAAGATCGCCGAGAGCCTGGCGGTAGAAGTGCAGTAAGCGTTTCGCAGCCGTAAGAAAGGCCGGCCCGTCACTCGACGGGCCGGCCTTTTTTTCTGCCTGGGAGAACGACGCACACCTTGGGCCTGAATACACCTGTCAGATCTGACAGGTGTGCGCTGCCGAGATTGTTGTTAGCGTCAATCCATCTGCGTCTTCGCCTGTGCAATGGATGTGACTCATGGCCGATCAAGACCTCAGTATCACCCCGCCGTCCATCACCAAGAGTTCGACGATTGCCACTTTCAGCAAGCGTTTGGTTTGTTCGAGTGACAGCGTCGAAAGCCTGACGCAGGCCACGCAAGCCGTCATCGGCGAGCTGGCTTACACCCGCACCATGCTGCTTTCACACTCACACCGGTTCACGGCGGTCTGATCAGGTAACGCGTCAGACGAGAAGGACGGGCAGGCCCATGCTATCGTGCCCGCCCGTCCCTTTATCCATTAGCCCAGCATGCTGCCGACTTCCCGTACTTTGCGCCTGTCGTTGTATACCCTGCTGATCATCGCCGGTGCCGTGCTTGCGGCCACCCTTGCCATCCGCCACGCCGAACGCCAGGCGATGGAGGAAGACGCGACTCGTGCCAGCCAGCAGCTGGCGTTGTATGCCAATTCCCTGCACACCCTGATCGACCGCTATCGCGCGCTGCCCGCCGTGCTGGCGCTGGACCCGCAATTGCGCGGCGCGCTGGCCGGACCGGTCGATGCCGAGCAACAGAACGCGCTGAACCTGAAGCTGGAAAAGATCAACGGCGCGGCACAGTCCTCGACGCTCGAACTTCTGGATCACACCGGCCTCGCGGTGGCGGCGAGCAACTGGCGTTTGCCCAGCAGCTATGTCGGCCACAACTACGGTTTCCGTCCGTATTTCAGTCAGACCCGCACCCAGGGCAGCGGACGCTTTTACGCGGTGGGCGTGACCAGCGGCATCCCCGGTTACTTTCTGTCCAGTGCCGTGCTGGACGACAACGATCAGTTCCTCGGGGCGATGGTGGTCAAGCTGGAGTTCCCGGAGCTGGAGCGCGAATGGAGCCAGGGCAGCGACACGTTGCTGGTCAGCGATGCGCGCGGGATCATTTTCATCGCCAACCAGCCGGGCTGGCGCTATCGCTCGCTGCGGCCGCTGGACAGCCGCGATATGGCCGAGATAAAGCGCACGCGGCAGTACGACAAGCAATCGCTGCTGCCGTTGACGCATCTGTCCCTGCGCCACTTCGACGACAACAGCGACCTGCGCCGGGTCGAAGGCCCGGACGGGACTGCCGACTACTTGTGGGAATCTCTGCCGCTGGCCGCCGAAGGCTGGACCCTGCATTTGTTGCGACGCCCGCAAGTGGCCTTCGAAGATTTGCGCAACGCCGGACTGGCCGCTGCCGGGGTGTGGCTGGCGCTGGTGTTTCTGCTGTTGTTCCTCAACCAGCGCTGGCGCCTGTCGAAAGTCCGCCAGCGCAACCGCGAAGAACTCGAACAACTGGTCGAAGCACGCACCCGCGACCTGCGCACCGCCCAGGACGGACTGGTGCAATCGGCCAAGCTCGCAGCGCTGGGGCAGATGTCCGCGGCACTGGCCCATGAAATCAATCAGCCGCTGACTGCGCAACGGATGCAGCTGGCGACGTTGCGGCTGCTGCTGGAGCATGGCCGCGTCGATGATGCCTACAAGGCGCTCAAACCGGTGGATGAAATGCTCACGCGCATGGCCTCGCTCACCGGGCACTTGAAGACATTTGCCCGCAAGAGTCCCAGCGGCCTGCGCGAACGGCTGGATCTGGCGACAGTGGTCGATCAGTCGCTGCAATTGCTCGACGCCCGCCTGCGCGATGAACAGGTCAGCCTGGTGCTGCACCTGACGCGTCCGGCGTGGGTCCGTGGCGATGCGATTCGTCTCGAACAGGTGCTGATCAATCTGCTGCGCAACGCCCTCGACGCGATGCAGGGCAAACCGGGCAAGCGCCTGGAAATCCGCCTGGAGGTGGACGAACAATTGTGGCGCCTGAGCGTGATCGACAATGGCGGCGGGATTGCCGAAGAACACCTGAACCAGGTGTTCGACCCGTTCTTCACCACCAAACCGGTGGGTGACGGCCTCGGCCTGGGGCTGGCAGTATCGTTCGCAATCGTGCATGAATCCGGTGGGCGCCTGAGCGTTGAAAATGGCGCGGCCGGCGCCGTGTTCAGCGTGACCCTGCCGATCGATCTGGAGGCGCACATCTGATGCTCAATTCGGTGATGGTGGTCGATGACGAAAGCAGCATCCGCAGCGCCGTCGAACAGTGGCTGAGCCTGTCGGGGTTCGAGGTGCAACTGTTCAGCCGCGCCGAAGATTGCCTGGCGGCGCTGCCCGCGCACTTCCCCGGGGTGATCCTCAGCGATGTGCGCATGCCCGGGCTCAGTGGCCTGCAGCTGTTGGCCGAAGTGCAACGCCGTGACACCGACCTGCCGGTGATTCTGCTGACCGGCCACGGCGATGTGCCGATGGCGGTCGAAGCCATGCGCGACGGCGCCTACGACTTTCTGGAAAAACCGTTCAGCCCGGAAAACCTGCTCGGCAGCCTGCGCCGGGCGTTGGACAAACGTCGACTGGTTCTGGAGAACCGCGCCCTGCACGAGCAGGCCGACCACCGCGCCAGACTCGATGCGACGTTGCTCGGCGTGTCCCGTGGCATGCAGACCTTGCGCCGACAGGTGCTGGATCTGGCGGCGCTGCCGGTCAACGTGTTGATCCGTGGCGAAACCGGCAGCGGCAAGGAACTGATCGCCCGCTGCCTGCACGACTTCGGCCCGCGCGCGGACAAACCGTTTGTGGCGCTCAACTGCGCGGCGATCCCTGAGCAGTTGTTCGAAGCCGAGTTGTTCGGCCACGAGAGCGGCGCGTTCACCGGGGCGTCCGGCAAGCGCATCGGCAAGCTCGAATACGCCGACGGCGGCACGTTGTTTCTCGACGAAATCGAAAGCATGCCGCTGGCCCAGCAGGTGAAACTGCTGCGGGTGTTGCAGGAGCAGAAGCTGGAACGGCTGGGGTCGAACCAGAGCATTCGCGTCGACCTGCGGATTGTCGCCGCGACCAAGCCCGACCTGCTCGATGAAGCCCGGGCCGGACGCTTTCGTGAAGACCTGGCGTATCGCCTGAACGTCGCCGAGCTGCGTCTGCCGCCGTTGCGTGAGCGCCGCGAAGACATTCCGCTGCTGTTCGAAGCCTTTGCCTTCAGCGCCGCCCAGCGTCTGGGCCGCACCTTCCCGCCGTTGAGCGGGGCGCAATTGAGCCACCTGCTCAGCCACGACTGGCCGGGCAACGTGCGTGAACTGGCGAACGTCGCCGAGCGTCAGGTGCTGGGACTGGATGAGCCGGTGCAAGGCATCGACCCGGGCCAGTCGCTGGCCGCGCAGCAGGAGGCCTTCGAAGCGCAATGTCTGCGTGCAGCATTGACCCGGCACAAGGGCGATGTGAAAGCGGTGCTGGAAGAGTTGCAGCTGCCGCGCCGCACGTTCAATGAAAAGCTGCAGCGGCATGGGTTGAGTCGGGAGATGTTTGTTCAGGGCAGTTGATTTTTTTGTTGTCGCTGATGGCCCTTTCGCGAGCAGGCTCGCTCCCCCAATGAGAATGCGTTTCCCCTGTGAGAGCGAGCCTGCTCGCGAAGGGGCCGGCACAGCCAACGATGATCAACCGGCCTGAATGCGCGATTTTCCGCTCACTACAATCCAGCCATAAGCGGATTTCCGCTCACCAGATCCCGTCACCCCCTCTAAACCGGCCCTCTCCCCGTTGGCACAGCTCCTGCTATAGCCCCTGCAGGCTGCGTTCTAACGCGCTCCACAAAAACAATTAAACGAAGGATCCTTCAATGGATAACTCCAACGCCCTGCCCCTTGGGTCGGCTGCCGCGCCCGCCAAAGAAAGAACCACCGCCAGCCGGATCAAATCGATCTTCAGCGGCTCGGTCGGCAACATGGTCGAGTGGTACGACTGGTACGTCTACGCCGCTTTCTCGCTGTACTTCGCCAAGACCTTCTTCCCCGCCGGTTCCACCACCGCCCAGTTGATGAACACCGCCGCGATCTTCGCCGTGGGCTTCCTGATGCGCCCGATCGGTGGCTGGCTGATGGGCCTGTACGCGGACAAAGTCGGTCGCAAGAAAGCCTTGATGGCCTCGGTCTACCTGATGTGCTTCGGCTCGCTGCTGATCGCCCTGAGCCCGAACTACGAAACCATCGGCATCGGCGCGCCGATCCTGCTGGTGTTCGCGCGACTGCTGCAGGGCCTGTCGGTCGGCGGCGAGTACGGCACCTCGGCCACCTATCTGTCGGAAATGGCGACCAGGGAACGTCGCGGTTTCTTCTCCAGCTTCCAGTACGTGACCCTGATCTCCGGCCAGCTCATCGCGCTGGGCGTGCTGATCGTGCTGCAGAACATGCTGACCACCGAACAGCTGTACGCATGGGGCTGGCGTATTCCGTTTGCCATCGGCGCACTGTGCGCCGTCGTCGCGCTGTACCTGCGTCGCGGCATGGAAGAAACCGAATCGTTCACCAAAAAAGAGAAGTCCAAGGAAAGCGCAATGCGCACCTTGATGCGTCACCCGAAAGAACTGCTGACCGTGGTCGGCCTGACCATGGGCGGTACGCTGGCGTTCTACACCTACACCACCTACATGCAGAAATACCTGGTGAACACCGTCGGCATGAGCATCTCCGATTCGACCACCATTTCTGCCGCCACGCTGTTCCTGTTCATGTGCCTGCAACCGATCATCGGTGGCCTGTCCGATAAAATCGGTCGGCGTCCGATCCTGATCGCCTTCGGCGTGCTCGGCACGATCTTCACCGTGCCGATCCTGATGACCCTGCACACCATCCAGACCTGGTGGGGCGCGTTCTTCCTGATCATGGCGGCACTGATCATCGTCAGCGGCTACACCTCGATCAACGCCGTGGTGAAGGCCGAACTGTTCCCGACCGAAATCCGCGCCCTGGGCGTCGGCCTGCCGTACGCACTGACCGTGTCGATCTTCGGCGGTACGGCCGAATACATCGCGCTGTGGTTCAAGAGCATCGGCATGGAAACCGGTTACTACTGGTACGTGACCGCGTGCATCGCGGTGTCGCTGCTGGTGTACATCACCATGAAAGACACGCAGAAACACTCGCGGATCGTGACTGACTGATCGGGCTTTAAAAGCAAAAGATCGCAGCCTTCGGCAGCTCCTACAGGGAAACACATTCCCATGCAGGAGCTGCCGGAGGCTGCGATCTTTTCGCTTCAACCGATTATCAAGTCAACTCGGCAACCTGCCGCTTGCCCGCCTGCGACGCTCCGATCGGTTCCTGGAGTTCTGGCCGTGGGCAGACTGGCGTTGCATCGGTGAAAAACCGGTCAGCCCCGGATGAAAAATCCGTCATCTCGCGAAAACAGCGATTAATCCCCCATTAATGCTGCCCTTGCATCCTGCCAATACCTGATCGATGACCTGCGCGGCGTTCGCTCCTGACAGTGGAAGCCTCTCAATGCGCCGCCCTTAATATCAATTTAATCGATAACTTTTAGCATTATTTTGCGCTTTTTAATCAATTTAGTTGGCGTAGCATTAACCCCAAGCAAGACACACCGCCAACCTATCTGGAGTTACCCACATGAAAACCAAACTGATCCTCGCCCTGACCCTGTCCGTACTGGCCGCCAACACCTTCGCTGCCGATGGCTCGGACAAAACCAAATCGTCCGACTTCATCTCCGGTGGCACTGCCGCCATCGAAACCAGCCATTCGGACACTTACGCCGCTGACGGTTTCGATAAAACCAACATCGGCAAAACCGTTGCCGCTGACGGCTTCGACAAAACCGGCACCGCCAACGCTATCGCGGCCGATGGCTTCGACAAAACCGGTACTGCTGCAGCCATCAGCTAAGTATCGGCAGTCCCTCCACAGCCCGGCTTCGGCCGGGCTTAGTCATTTCTGGGGCATGACAATTTTCTCGAATCCATACAAATCACCTGTAGGAGCTGCCGAAGGCTGCGATCTTTTGATCTTGATCTTTAAAAACAAAATCAAAAAATCGCAGCCTTCGGCAGCTCCTGCAGCGGAATCAGCGTTTGACTGGAAATACGCGGTGCGCTCTTACACTATGGCGTCTTTCAGAATGCCCTCTTGAGGAACCACAGCCATGTCCGATGACATCCACTTCTATGAACCCGCCAACGGCCACGGCCTGCCTCACGACCCGTTCAACGCCATCGTCGGCCCGCGTCCCATCGGCTGGATCTCTTCGCAGGATGCTCACGGCCGGCTGAACCTGGCGCCTTACAGCTTCTTCAACGCCTTCAACTACATTCCGCCGATCATTGGTTTTTCCAGCGTCGGGCGCAAAGACAGCCTGAACAACATCGAGCAGACCGGCGAATTCGCCTGGAACCTCGCCACCCGGCCGCTGGCCGAGCAGATGAACCAGAGCTGCGCGATGGTCGCGCCCGAGGTCAACGAGTTTGAATTGGCGGGACTGACGCCAGTGGCGTCGAAGGTGATTGCAGTGCCACGGGTAGCCGAAAGCCCGGTGTCCTTCGAATGCAAGGTCACGCAGATCATTCAGTTGCAGCGTGCCGATGGCGAAACCGTGCCGAGCTGGCTGATTCTCGGCGAAGTGGTCGCCGTGCATATCGCCAAATGGCTGTTGAAGGACGGGATCTACGACACCGCCGCGGCAGAACCGATTCTGCGCGGCGGCGGGCCGGCGGATTATTTCCAGTTGGGGCCTGAAGCCCTGTTCAAGATGTGGCGCCCGGGTGCGGGCAAATAAGCGCAGTTACCAGATCAGCTCGGCGTCATCAGTGACGCCCTGCAGACGGTTCAGTTCTTGGGTCGCGGCTTCATCGGCGGCGATGGCGCCGGGGAACACCTGATCATCCAGCAGTTTATGAAAGCGTGGCGCCCCGCCATCGACCAAGGCCTTGACCGCGATGGCCGCGTGATAACCCTTGTTGCCGCCCAACTCGACGGGGACGACTGCGGAGACTGCTTCGAAGTGTTCGAACTCTTTACGTGCCATGGCACACATCCTGGCTCAGACGAATAAGCCGGACATTAAACCCTCAACCGGCGAGTTTGTGTATCGGTGCCGGGCATTGTCCGAGGGCCTGCGCCGCCGACACCTCTTTAAAGGTGTGGAAATCCAGGCTGTTGACCACCAGGTCCTGAACCAATTCGGCAAAGATCTGCATCGACGGACTGTTGAAATACGCGGTCATTGCCTGTTGATGGCTCCAGAAACCGGAGACCAGCCACAGGTCCGGATCGCACTGCGAATGCTGCAGGGCAAAGTTCAGGCAACCGGGGGCGGTGCGCGACGGTTCGATCAAGGCACTGAGGCGTACACCCAGTTCGGCGGAGCGGCCGGCGCGCGCTCGAACGAAAGCCATATGACTGACGGGAATCTGCTTGGACATGTTCAACCCTCCCAGGGAGTCGCGTGGCAGCCGGGGGACGGGCTGCGACAGGATCCAAGGTTAAGGGCCGGGCGCAAGGTGCCGTTAGTCGATTCCTGCCGTTGCGTTGCACAATCCTGCGAGACTGCACACAGGCCCGGTAATAACCGGTAAACCCTGTCACACCGCTGTCATACGAGCTTTGTGTAGGAGCTGCCGCAGGCTGCGATCTTTTGACTTTCGCTTTTAAAATCAAAAGATCGCAGCCTGCGGCAGCTCCTACAGGGGTATTCGGCCCAAGCGGTAAAGTGGCGGTCACCGGCTGGTGGCCGGCGCGCAAAAGCCGCCATGCAGAATCAGGCAAGCATTTGACAGGATGTGTCTACCGCTCGCGCTTGCACAAACATAAGCTCTGCCTCATTCCACCTCCCTTGCCGAGGATGCCGTGCATGACGTCATTCGATCGTTTCCAAACCCCGCCCGATGCCGACATGGAGAAACAGCGCGCAGAACTGGCGGCGATCATCCGTCGCAACACCACCGACGATGGCAGCTACCAGACTGCGGTCGGCTCGCTGTTCATGTCGCGCCACACCCAGTCCCACGAATTCGCCCCGGTGCTGGCGCAACCGGCGCTGTGCATCATGGCTCAGGGTCGTAAAGAAGTACGCTTGGCAGATGAGTTCTTCAATTATGACCCGCTGAATTACCTGGTGGTCTCGGTCTCGATGCCGCTCAGCGGACGGGTGGTGAATGTCTCGCCGGAGGAGCCGATCCTCGCCGTGCGCCTGGACATCGACCCGGCCGAAATCACCGCGCTGATTGCCGACGCTGGCCCGATGGGCGTGCCGACTCGACCAACCGGGCGCGGCCTGTATGTGGAAAAGATCGACAGCGCGATGCTCGACGCGGTGCTGCGCCTGGCACGGCTGCTCGACACCCCGAAAGACATCGCCATGCTCGCGCCGCTGATTCGCCGGGAGATTCTCTATCGCCTGCTGCGCAGTCCGCAGGGCCATCGTTTGTATGAAATCGCGATTGCCAACAGCCAGAGCCACCGCATCAGCCAGGCGATCAAATGGCTCAACGGCAACTTCGAACAGCCACTGCGCATCGATGATCTGGCGAAAGAAGTGAACCTCAGCGTTTCGACCCTGCATCACCGTTTCAAGGCGATGACCGCGATGAGTCCGCTGCAGTATCAGAAGCAGCTGCGCCTGCAAGAGGCGCGGCGCCTGATGCTGACCGAAGGCCTGGAAGCGTCGGCGGCGGGGTATCGCGTGGGGTATGAAAGCCCGTCGCAGTTCAGCCGCGAGTACAGCCGATTGTTTGGTGCGCCGCCGTTGCGGGATCTGGCGCGGTTGCGGCTTTCGGTCTGATCCGGAATTTGCGTTGAGGCGTATGGCCCTATCGCGAGCAGGCTCACTCCTACAGTTGAAATGCGTTCCCCTGTAGGAGTGAGCCTGCTCGCGATGGCGTCGGCAAAGCCAACATCAAATCCGGATCAAGCCCCCAACACCCGACATGCCTCCGCCGGCAACGTCACCGACACCGGATGCCCGATCCCCAAACCAATCCCCTGACACGGCGTGCTCAGCGCCGTAAACGTCACCCCGGAACACTCCACCGTGGTCTCGATGGTCGCGCCGATGTCGCGCACGAACGTCACCTTGCCGAGCAAGCGATTGCCCGCCGTCGCCTGTGGCGCAGACAGTTGCAGGTCTTCCGGACGAATCAGCATTTTGACTTTCTGCCCTACCACGATGCTGCTGCAGATCGGCACGTGCAGCGCATCACCACCGGGCAGGCTGACCTTGCCGTCACCCAGCGCGGTAGCCGGGAAAATGTTGCCCGAGCCGATGAAGTCGGCGACAAACTCGTTGGCCGGGTGCCGGTAGATTTCGATCGGCGTACCCACCTGCTGCACCTTGTGCTCGCCCAACACCACGACGATATCGGCCATGGTCATGGCTTCGCGCTGGTCGTGGGTGACCATGATCGTGGTGATGTTCAGACGTTGTTGCAGTTGGCGAATCTCCACCTGCATCGACTCGCGCAGCTTGGCGTCGAGCGCCGACAGCGGTTCGTCGAGCAGAAGGATTTTCGGCCGCGAGGCGATGGCCCGGGCAATCGCCACCCGCTGCCGCTGCCCACCGGAGAGCTTCGCCACCGGACGGTCGATCATCGCTTGCAGCTGGATCAGCTCCAGCAACTCGACCACCCGCGCCTGCTGCTCGGCCTTGCTCACGCCGCGCAGTTTCAGCGGATAGGCGATGTTCTCGCCGACAGTCATGTGCGGGAACAGCGCCAGCGACTGGAACACCATGCCGAAGTTGCGCAGGTGCGCCGGGGTGTGGCCGATGTTCTCGCCGTCCAGGCGAATCTCGCCGCCGGTGAGGGTTTCCAGCCCGGCGATCATCCGCAGCAAGGTGGTTTTGCCGCAACCCGACGGGCCGAGAAAACACACCAGTTTGCCTTCCGGCAAATGCAGGTTGACGTCTTGTACCGCGCAAGCCGAGCCATAGAATTTCTCGACGTTTTCCAGAATCAGACCAGTCATGTTGCACCTCAAATCAAAAGGAAACGCCGCCCTCGCCCACCAGCTTCTCCAGCGCCCAGATCAGGACGAAGTCGATCAGCACGATCAGCACGGCAAACGAGAACACGGTAGGGTCGAGCGATGACACGGTGCGGCTGTACATCCAGATCGGCACGGTCATGACGTCGATGGTGTAAAGGAAATAGGTCACGGTGAATTCGTTGAACGAGACGATGAACGCCAGCAGCATCCCCGCGAGAATCCCCGACTTCATCAACGGCACCACCACGTCGACAATCGCCCGCAACGGCGAGGCGCCAAGCATCCGCGCCGCTTCCTCGACTTCGCTGCCGATGGACAGCATCGCCGCGGTGCAGTTTTTCACCACGAACGGCAGCGCCAGAATCACGTGGGCAATCACCAGCCGTGAGGTGGTCAGGTGGAACGGCAGGCTGTCGAACACCAGCAGCAAGGCCAGGCCCAACACCACCATCGGAAACACCAGCGGCAGCGACATCAGTTGCAGCGCGACAGCTTTGCCACGGAACTCGCAACGGGTCAGCGCATAGGCGGCAGGCACGGCGATCAGCGTGGCGAAGACCATGGTCAGGCACGACACCAGCAGGCTGGTAGCCATGGCCTGGCCGAGGCTCAACACGTCGCTGGCGTCCGGCGACACGAAGGTGTGCCAGGCCGCCTTGTACCATTGCAGGCTGTAGCTGCTCGGCGGGAAATCGAGGTTCGACGCCCCGCTGAACGACATCACGATCATGGTCAGGATCGGCAACACCGCCAGCAGCAAAATGAACCCGGAAAGAATCCCGGCAAACTTGCCGGTGTCGCCGGGCAACAGCGCCATGCGCTTCTTGGTCAAGGAACTCATTGCGAAGCCTCCAGCAGGCGCCGACGGCGGCCAGTGATGTATTCGGACAGGGTCATGATCGCCAGCGTGGTGACGATCAGCACCACCCCGGCCGCCGACGCAGCAGGCCAGTTCATCAGCGGCGCGATCTGGTCATGCACCATCACCGCGAGCATCGGCACACGGCGGCCACCGAGCAGCAACGGCACGACAAAACTGCTGGCGTTGTAGGCGAACACCAGCGTCGCCCCGGTGATGATCCCCGGCAGACTCATCGGCAACACCACCTGCCGGAACACCTGAAAACGGCTGGCGCCCAGCGTTGCCGCCGCCTCTTCGTAGGTGCGCGCGACGCCGCGCATGGCGCTGGCAATCGGCAGCACGGCGAGCGGAAATGCGGTCTGCACCAGGCCCATCAGCACACCGTTCTGGTTGTACAGCAACATGATCGGGCGCTTGATCAGGCCCAGGCCCATCAGCGCCTGATTCAACATCCCGCCGGGGCCGAGAATCACCAGCCAGCCGTAACTTTGCAGCAGCAGATTGACCAACAGAGGCAACAACACCGCCGCCAGAAAAATCCGCCGCACAAAGGGCGAGGTCAGCCGCGACATGGTGTACGCCACCGGGATCGCCAGCAGCACGGCGATCACCGCGCTGATCAGCGCCAGACGCAGGGTCAGCAGCAGCGACTTGAGGTAATAGGGTTCGAGCAATTGCGCGTAACTGGCGAGGCTGAACCCGCTCCACTCGGCACCTTTGCTGCCGACGCTCATGCGCAGCACCAGCAGGCTGGCGGCGATCAGCACACCTAGAAACAGCATCGACGGCGTGAGGAAAAACCACGCCCGGGCGGTCGGCGAAATACCGCGCGCCGGGCGCACGTCGGCGGCACCGACCGGTTGGGTCAGGGATTGATGTTCCATAGCAATGATCTCGTCAATGGAAAACAACAGGATGCAAATCCGGGCAAAAACCTGTGGCGAGGGAGCTTGCTCCCGCTGGGTCGCGAAGCGGCCCCATCAATGAGTGAATGCACTCGCGAGGTTGCCGTTCAGATTGCGGCTGCTTCGCAGCCGAGCGGGAGCAAGCTCCCTCGCCACAACAGTTCTTCAGGCCTCGGAAATCAGGAAGAAAAGATTTCCGTATAGCGACGAATCCATTGGTCATGCACGGTCGCCAGGAAGGCGTTGTCGTGCATGATCGCCTTCTCGGCAATCTGCTCCGGGGTGAGGATGTACGGGCTCTTGCGCGCTTCGGCAGAGATGATTGCCTTGGCGTTGACCGGGCCGTTGAAGATGTCTTCGGCCATCTTGCCCTGCACCAGCGGGTCCAGAGAGTGGTCGATGAAGGCGTAGGCCAGGTCGGTGTCGCCCGGACGGTTCTTCGGCATCACCGAGAGCATCAGGTCGGTGTAGAAACCTTCCTTCATACCGAACGTGGCACCGAGGCCGTAGTTCGGATCGCGGATCTGCTTGGGGAAGAATGCCGGGGCGTACAAGCCGCCCATGTCCAGCGAACCGGTGCGGAACAGCTCGGCGATCTGGTTCGGGTTTTCGCCGAGGGTGACCACGCGAGCCTTGAGTTCAGCGAGCTTCTTGAAGCCCGGTTCGATGTTGTGTTCATCACCGCCGGCGAGTTTCGCGGCGATGATGATCAGGTCCATGGCCTCCGTCCAGTTCGGCGGCGGCAGGAAAATGTTCGGCGCCAGATCGGCGTCCCACAGCGCGGCGTAACTGTCCGGTGCCTGTTTGAGGGTGCGGGTGCTGTAGACCAGGCTGTTGCACCACAGCAGGTAACCGATGCCGTGGCCATTGGCGCCAGTGCGGTATTTTTCCGGTACGTCGATCAGGTTGGGAATGCGGTTGAGGTCGGGTTTTTCCAGCAGCCCGGCGGCGGCCAGACCTTCGGCGCCAACCCCGGCCAGGGTGATGATGTCGTACTGCGGACGATCACCGCCGGCCTTGAGTTTGGCGACCATTTCCGAGGTGCTGCCGGTGCGGTCGGCGATGACCTTGGCGCCGGTCTTGGCCTCGAACGTCGCGGCGATATTGCGCAGTGCAGCGAGGCCGGTGTCATCCGACCAGGTCAGTAAACGCAGGGTCTTGCCGGCAAAACGCGTGTCGCTGGCACTGGCCCGGATGAAGGGCATGCTCAGGGCCGCCGCCGCTACCGAGGCGACGCCGACGGTTTTAATGAATTGACGCCTGTTCAGATCATGCTCGCCCATGAAGGACTCCCTTTGTTCTTTTAAGTATGAGGTTGGTCGCAACCGTTGCATCCGCGCGGCCGGATCCGCTGCAGGCCTTGTTTTCAAAGGCCTGCAGCGCTGCCGACGGGTTCATCCTGAGGTCGTGCAATACACCTGACTATCGATAAAAACTCATCGAAGCCATGACACCGACGCATGCCTTATTGCGAGGCATGCGCTCACCTTTTTCGGGCGTTCAGAGCGCCCGGATCACGTGTTTGATTTCCTGAAACGCGGCCAGGCCCCACGGTCCCAACTCGCGGCCGATGCTGCTCTGCTTGTAGCCGCCCCACGCTGTCTGCGGGAAGATCACTTGCGGCGCGTTGAGCCACACCAGCCCCGCCTGCAGGGCATTGGCGACCCGGTCGGCGGTCTCGGCGTTACGCGTCACCACACTGGCGACCAGCCCGAACTGGCTGTCGTTGGCCAGGGCAATCGCCTCGGCTTCGCTGCTGAAACTGCGCACGCAGAGCACCGGGCCGAAAATCTCTTCGCACCACAGCGCACTGTCGAGGGGCACGTCAGTGAACACCGTCGGCTGCAAAAAATAGCCGCGCGGCAGATCCGCCGGACGATTGCCGCCGCACACCAGCTTGGCTCCGGCGCTCAGACCACGGTCGATGTGGCCGAGCACGCGCTGGTATTGCGCCTGATTGACCAGTGCGCCCATCTCGACGTCCGGATCGAACGGATCAGCCACGCGAATCGCTTGCGCGCGTTTTTGCAGACGCTCGAGGAATTGCTCCGCCAGCTCATCAGCGACCAGCACCCGGCTGGTGGCCGAGCACATCTGCCCGGCGTTGAAAAAACCGCCACCGCAGGCCAGTTCCACCGCCAGTTCCAGATCGGCATCTTCAAGCACCAGCAGTGAAGATTTGCCGCCCAGTTCCAGGCTCACGCCCTTCACCGTTTCGGCGGCGCGCTGCATCACCTGCACGCCGACGGCATTGCTGCCGGTGAAGGAAATCTTGGCGATGCGCGGGTCCGCCGACAGCGGTGCACCGACCGCCAGACCGCTGCCGCAAACCAGGTTGAACACACCGTCTGGCAGGCCGGACTCGGCAATGATCGCCGCCAGTTCCAGCTCCGGCAGTGGCGTGACTTCCGACGGTTTGAGCACCACGCAGCACCCGGCGGCCAAGGCCGGGGCGAGCTTCCACGCGGTGGTGACCATCGGGAAATTCCACGGCACGATCAGCCCGACCACACCGCACGGTTCGCGGCGCAGACGTGCGCTGAAATCGTCGCTGGGCAGCGCCACATTGCTGTCGAGTTGTGCATCGAGACCTTCGGCCAACCCGGCGTAATACTCGAACGTGGCGATCACATCATCGACGTCGATGGCCGCTTCGAACTGCGGTTTGCCGTTGTTGCTCGACTGCAACTTCATCAGGTGGTCGCGACCGTTGCGCACGCCGTTGGCGATGTTGCGCAGGATCGCACCGCGCTCGGCACCGGTGGTTTTCGACCAGCGCTTGAATGCTTGAGTGGCCGCGCTGACGGCCAGATCAACCGCGTTTTCATCGCCGCCATTGACCGTGGTCAGCAGCGCTTCGGTGGCCGGGTTGATCACCCGCAAATGCTCGCGACCGGCCGACCATTGGCCATTGATGTACAGGCCGTCGAGTGTGGTTGGGAAATTGATCATTGAGCCACCGCCTGCATCCATTGGCTCTGGTCGATTTCGATCAGGGTCGGGCCCTGACGATCAGTGGCGGCACGCAGCGCGCCGCGCAGTTGTTCGACCGAGCTGATCGCTTCGGCAGCGCACCCCAAGGCCTTGGCAACGCCGATGAAGTCCGGGGTGTAGATGTCGACGCCCACCGGCTCGATGGCGCGGTTGACCATGTACTTCTTGATCTCCTCGTAACCCTGGTTATTCCATAGCAGGATGATCACCGGGGTGCGCGCTTCGACCGCGCTCGCCAGTTCCGGCAGGGTGAACTGCAAACCGCCGTCGCCGATCAGGCACACCACGGGCGGCCGCGCACCACCTTCGATGCTGCCGCCGAGCCAGGCGCCGATTGCCGCCGGCAAGGCGTAGCCGAGGGTGCCGTAACCGGTGGACGAGTTGAACCAGCGGCGTGGACGTTCCGGGTTGAAGGTGAGGTTGCCGGTGTACACCGGTTGCGTGGAGTCGCCGACGAATACTGCATCCGGCAACTCGTGCAGGACGGTTTCGAGGAAACGCGTCTGCGCCAGTGTGGGTGCATCCCAGGTCGCGGCCAGATCATCGCGCAGACGCGCCGCACGCACCTGACCCCAATCGTTGCGACGTCCGGCCAACGGCTGATGCGCCAGCGCACTGAGCAGCGCCTGTGCAGCGTTGCGCGAGTCGGCGACCAATGCCACGTGCGGCGGATAGTTGCGCACGGTCTGATCGGCGTCGATATCGATGCGCAGCAACTTGCCGGGAATCTCGAAGCCGCCGGCGAAGGTCACGTCGTAATCGGTCTCGGCCAGTTCGGTGCCAATCGCCAGCACCACGTCGGCATCGGCTACCAGTGCACGGGTCGCGACCAGGCTTTGCGTCGAGCCGATCAGCAGTGGATGGCTGGACGGCAGCATGCCTTTGGCGTTGATGGTCAGCGCCACCGGGGCGTCGAGCAGTTCGGCCAGTTCGGTGAGCTCGGCGGCGGCCTCGATGGCACCGCCACCGGCAAGAATCAGCGGACGTTGAGCGCCGGCCAGCAACTCCGTCATGCGGCGTACGGCAGCCGGTGCAGCGCCGGCGCGGTCGATATGCACCGGGACGCTGGCGAGCAGCTCATCGGCGTCTTCCACCAGCACGTCCAGTGGAATCTCGATGTGCACCGGGCGCGGACGTCCGGCCTGAAACAGTGCGAAAGCACGGGCCAACACGCCCGGCAACTCCGCCGCCGACATCAGGGTGTGAGAGAACGCGGCCACGCCACCGACCAGTGCGCTCTGGTTCGGCAGCTCGTGGAGCTTGCCGCGACCGCCGCCCAACTGGCTGCGCGTCTGCACGCTGGAGATCACCAGCATCGGGATCGAGTCAGCGTACGCCTGGCCCATCGCGGTGGTGATGTTGGTCATGCCCGGGCCGGTAATGATGAAGCACACACCCGGTTTGCCGCTGGTGCGCGCATAGCCGTCGGCCATGAAACCGGCACCCTGTTCATGCCGTGGGGTGACGTGGCTGATGCTCGAACGGGCCAGCCCGCGATACAGCTCCACGGTGTGTACCCCGGGAATACCGAACACCTGCTCGACCCCATAATCCTCGAGTAACTTGACCAGTACTTCGCCACACGTCGCCATGTCGATTGCCCTTCTTGTTCATTTGAGACACAAGGCCTTTGTGTAGGAGTGAGCCTGCTCGCGATGGCGTCTTCGCCTTCAACATTACGGTGACTGACACACCGCTATCGCGAGCAGGCTCACTCCTGCAAAGGGCCCTTCAATGGGCTCATTGAACGGGCGGCAGGTAGCGGCAACAATCGATTAAAAGTCATACTAGCCATGTCCTCACGTCATACCTTGGATCCACATGAAACGACTGCCTCCCCTGCCCGCCCTGCACACGTTTCTGATCACCGCGCAGTGCTGCAATTTCACGCGGGCAGCCGAGCAGTTGCACATCACCCAGGGGGCCGTGAGCCGGCAGATCGCCGGGCTGGAGGATCATCTGGGGTATGAGCTGTTCATTCGCCTGGCCCGGGGCCTTGAGCTGACGGCCGAAGGGCGCGAGTGGCTGCCCAGGGTGGAGAAGGTCTTCGGCCTGATCAGCGAAGCCACCGAGCAGATTGGTCTGAAGCGCGAAACCCTGCAGCTCAAGGCACCGAGCTGCGTGATGCGCTGGCTGGTACCGCGCCTGCTGCAATGGCAAAAGGAACGCCCGGATGTGCCGGTCAAACTGACCACCACACTGGCCCACGGCGTCGACTTCCAGCGCGAGCAATTCGATGCCGCTGTGATCTACGGCACGCCGCCCGACAACTCGTCGACCGCCCTGCACCTGTTCGATGAGCAACTGACGCCGGTGTGTTCGCCAGCCTTATTGAAAGGCCCGCCGGCATTGAGCGAACCGGCCGATCTGCAACAGCATCTGCTGCTGCATCCGACCCGCGACACACAGGACTGGACGGTGTGGCTGACCGCTGCCGAATTGCAGTTGAGCAATGTCAACACCGGGCAGCATTTCGAGACACTGGATCAGGCGATGTCGATGGCGTCCCACGGGACGGGGGTGGCGATTGGCGACTGGTCGCTGATCGGCGATGACCTGCGCGCCGGGCGGCTGGTGATGCCGTTTGAGCTGAAGGTGAAGACGGGGTTGGGCTACTACGTGGTGATGCCGCAGGGCGGTGACGCTTCGCCGCAGCTGGAGGAATTGATGATCTGGCTGGTGGAGCAGGCGCATACCCGCTAAAGCACCACATTCCCCTGTAGGAGTGAGCCTGCTCGCGATGGCGGTGGGTCAGTGACATTTACTTCGACTGACACACTGCTATCGCGAGCAGGCGAAGGCCTACAATTGGAACGTGGGGAGCATCAGTAGCCGACCGTAAACCGCTGACGCGAATGCTTCGGCGTTTCCACTTCGTCGATCAGCGCAATCGCGTAATCGGCAAAGGTGATCCAGCTACGACCTGCGGCACTCACCAGCAAGTGATCCTTGCCGACGCGGAACGTGCCGGTGCGGTCGCCTTCGACGAACTCGGCCGAGGGCGAGAGAAAGGTCCAGTCCAGATCCTGCTCCGAACGCAAGGCATCGAGAAACGCCGCGCCAGCGCTGGCCTCGGTTTTGTATTCGGCCGGGAAACCGGCGCTGTCGATCACCCGGGTGTCGTCCGGCAGCAACAGCGAACCGGCACCGCCAACCACCAACAGACGCTTCACACCTGCCTGCTTCACCGGCCCAACCACGGCACTGGCCGGCACGGTGGCGAAATGCGCGGCGCTGATCACCACGTCGTGACCGGCCACAGCGGCTTGCAGCGCCGCCGAATCCAGCACATCGACATTCTTGCTGACCACACCGGCGCGCGCGCCGATCTTCGAAGTATCGCGAGCGATAGCGGTAACGCTATGGCCACGACGCAGGGCTTCTTCCAGCAGTTGGCTACCGGCACGGCCGGTGGCACCAATGATTGCGATCTTGCTCATGACATTCTCCAGTTGGCTTGAGAGTTTCAACGACGGCATAAATCTAATCTTGAAGCGGTATTCCCTGTGGCGAGGGAGCTTGCTTCCGCTGGAGGGCGAAGCACTCCCCGCCTCTTTCAGATTCAACGCATTTTCAGTTTTACGCCTGCTGCGCAGGCGGGCGGGAGCAAGCGCCCTCGCCACGAAAGTCCTCTCGACCTCTGCTTCAGATAAAGCGGCTTACCACTGCATCTCGCCCTTGGCGACTTTGGCGCTCAGCTCCAGCGAGCTTTCTTCGCCGAGTTTCGGGTAGCGCTTTTGCATGGCCTTGATCAGTGCGGCGGAATCCTTGGCCTTGGCGGTTTCGGCGTCGAAAGCCTTAATGTAGTCGGCGGTGAATTTCACGCTGGCCAACGAGCGGCTGCTTTCGCCCAGGTAGTGCCCCGGGACCACGGTTTTCGGCTTCAGGGTTTCGATCGAGTGCAGGGTTTGCAGCCAGTCGGCGTGGGATTGCGCGGTCTGGGTGTCGGCCATCCACACATGGATGTTCTCGGCGACCACGACGCCACCGACCACGGCCTTGAGCGACGGAATCCACACGAAGCTGCGATCCGGTTGTTTGCCCTCAAGCCCGACCACCTGCAACTTCTGCCCTTCGAGCATCAGGCTGTCGCCCTTGAGCACGCCCGGCACGATGGTTTTGGCCGGTACGTCGGCGCCCATTTTCGGGCCCCAGAAGGCGAGCTTGCCGGCGACGGTTTTGTTGATGTGGTCCACGGTCGGCTGCGAAGCCAGCACCTCGGCGTCGGGGAAGGCCTTGGTCAGGGTGTCGAGGCCGAAGTAGTAATCCGGGTCACCGTGGCTGATGTAAATGGTGGTCAGGTGCTTGCCGCTGGCGCGGATCTTTTCCACCACCTGCTCGGCCTGGGCCTTGCCGAATTGGGCGTCGACCAGAATCGCGTCTTTCTCGCCGCTGACCAATACCGAGGTCACCGGAAAAATCGCCTGGGTGCCTGGGTTGTAGACATCCAGGGTCAGGTTGGCGGCAGCGGCATGGGCCGCGAAGCCGAGGGTGGCGGTGGCCAGCAAAATGCGCTTGAGGGTAGTGAAGCCGATCATCTGTTGCTCCGTGGTCCGAATGCCGTGTTTGGCGATGGGACAGAGCTTAGTTGCCTGACTCGGTACAAAAAATGCGATGCTTGAACATAGTTTGTTTCTGAAAGCGGGCAAATCATGGATCGTCTTCAAGCAATGCGGGTGTTTGTCACGGTGGTGGATCTGGGCAGCCAGTCGGCGGCGGCCGATCATCTGGACCTGTCGCGGCCGGTGGTGTCGCGCTATCTGGCGGAGCTGGAGGATTGGGTCGGCGCACGCCTGATGCACCGCACCACGCGCAAGTTGAGCCTGACCGCCGCCGGCAGCGAAATCCTGCCGCGCTGCCGGCAGATGCTCGAACTCTCGACCGACATGCAGGCCGCCGTCAGCGAACCCGACGAGGCACCGCGCGGACTACTGCGCATCAGCGTCAGCACCTCGTTCGGCCAGGCGCAACTGGCCGATGCCATGGCGGCGTACGTCAAGCGCTACCCCGGGGTCAGCATCGACATGCAGATGCTCGACCGCACGGTGAACCTGGTGGATGAGCGCATCGATCTGGCGATCCGCACCAGTAATGACCTGGACCCGAACCTGATTGCCCGACGCCTGACGGTGTGCCGTTCGGTGGTCTGCGCCGCGCCGGCGTACCTGCGCGACAATCCGCCACCGCAGCGGGTCGAGGACCTGAGCCGGCACAACTGCCTGACCCACTCGTATTTCGGTAAAAGCCTGTGGCACTTCGAGGAACATGGCGAACCGGTGTCGGTGCCGGTGCAGGGCAACATCAGCGCCAACGAGGCCAGCACCCTGTTGCGCGCCACCCTGGCCGGTGCGGGCGTGGCGATGCTGCCGACCTATCAGGCCGGGGTGCATGTGCATGCCGGTGAACTGGTGCGCCTGCTGCCGGATGCCGAGCCACGGCAGATGAACATCTACGCGGTGTACGCCTCGCGCAAGCACATGCCGGTGGCGTTGCGCAGCATGCTGGATTTTCTGGTGCAGCGATTTCCCGAAAATCCGGCGTGGGATGTCGGGTTGTAGAAAAGCAAAAGATCGCAGCCTGCGGCAGCTCCCACAAAGGTCATATGCAGGAGCTACCGCAGGCTGCGATCTTTTGATCTTGTTCTATGCTGAAAGTAATACCGCAGGGTATGCGTTCAGAGGTCAACGCCATGAACATCAGAACAAGAAGGTATTTCGCCATTTTCATCACCTGTGCCGCCACGCTGGCGCTGTACGGCACTGCGGCCTGGCGGGTGGAGCAACTGCGACAACTGCCGCGCGAATACGCCAGCTGCAATTTCGAGCGCTGCATTCCGCATAACGCGACGCTTAATGCGTTGCGCTGATGTAGCTGAAGCGAACCCTGTAGGAGTGAGCCTGCTCGCGATAGCGGTGTGCCAGTCACCTGCAATATTGATCATGACGGCGCTATCGCGAGCAGGCTCACTCCTACAAGGGATATGTGGCGGTTACAGATTCACTGCTCGGCCTTGAGGCGGTCACGAAACGCCTTTGGCGAAATCCCAACCCGGCGCCGGAACAGGCGCGTGAAGTTGGTCGGATCGGAAAACCCCAACAACTCCGACATCTCGTAAATGGTCATGCTGGTGTAGGTCAGCAAACGTTTGGCTTCCAGTAACTGGCGCTCGTGCATGATCTGCAGCGCTGGCTGCCCGGCCAGTTCCCGGCAGGTGCCGTTGAGGTGCGACACGGAAATCCCCAGACGATGGGCCAGGTCCTCGACCTTCACATGCTGACGATACGTTTCCTCCACCAACTGAATAAAACCGTTGAGGTATTCGCGCTGGCGTTGCGGCCGCTGGCTGGCGTTGTGGCGCACGATCGCCTGACGGCTGACCCAGACCATGATCACGCTGACCAGCGAATGCATGAGCATTTCCCGCGCGGGTTGATGGCCGTTGTATTCGGCCTGCAACGCTGCAAACAGACTGTTGAGGTACTCCGCATCCTTGCCCGCCGGGTAATGCTCGGCCTGGGCCAAGGCGTGCACCGAGTTGCCCAGTTGCGCCTGCAGGTGGTTGATCAACGGATTGGCGAGGGTGACGACGAAGCCTTCGACGTCCTCGGAAAAACGAAAGCCATGCACCGACAACGGGGGCAGGACTTGAATGGCGGGTTCGTTGAGTTGCGTGCGTTGACCTTCGATTTCAAGCTCTGCCTGACCTTTGAAAACGAAGAGTAATTGGCACAAATCGGCGTGACGGTGGGGTTTGATTTCCCATTGATGTTCGCGGCTGCGTTTGGAAATGGTTTCACAGTGCAGCAAGTCAGGGGTCGGCCAGTCCAGGCTTTCACCGTAGAGCTTGAACACCGGAATCGAAGGCAGGTCAGGCTTGTTCATCACTTCAATCCAGGCCTCGAGGTTGCGGGCGATAATCGCACCGATTGGCAGAATGTACAGGTATCGGCTCAGTTTTCACCTTCAATTGACAGACCCGCGAGGGAAAAATGCAAGCACTCGATCCATAAAAATCATTCACCGGTTCATGCCGCGTGAAGCTTGCGAGTCATAAAAACAATGAAAACGCTGAAAACCCAAGTCGCCATCATCGGCGCCGGTCCATCCGGATTGCTCCTCGGGCAGTTGCTGCACAACGCCGGCATCGACACCTTGATTCTGGAACGCCAGACACCCGATTATGTGCTCGGACGCATTCGCGCCGGCGTGCTTGAACAAGGCATGGTAGAGCTGTTGCGTCAGGCCGGGGTCGGTCAGCGCATGGACGCCGAAGGGTTGGTGCACACCGGCTTCGACCTCGCGTTGGATGGGCGTCTGGCGCACATCGATCTGCAGGCATTGACCGGTGGAAAAACCGTGATGGTCTACGGCCAGACCGAAGTCACCCGCGACCTGATGGCCGCTCGTCGGGAGGCGGGCGCGCTGTCGTTTTATGAGGTGAGCCATGTCGTTCCTCACGGCATGAAAAGCGACGAGGCGTTTGTCACCTTCGAAAAGGACGGTGAAACCTGGCGCGTCGATTGCGATTACATCGCCGGTTGCGACGGTTTTCACGGTGTGGCCCGACAGTCGATTCCCGAGGACTGCCTGAAGATTTTCGAACGGGTCTATCCATTCGGCTGGCTGGGGATTCTCGCCGACACCCCGCCGGTGCATGAGGAGCTGGTCTACGCCCGGCATGAACGCGGCTTTGCCCTGTGCAGCATGCGTTCGGCCACGCGCACCCGCTACTACCTGCAAGTGCCGGCTGAAGAAAACGTCGCGGACTGGTCCGATGAGCGCTTTTGGGCTGAGCTGAAAACACGCCTGCCGGTGGAGCTTGCCGAGAAACTGGTGACCGGCCCGTCGATTGAAAAGAGCATCGCACCGCTGCGCAGTTTTGTCGTCGAGCCGATGCAGTACGGGCGGATGTTTCTGGTCGGGGATGCCGCGCACATTGTGCCGCCCACCGGTGCCAAGGGCCTGAACCTGGCTGCCAGCGATGTCAGTACGCTGTTCAATATTCTGCTGAAGGTCTATCGCGACGGCCGCACCGATCTGCTGGAGAAGTATTCGGAAATCTGCCTGCGCCGGGTATGGAAGGCCGAGCGGTTTTCCTGGTGGATGACCTCGATGCTGCATCGTTTCGACGCGCATGATGACTTCAGCCAGCGGATCAGCGCCTCGGAACTGGACTACTTTGTCAGTTCAGAAGCGGGTCGAAAAACCATTGCAGAAAATTACGTCGGACTTCCTTATGAGGCTATCGAATAGCTTCCTACCGACTTACACTGGCGAGCATCCCCGCTCGCCCGATGGCCTGCGGGATTCTCACTGCCCGCAGGTTCCGCCCGTGACCAATCTTCACCAGCCTGAAACACCCAAACCGGCCATTCGCAGCGTGCTGGTCGCGCTGATGCTGGCGATCTTTCTCGGCGCACTGGACCAGACCATCGTCGCCGTCTCGATGCCCGCCATCTCTGCCCAATTCAAGGACGTCAGCCTGCTGGCCTGGGTGATTTCCGGCTACATGGTGGCGATGACCGTGGCCGTGCCGATCTACGGCAAGCTCGGCGATCTGTACGGGCGGCGCAAACTGATGCTGTTCGGCATGGGCCTGTTCACCCTCGCCTCGCTGTTTTGCGGCATGGCACAAAGCATGGAGCAACTGGTGCTGGCGCGGATTCTCCAGGGCATCGGCGCCGGCGGGATGATTTCGGTCAGCCAGGCGATCATCGGCGACATCGTTCCGCCCCGCGAGCGTGGGCGTTATCAGGGTTATTTCAGCAGCATGTACGCGGTCGCCAGCGTCGCCGGACCGGTGCTCGGCGGCTACATGACCGAATACCTGTCGTGGCGTTGGGTGTTTCTGATCAACCTGCCGCTGGGGCTTGGCGCCTATTGGGTGGCGCGGCGCAACCTGCGCGGGCTGCCGATTCCGCAGCGCAAGCCGATCATCGACTACCTGGGCACCCTGCTGATGATCATCGGCCTGACCGCGTTGCTGCTGGGCATCACTCAGGTCGGCCAGGGCCATTCATGGCGCAGCCGCGAAGTGCTCGGCTTGTTCGCCTGTGCGGTGCTGGTGCTGGCGGTGTTCGTCTGGCATGAACGCCGAGCGCGCGAGCCGCTGCTGCCCATGCACTTGTTCACCAACCGCAATGCGTTGCTGTGCTGGTGCACGATTTTCTTCACCAGTTTCCAGGCCATTTCGTTGATCGTGTTGATGCCGCTGCGCTTCCAGAGCGTCACTGGCGCCGGGGCCGACAGTGCCGCGTTGCACCTGTTGCCATTGGCGATGGGCCTGCCGATCGGTGCCTATTTCGCCGGCCGGCGCACCTCGATCACAGGGCGCTACAAGCCGCAGATCCTGACCGGGGCGCTGCTGATGCCGCTCTCGATTCTCGGCATGGCCTTCAGTCCACCCGAAGCGACGTTGCTCAGTGGTCTGTTCATGCTGCTCAGCGGTATTGCCGGCGGCATGCAGTTCCCGACTTCGCTGGTGGGCACGCAGAACTCGGTGGAACAACGCGACATCGGTGTCGCCACCAGCACCACCAACCTGTTCCGCTCACTGGGCGGCGCGGTGGGCGTAGCGTTGATGTCGGCGCTGTTGCTGGCCTTGTTGCAGGACTCGAGTTTCGCCCATCTGGCGAGCAGTTCGCTGATCAGTGAAGGGCATTCGGGCAACGTGCTGCTGGATGGTTTGAACGCGGCCCCGGGGGATGCGCAGAACGCCTTGCGCGCCGAGCTTTCGGTGACGTTCCGGCATTTGCTGTGGGTGAGTACAGCGGTGTCGCTGCTGGGGCTGGCGGCGGCGATTGCGATGCCGAATAACTTGCTGCGCGGGCGGGAGCACGGCGCCAAGTAACAGCAACAACGCGATCCCCTGTAGGAGTGAGCCTGCTCGCGATGAGGGTGTGTCATTCAACTGTGATGTCCACTGACACACCCCCATCGCGAGCAGGCTCACTCCTACAAAGGCAGTTCACTCAAGGGCTGTAGTAACCCACTGCCACCAGAAAATGCCCGACCTTCTTCAGGTAGGCATGCTTGTCTTCGACCTTGCCGGTCACCGGGTTTTTCCAGCGGTATTCGTATTCGCCGTCATCCTGTTTGGCGATCAATGCCAGAATCGGCTCGCCCACCGGTTTGCCTTCCGGGTCCTTGATCTTGCTGAAATCGGTATTGGTCAGCCGCAGGTTGGTGCCGTGGGCAACATAGCGCTGGTTGTCCAGATTGACCACGAACACGTACAGGTCATCCTGCAGGTATCCGCCCTTGAGCGAGTTGATGGCCGTCAGGGTTCCCTTCTCGTCTTTGCCCAGATCGGTTGCAGCCTTGTCGAGGAGCGCCTTGGCCTGCTCGGCTGAAGCACGCGGCAGGTAATAACCGACCGCCAGAATCCGCTTACCGATGCGCTGATAGTAGACATGCTTGCGCTCGACCTTGCCATCGGACCAGTTCTGCCAGCGGTAGTCGGCCTGTTGAATGCCGTTACCTTCTGGCACCAGCAAGGCGTCCTTGAAGGCTTTCTGCAAATCCGGTGCAAGCACTTCGCTGACATCACGACCGATCAAGGCTGACGATGGCCCGCCGCTGGCGAGCATCACGCCTTGGGTGTCGACCACGAACACGTAGCGATCCTTGTCGACGAATTCACCCTGACGGCTGAACGCGGCGAAGGCCTTGTCGCCGTTATCGTGGTAATAGGCCAGGGCCTTTTCCAGCAAAGCGATGGCGGCTTTGCTGTCGTCCTTTTGCGTGGTGGCGGCGCTGACCTGCCCCGCCCCCACAAGCAGCATCACCCCGAGCCACGCCACTTTATGCAAAAACCCCATCACGCATCCCTCGTTCTTGTTGGTGTTTCAAGAGCGTAGACGGCTTGGGACAGGACGGAGGTCGAAGATGAATCCAGAAGTTGCGGTATGCCCTGTGGCGAGGGAGCTCGCTCCCGCTCGGCTGCGAAGCAGTCGTAAATCCTGAAACCAGGATCTAC
Source organism: Pseudomonas sp. 86_A (assembly GCF_017491705.1). Lineage (NCBI taxonomy): Bacteria > Pseudomonadati > Pseudomonadota > Gammaproteobacteria > Pseudomonadales > Pseudomonadaceae > Pseudomonas > Pseudomonas sp. 86_A. The sequence continues at coordinate 72,720 of NZ_JAFGYS010000013.1, read as the reverse complement.
GGGGAAACTCAAGGAGCGCTTCGCACTCCAGCGGGAGCAAGCTCCCTCGCCACAAAGGTTTCTGAGTCGGGCGCTATGGCCGGGCGTTGATCTGCTGCTGCAAGTTCTGGATCTGTGCCTGCAGGGTGTTGAGGTTGCGGGTCATCTGGCCGCGAAACGCATCGAACTCGGCGGTATTGCCGCCACCCTGTGGCGTTGCCGGACGGTTGTCCTGCTCGCTTTTGAGGACGACGATTTCCTGCTCCAGACGCTCGAGCGCCGCGCTCGGGTTGCCCTGCTTTTTCAGCGCGGTGATATCAGCGCCGAGGATTTTCAGCTGGGCGTCATAACTCTTGAGCTGCGCATCGAACTTGCCGGTGTCGGCCGGTGCGCTTTTCAGCGTCGCCAGTTCGGCGCTCAAGGCTTTGACCTGAGCCTGCAACTGGCTGTTGGCATTCTGCTGTTCGGTGGTCTGCGCGGTCATCTGCGCCAGACGCTTGTCCAGATCGCTGGTCTGACCGACCACGCCTTGCTGCTGTTTACTCTGATCCAGCAACTGGGTTTCCAGCTGTTTGATCTGCAACTTCAAGGCTTCGCTGTCGCTGTTGACGTTGCTCTGGCTGGCGACGACCTTGCCGGAAATGTCCTGCAGGCGCCCCGCCGCTTCCTCGCTGATGCGCGCAAAACTTTCCTGGGTCGCGACCAACTGCTGCTCCATCAGTGAAATCTGCTGGAAACTCCACCAGGCCAGACCGATAAAGGCAAAGAACAATGCGCCGACCAGTGCCCACAACGGCCCGGTGCTCGCGGCCTTGACCTTGACCACCGGCGGCGTGCGCGAGTGCACGGAGGTACGGGCGGTAGGCGGAATGTCATCGTCGTCAAAGGTGTCGGCCCGCAGGCTCGGTACATCGTCGAAATCGTCGTTGGCATCGTTACGCATGGACATTGAGGCAACCTTTGTGGAACGCGGTGATGGCTAAATGCTGCGAAGTATAACCGCCGCAGCCGCAGGGATTGACCCTCAAGCGGCAGTGCGGTTCATTGCCGGCCGGCCGACTTGTATCAACGGATGTCCTGAGCTTTCCACCAACTGCAGAACTCATCGAGGGCCGACCACAGGCTGACTTGCGGATCGTAGTCCAGATAATGCCGGGCGCGACTGATGTCGAGGGTGAAATTTTTCTTCATGACCTGCATGCCCAACCGCGACAGGGTCGGCTCCGGACGTCCCGGCCAGAGTTTGCACGCGCCTTCGTTAAGCGCGGCGACGCTGTAGGCCAGACCGTACGAGCGATACTTGGTGACTTGCGGCACATCCATTTTGCGCATCACGTAATTGACCACATCCCACAACGGCACCGGCGCGCCGTTGCTGATGTTGTAGGCCTTGCCCAACGCCGAACCGGCCGCCAAAAGGCTGCTGAGCAGCGCTTCGTTAAGGTTCTGCACGCTGGTGAAATCGACCTTGTTCAAGCCGTCGCCGATGATCGCCAGACGGCCCTTGCGTTGCATGTTCAGCAGACGCGGGAAGATGCTCATGTCACCGGCGCCGGTGACAAAGCGCGGGCGCAGGGCGATGGTTTCCAGACCGAATTCCTGGGCGCCGAAGACCTTTTGCTCGGCCAGGTATTTGGTCGCCGCGTAGTGATGTTTGAAGCGCTTGGGCACTTGCTCTTCGGTCAGGCCAAGGTGATCGCGGCCATCGAAGTAGATCGACGGCGACGACAGATGCACCAGCCGCCGCACACGCTGCTTGAGGCAGGCTTCAACGATGTTTTCCGTGACCTGCACGTTACCCTGATGAAAGTCCTGATAACGCCCCCACAAACCGACGGCACCGGCACAGTGCACCACCGCTTCGACGTCGGCGCAGAGCTCGCGTGCCAGATCCGCATCGGTGAGGTCGCCCGGGACGAACTCGGCGCCACGGCGCACCAGATGCTCGACGCTTTCGGCCCGGCGACCGTTGACCCGCACGTCCAGGCCCTGCTCAAGGGCAAAACGCGCAAAGCGTCCGCCAATGAAGCCGCTTGCGCCGGTGACCAGAATTTTCATGTAAAGCTCCGATGTCTTTCGTTTACCTGATACGTCTGTCTTGACGCTGACCGTCAGCCCAAGGGCACCAGCCAGCGTGATGAAGAACGTACCAATTGCTCGGTCAGCAACCCCAGCAACTGACCGCCATTGCGCCAATGATGCCAGTACAACGGCACATCGATCGGTTTATCTGGCAACAGTTCGCGCAGCACACCGCGTTGCAATTGCTCGCGCACCTGCAGTTCCGGCACCAGGCCCCAACCGAACCCGGCTTCAGTCAGGCGCACAAAACCTTCGGAAGACGGACACAAATGGTGCTCGAAACCACCATCGACACCGAGCGATGCGAGGAAGCGATGCTGGAGGAAATCGTCCGGGCCGAACACCAGCGCCGGGGTGCGCGGCAACTGTTCGGCGCGCACGCCATCAGGAAAATGCCGCTCGATGAACGCCGGGCTGGCCAGCGCCCGGTAACGCATCGCCCCGAGCAACACACTGCGCGCGCCGGCCACCGGGCGTTCGCTGGCGCAGACACACGCCGCGACTTCCCCGGCACGCATGCGCTTGAGACCGACGGTTTGATCCTCCACCACCAGATCCAGCAATAAATGCTGCTCGGCACAAAAATCGCCCACGGCTTCGGCCCACCAGGTGGCGAGGCTGTCGGCATTGAGCGCAATGCGCAGGCGTTCCGGCAGGCCCTCTTCGTCGAGCGCCGGCACCAGCGTCTGCAAGTCACGTTCGAGCAGGCGCACCTGCTGCACATGGTTGAGCAGGCGCCGGCCGATCTCGGTCGGCGACGGCGGCGTGCCGCGTACCAGCACCGGCTGGCCGACCCGCGCTTCCAGCAGTTTGATCCGCTGGGAAATCGCCGATTGCGAAAGGCCCAGCACCTGCGCGGCGCGTTCGAACCCGGCCTGTTCGACCACGGCGGCGAGAGCGGAAAGCAATTTGTAGTCGAACATCAGTTTTCCTAATGAGCGATCAGCACTATTGGTTTTTCTTATACCGCTTTGCACCGGAGAATAGCCAGCAAGCACTCTTTATCAAGGACCACCCACATGGCTGGCGAAACTTCACTCACGACCTTGCTGCGCAGCATGAGCCCGCAGCTCAACGCCGGCGAATACGTGTTCTGCACCCTGCGCGACGGCCAGTTACCGAGCGGTCTGGAGATTGTCGGCAGTTTCCGTGAACAGGAAGGCCTGACCGTGATTCTGCAACGCGCCCACGCCGAACAGGCGGGGCTGAGCTTCGACTATATAGCCGCGTGGATCACCCTCAACGTGCATTCGGCCTTGGAGGCGGTCGGCCTCACTGCCGCGTTCGCCACGGCGCTGGGCAAGGCCGGGATCAGTTGCAACGTGATCGCCGGTTACTACCACGATCACCTGTTCGTCGGTCAGGCCGACGCCGACCGCGCCATGCAGGTGCTGCGCGATCTCGCAGCCAACGTGGAGTAACTCGTTATGTGGCAGAGCTATGTGAATGGGCTGTTGGTGGCGTTCGGGCTGATCATGGCGATCGGCACCCAAAACGCATTTGTATTGGCGCAAAGCCTGCGCCGTGAACATCACCTGCCGGTGGCGGCACTGTGCGTGGCGTGCGATGCGCTGCTGGTGGCGGCCGGGGTTTTCGGTCTGGCCACGATCCTCGCGCAGAACCCGACCTTGTTGGCGATTGCCCGTTGGGGCGGCGCGACCTTCCTCATCTGGTACGGCAGCCAGGCGCTGCGCCGGGCATGCGCAAAACAGAGCATGAACCAGGGCGAAAACCAGACCGTGCGCTCGCTGCGGGCGGTGATGCTCAGTGCACTGGCGGTGACGCTGCTCAACCCGCACGTCTATCTGGACACCGTGTTGCTGATCGGCTCCCTCGGTGCACAACAGTCGGTACCGGGCGCTTATGTCGTCGGCGCGGCGAGTGCCTCGCTGCTGTGGTTTTTCACCCTTGCCCTCGGTGCGGCATGGCTGGCGCCGTGGCTGGCGCGACCGAGTACCTGGCGGATTCTTGATCTGGTGGTGGCGTTGATGATGTTCACGGTGGCGGGCCAATTGATTATCGCCAACTGATTTATTCCGGAACCTCTATCCCACACAGTTGTTGCGTGGTTAAGCCTTGACCCCGGTGCTATGATCCGAACCCTGCGCCGCAAAGAGTAAAAACTCGTCGGTGCATTTCTGGCCGCCCGTGATCGGCCTTGCGCTCACCGCAACAGACCTGATTAGGAGAATCATCATGGCTTTCGAATTGCCGCCGCTGCCTTACGCACACGATGCCCTGCAGCCGCACATTTCCAAGGAAACCCTGGAATTTCACCACGACAAGCACCACAACACCTATGTCGTGAACCTGAACAACCTGGTGCCAGGCACCGAGTTCGAAGGCAAGACCCTGGAAGAGATCGTCAAGACTTCCTCGGGCGGCATCTTCAACAACGCCGCTCAGGTCTGGAACCACACTTTCTACTGGAACTGCCTGGCGCCAAACGCCGGCGGTCAACCAACCGGCGCACTGGCTGAAGCCATCAACGCGGCTTTCGGTTCGTTCGACAAGTTCAAGGAAGAGTTCAGCAAAACCTCGATCGGCACCTTCGGTTCCGGCTGGGGCTGGCTGGTGAAAAAGGCTGACGGTTCCCTGGCCCTGGCCAGCACCATCGGCGCCGGCAACCCGCTGACCAGCGGCGACACCCCGCTGCTGACCTGCGACGTCTGGGAACACGCTTACTACATCGACTACCGCAACCTGCGTCCGAAGTACGTTGAAGCGTTCTGGAACCTGGTCAACTGGAAGTTCGTTGCCGAGCAGTTCGAAGGCAAAACCTTCACCGCTTAAGCTGCGCGCCAGACAAAAAACCCGGCATTGCCGGGTTTTTTTATGCCTTTGATTTATGTAGGAGCTGCCGCAGGCTGCGATCTCTTGATCTTGATCTTCTAAAAAAGCAAAAGATCGCAGCCTTCGGCAGCTCCTACAATGAGACGGCTTTTTTCATACAGTAAATGCAGCCTCACGTTGCTTGCTGCCATGCCACAGCGGACTAACCTCAAACAGAGGAAAATTGTTCCGAAGCGCTCAAGTTGAGGGCCGAAACTACCGACACAGTACAAATAGAGCTGACACTCCAGACAGCTGCATTTCGGCCAACGCCACAGGCAAATATCCTTGGGCTTGATTGTCCCTTTGACTGCCAACCCGGGATTGCCAATACTCATGGCAACTTGACGCTACCCGCACGGAACAAGGAATAACCCTTTGAAGCTGGAACTCAAGAACAGCTTGTCGGTGAAGTTGCTCCGGGTCGTGCTCCTTTCGGCATTGATCGTCGGCGTGGTCTTGAGCTGCGCCCAGATCGTCTTCGACGCCTACAAGACCCGCCAGGCCGTGGCCGGGGACGCGCAACGGATCCTCGACATGTTCCGCGATCCGTCCACCCAGGCGGTCTACAGCCTTGACCGGGAAATGGGCATGCAGGTGATCGAAGGCCTGTTCCAGGACGACGCCGTGCGTCAGGCCTCCATTGGCCATCCCAACGAAGCGATGCTCGCGCAAAAATCCCGTGAGTTGCAGCAGTCCAACAGCCGCTGGCTGACCGATCTGATTCTCGGCCAGGAACGCACCTTCACCACGCAATTGGTCGGTCGCGGCCCGTACAGCGAGTATTACGGCGACCTGAGCATCACCCTCGACACCGCCACCTACGGCGAGAGTTTCATCGTCAGCTCGGTGATCATTTTCATTTCCGGCGTGCTGCGCGCCCTGGCCATGGGCCTGGTGCTGTATCTGGTCTATCACTGGCTGCTGACCAAACCGCTGTCGCGGATCATCGAGCACCTGACCGAAATCAATCCGGACCGTCCCAGCGAACACAAGATTCCGCAGATCAAGGGCCACGAGAAAAACGAACTGGGCATCTGGATCAACACCGCCAACCAGTTGCTCGAATCCATTGAACGCAACACTCATCTGCGCCACGAAGCGGAAAACAGCCTGCTGCGCATGGCCCAGTACGACTTCCTCACCGGCCTGCCCAATCGCCAGCAACTGCAGCAGCAACTGGACAAGATTCTGGTAGACGCCGGCAAGCTGCAACGCCGGGTCGCGGTGCTGTGCGTGGGGCTGGATGATTTCAAGGGGATCAACGAACAGTTCAGCTACCAGACCGGCGACCAGTTGTTGCTGGCACTGGCCGATCGCCTGCGTGCCCACAGCGGCCGCCTTGGCGCCCTCGCCCGTCTGGGCGGCGACCAGTTCGCACTGGTGCAGGCCGATATCGAACAGCCTTACGAAGCGGCGGAACTGGCGCAGAGCATCCTTGATGATCTGGAAGCGGCGTTTGCCCTCGATCATCAGGAAATCCGCCTGCGCGCGACCATCGGCATCACCCTGTTCCCGGAGGATGGCGACAGCACCGAGAAGCTGTTGCAGAAGGCCGAGCAGACCATGACGCTGGCCAAGACCCGCTCGCGCAACCGCTATCAGTTCTACATCGCCAGCGTCGACAGTGAGATGCGGCGGCGCCGCGAACTGGAAAAAGACCTGCGCGACGCGCTGATTCGCGACCAGTTCTACCTCGTCTATCAGCCGCAGATCAGCTACCGCGATCACCGCGTGGTCGGGGTCGAAGCGCTGATCCGCTGGCAGCACCCGGAACACGGCCTGGTGCCGCCGGACCTGTTCATCCCGCTGGCCGAGCAGAACGGCACGATCATCGCCATCGGCGAATGGGTGCTCGATCAGGCCTGCAAGCAACTGCGCGAATGGCACGATCAGGGCTTCGCCGATCTGCGCATGGCGGTCAACCTGTCCACCGTGCAACTGCACCACGCCGAGTTGCCGCGGGTGGTCAACAACCTGCTGCAGATCTACCGTCTGCCGCCGCGCAGCCTGGAGCTGGAAGTCACCGAAACCGGCCTGATGGAAGACATCAGCACCGCCGCCCAGCACCTGCTGAGCCTGCGTCGCTCCGGGGCGCTGATCGCCATCGACGACTTCGGCACCGGCTACTCATCGCTGAGCTATCTGAAGAGCCTGCCGCTGGACAAGATCAAGATCGACAAGAGCTTCGTTCAGGACCTGCTGGATGACGACGACGATGCGACCATCGTTCGCGCGATCATTCAACTGGGCAAGAGCTTGGGCATGCAGGTCATTGCCGAGGGAGTGGAGACCGCCGAGCAAGAGTCCTACATCATCTCCGAAGGCTGCCACGAAGGTCAGGGTTACCTCTACAGCAAGCCGCTGCCGTCTCGGGAACTGAGCGCCTATCTCAAGCAGGCCCAGCGCAGCAACGCGGCGATTCTCTAGACGATCAAATGATCCAGCCTTTGGCAGCTTCCAGAGGTATTGCGCGCCGTTGGCTGCGTTTTTTGATCTGCGTAAATAAGAAATATTTCCAGCCACAGCCCTTTACACATAATGCGAAAGATTTGCATTATGTCGCAGTTTTGCGCCCCCAGCGTGAGTCCACTCAATTACCGAAGCAGGATGTTCGCCATGATTCGTATGCCTCTGGCTACCGCCAGTCTGCTGGCCATCGCTATTTCCCTCGCCGGTTGCGGCGAAGGCAAAGACAAGGCTGCCGCCCCGGCCGCGCCGACTCCGGCCGCCAGCACCGCCGCTGCAGCAGCACCTGCCGCTGCCGGTAAAGTCGATGAAGCTGCCGCCAAGGCGGTGGTCGCGCACTACGCCGACATGGTCTTCGCCGTTTACAGCGACGCCGAATCCACCGCGAAAACCCTGCAAACCGCCGTCGATGCGTTCCTCGCCAAGCCGAACGCCGACACCCTGAAAGCCGCTCGCGCTGCCTGGGTTGCCGCGCGCGTGCCTTACCTGCAGAGCGAAGTGTTCCGCTTCGGCAACACCATCATCGACGACTGGGAAGGTCAGGTGAACGCCTGGCCGCTGGACGAAGGCCTGATCGACTACGTCGACAAATCCTACGAACACGCACTGGGCAACCCGGGTGCCACCGCCAACATCATCGCCAACACTGAAGTGCAGGTCGGCGAAGACAAGGTCGACGTAAAAGACATCACCCCGGAAAAACTCGCCAGCCTCAACGAGCTGGGCGGTTCCGAAGCCAACGTCGCCACCGGCTACCACGCCATCGAATTCCTGCTCTGGGGCCAGGACCTGAACGGCACCGGCCCGGGCGCCGGCAACCGTCCGGCTTCGGACTACCTGGAAGGCGCAGGCGCCACTGGCGGTCACAACGATCGTCGCCGTGCGTACCTCAAAGCCGTGACCCAGCTGCTGGTCAGCGACCTGGAAGAAATGGTCGGCAACTGGAAGCCGAACGTGGCCGACAACTACCGCGCCACCCTGGAAGCCGAGCCGGCTGAAACCGGTCTGCGCAAAATGCTGTTCGGCATGGGCAGCCTGTCCCTGGGTGAACTGGCGGGCGAGCGCATGAAGGTTTCCCTGGAAGCCAACTCCCCTGAAGACGAACAGGATTGCTTCAGCGACAACACCCACAACTCGCACTTCTACGATGCCAAAGGCATTCGTAACGTGTACCTGGGCGAGTACACCCGTACCGACGGCACCAAGATGACCGGCGCCAGCCTGTCGTCGCTGGTGGCCAAGGCCGACCCGGCTGCCGACACCGCGCTGAAAGCCGATCTGGCTGCTACCGAAGCCAAGATCCAGGTCATGGTTGATCACGCCAACAAGGGTGAGCACTACGACCAGCTGATCGCGGCCGGCAACACGGCGGGTAACCAGATCGTGCGTGACGCCATCGCCGCACTGGTCAAGCAGACCGGTTCGATCGAAGCCGCTGCCGGCAAACTGGGCATCAGCGACCTGAACCCGGACAACGCTGATCACGAGTTCTGATCACAGCGTCTGAGTAAAAAAGGCGACCTTCGGGTCGCCTTTTTCATGCCTGCCCTACACAAAGCCCTTCTCCATGGTGTGTTCGATATCAGGTGCACCACCAATCCCTGTGGGAGCGAGCCTGCTCGCGAAGGCGTCATCTGGCGCAACATCGTCAGCGCGGCAGACACCGCTTTCGCGAGCAGGCTCGCTCCCACAGGGTTTGCATGAGCTTCAAGGCTTGCCTTGTATCAAGCAAACGATAATTCCTCTTATTCAAACTCCCACGCCCTGTTAGACTTTGCGCCTTTGTTTTCGCCCGTCCGCAGGATGTCTGATGCCCTCGCTGCCTCTTCGCTTGTCCGCACTGATTCTGGCCCTGGGCCTGAGTGCCTGCGATGACGCCCCGCGCTTTACCAAGGCTGAGCCCGGTGAAGCGCGTTCGGGCGGGGCGACGACCGTGCGCAAGACCGACCAGAACGCGTTCTCGCTGCCCTCGGCCAACCTGCCACCGTCGCGCCGGGTCGATTTCAGTGTCGGCAACAGCTTCTTCCGCAGTCCGTGGGTGATCGCCCCGTCGACCACCACCGCCCGCGATGGCCTTGGCCCGTTGTTCAACACCAACGCCTGCCAGAACTGCCACATCAAGGATGGCCGCGGCCATCCACCCGCGCCGGATGCAGCGAACGCGGTATCGATGCTGGTGCGCCTGTCGATTCCTGATGCGCCGGAGTTCGCCAAGCTCATCGAGCAGGTCGGCGTGGTGCCGGAACCGGTCTACGGTGGTCAGTTCCAGGACATGGCGGTGCCCGGCGTCACGCCGGAAGGCAAGGTGCGCGTCGAGTACAGCGCGGTGCCGATCCGCTTCAAGGACGGCACCGAAGTGGAACTGCGCAAACCGCTCCTGCAATTCACTCAATTGGGCTACGGCCCGATGCACCCGGACACGCGTTTCTCGGCCCGCGTCGCGCCGCCGATGATCGGCCTCGGCCTGCTCGAAGCGATCCCTGAGGAAGCAATCCTCGCCAACGCCGCTGCACAGGCCAAGGAAAACAACGGCATCAAGGGCCGGGCGAATCGGGTCTGGGACGATGAGATGCAGAAAACCGTGGTCGGGCGATTCGGTTGGAAAGCCGGGCAGCCGAACCTCAATCAGCAGAATGTCCACGCGTTTTCCGGTGACATGGGCCTCACCACAAGTCTGAGACCCTTCGATGACTGCACCGACGCGCAAACTGCTTGCAAACAGGCGCCGAACGGCAATGGTCCGGACGGCGAGCCGGAAGTCAGCGACAACATCCTGCGCCTGGTGCTGTTCTACACCCGCAACCTCGCGGTGCCGGCGCGCCGTGGCGTCAATGACGAACAAGTGCTGGCCGGCAAGAACCTGTTTTTCCAGGCCGGCTGCCAGTCGTGCCATACACCGAAATACACCACCGCCGCCAACGCGGCCGAACCTGAACTGGCCAATCAAGTGATTCGCCCGTACAGCGATCTGCTGCTGCATGACATGGGCGACGGTCTGGCTGACAACCGTACTGAATTCCAGGCCTCCGGCCGCGACTGGCGCACCCCGCCGTTGTGGGGGATCGGTCTGACGCAAGCGGTCAGTGGTCACACTCAGTTTTTGCATGACGGCCGCGCCCGCAATCTGCTCGAAGCCGTGCTTTGGCATGGCGGCGAAGCGCAGAAGGCGCAGCAACAGGTTTTGTCTTTCAACGCCGAACAGCGTGCCGCGCTGCTGGCGTTCTTGAACTCACTTTAAACACTTAAAAGAATCGGGAGCCCGACATGTTCCGTCCCAAGTTGTTGTTCACCAGCCTTGCCGCGCTCGCCCTCGGCGCCTGCTCGCCGCAGGATCCGCAAGCGGTCACCTCGGCGGCGATCGCCAAATCAGTGATCCTGCCGACCTACACCCGTTGGGTCGAAGCCGACAGACAACTGGCCGTCAGCGCCCTCGCCTATTGCCAGGGCAAGGAAACCCTGGAAACCGCCCGCGCCGACTTCCTGCATGCGCAGAAAGCCTGGGCCGAGCTGCAACCGTTGCTGATCGGGCCGCTGGCCGAGGGCAACCGTTCGTGGCAGGTGCAGTTCTGGCCGGACAAGAAAAACCTCGTTGGCCGTCAGGTCGAGCAACTGGTCGTCGCCCAGCCGCAGATCGATGCCGCTGCCCTGGCCAAATCGAGCGTGGTGGTGCAAGGCCTGTCGGCTTACGAATACATCCTGTTCGATGAAAAGCCGGACGTCGCCAACGCCGAGCAGAAGGCCAAATACTGCCCACTGCTGATCGCCATCGGCGAGCGTCAGAAGCAATTGGCCGAAGAGATTCTGCAGAGCTGGAACAACACCGACGGCATGCTCGCGCAGATGAGCAAGTTCCCCAACCAGCGCTACGCCGACTCCCACGAAGCGATCGCCGATCTGCTGCGTGTGCAGGTCACCGCCCTCGACACCCTGAAGAAAAAACTCGGCACGCCCATGGGCCGCCAGAGCAAGGGTGTGCCGCAGCCGTTCCAGGCGGATGCCTGGCGCAGCCAGTCGTCGCTGACCGCGCTGGAAGCCAGCCTTGCCGCCGCCAAAACCGTCTGGGAAGGCGTCGACAACAAAGGCCTGCGCGGTCTGTTGCCGGCCGAGCAAAAGCCACTGGCGGACAAGATCGACGCCGCCTACGCCGCATCGCTGGAACTGTTCGGCAGCACTCAGCGCTCGCTGACCGAAATGCTCGGCGACGACGCCGGTCGCCAGCAACTCAACGATCTCTACGACAGCCTCAACGTCGTCCATCGCCTGCACGAAGGCGAACTGGCCAAGGCGCTGGGCATTCAACTGGGCTTCAACGCCAACGACGGTGACTGATGAGGGCAAGTGCCATGCTGCGACGCCAGGCTCTGACTTTAGGTAGTTTGCTGCTGGGAGCAGTGACACTGGGCGGCTGGACGCTGTTCAAGCGCAAGGATCAGAGCCCGTTGTTGCTCTCGGCGCGCGATGACACCGACGGCAAGCACTACGCCGTCGGATATCGGCTGGACGGCACCCGGGTATTCGCCACCGAGGTCGGCCAGCGCTGTCACGACATCATCAACCACCCGACGCTGCCCATCGCACTGTTCGTCGCCCGTCGCCCGGGCACCGAGAGCTATCTGATCGACCTGCGCGACGGGACGTTGCTGCAAATCGTGACGTCGCAGCCGAACCGGCATTTCTACGGCCACGCCGTGGTGCACAAGGACGGCGAATACCTGTACGCCACCGAGAACGACACAACCGACCCGGGTCGCGGCCTGCTCGGCGTGTACAAGTTCGAAGGCGAGCGGCTGGTGCACAGCGGCGAGATTTCCACCCATGGCCTCGGTCCGCATCAGGTGTCTTGGATGCCCGATGGCGAAACCCTGGTGGTGGCCAACGGCGGGATTCGCACCGAGGCAGAAAGCCGCGTCGACATGAACCTCAACGCCATGGAACCGAGCCTGGTGCTGATGCAGCGCGACGGCACCCTGCTGAGCAAGGAAACCCTGGCCCAGCAGATGAACAGCGTGCGCCACCTGGGCATTGCCAGCGACGGCACTATCGTTGCCGGTCAGCAATTCATGGGCGCCTCGCACGAGCGCTCGGAACTGCTGGCGATCAAGCGTCCGGGACAGCCGTTCGTGGCGTTCCCGGTGCCGGATCATCAGTTGCAGTCGATGGGGCACTACACCGCGAGCGTCGCCGTGCACAGCGAACTGCGCCTGGTGGCGTTGACCGCGCCGCGCGGCAACCGGTTCTTCATCTGGGACCTGGACAGCGGCGAAGTGCGTCTCGACGCACCGCTACCCGATTGTGCCGGTGTCGGTGCCGTGCAGGATGGCTTTGTCGTGACCTCGGGTCAGGGCCGTTGCCGTTACTACGATTGCCGCCAGGATGAGCTGCTGGCCAAACCGCTGGAGCTGCCGGCGGGGCTCTGGGACAACCATCTGCACTTGATCGCCTGAACCAACACTTGAAGCTGATACTGAAACTTGTGGCGAGGGAGCTTGCTCCCGCTGGACTGCGCAGCAGGCCCTGCTTTTGATAAAAGAGCGGGGCCGCTTCGCGACCCAGCGGGAGCAAGCTCCCTCGCCACAGGGGAAGTGTCATCTCAACGGTAGTAATGGCAGTTGGATTCCCTACCTCTCTCGGAGTAATGTTCGGGACTGTCTCACCTGATTTATCCAAGGAACTGGAAATATGCTGCGTCGCCGCATGCTGATCATGTTGGGTGTTGTCTTGCTGGTCGTCCTGATATTGGGCGGATACAAAGCCTTTTCGATCTACACCATGATCCAGGGCTTTTCCAAACCCAAACCGCCGATCAGCGTTGCCGTGGCCAGTGCCACCGAGCGGCCGTGGCAGATGCGTCTGCCTACCGTCGGCACGCTCAAGGCGCTGCAAGGCGTCGAGCTGAGCCTGGAAGTCGCCGGCACCGTCACTGAACTCAAATTCGAATCCGGGCAGAAGGTCAAGGCCGGGCAACCGCTGCTGCAACTCGACAGCGCAGTGGAAACCGCCTTGCTGGAAACCGCCAAGGCTGACCTGGGCCTGGCGCAACTGGATTTCGGTCGCGGCAGCCAACTGGTCGACAGTCGTGCCATTTCCAAGGGTGAATATGATCGGCTCTCGGCGGTTCTGCAAAAGAACCGCGCCACGGTCAATCAGCTCAATGCCTCGCTGGCGAAAAAACGCATCGTCGCGCCGTTCAGCGGCACCATCGGCATCCGCCAGGTGGATGTCGGCGACTACCTCGCCAGCGGTACCAGAATCGCCACGCTGCAAGATCTGAGCAGTCTCTACGCCGACTTCTATATGCCTGAGCAATCGGTGCCGAAACTGGCCATCGGCCAACCGGTGCAGATCAGCGTCGCGGCCTATCCCGGCCAGAACTTCCCCGGCGCCATCAGCGCGATCAACCCGATCGTCGAGAGCAGCACGCGCAACATTCTGGTCCGCGCGACCCTGGCCAACCCCGACGGCAAACTGCTGCCGGGCATGTTCGCCAGCCTTGAGGTGTTGCTGCCCGATCCCAAGAAACACATCGTCGTGCCGGAGAGCGCGATCACCTACACCCTCTACGGCAACTCGCTGTACGTGGTCGGGCAAAAGAAGGCCGAGGACGGCAGCGTCGAAAAAGACGACAAGGGCCAGCCGGTGCTGATCGCCGAACGACGCTTCATCGAGACCGGCGAACGCCGCGATGGCCTGGTGATGATCAACAAGGGCGTGCAGAACGGCGAACAAGTGGTGACTGCCGGCCAGATCAAACTGGACAACGGCGCACACATTGCCATCAGCGACGACAAGACCCTCGGCGAGCAGAACAGTCCGCCTCGCGCCGACTGATCAAGGAATCCCCATGGCTTTTACCGATCCGTTCATCCGCCGCCCGGTGCTCGCCACCGTGGTCAGCCTGCTGATTGTGCTGCTGGGTTTCCAGGCCTGGAGCAAACTGCCGCTGCGCCAATACCCGCAAATGGAGAACGCCCTGATCACGGTGACCACCGCCTACCCCGGGGCCAACGCCGAGACCATTCAGGGCTACATCACCCAGCCGATGCAGCAGAGCCTGGCGAGCGCCGAAGGCATCGACTACATGACCTCGGTCAGTCGGCAGAACTTCTCGGTGATCTCGATCTACGCACGCATCGGGTCCAACACCGACCGTCTGTTCACCGAACTGCTGGCCAAGGCCAACGAGGTGAAAAACAAGCTGCCGCAGGACGCCGAAGACCCGGTGCTGAGCAAGGAATCGGCCGACGCCTCGGCGCTGATGTACATCAGTTTCTTCAGCAAGGACTTGAGCAATCCGCAGATCACTGACTACCTGTCGCGGGTGATCCAGCCGAAACTGGCAACGCTGCCGGGCATGGCCGAGGCGGAAATTCTCGGCAACCAGGTATTCGCCATGCGCCTGTGGCTCGACCCGGTGAAGCTCGCCGGTTTCGGTCTCAGCGCCAGCGACGTGACCAACGCCGTGCGCCAGTACAACTTCCTCTCCGCCGCCGGTGAGGTGAAAGGCGAGTACGTGGTCACCAGCATCAACGCCAACACCGAACTGAAGTCCGCCGAAGCGTTCGCGGCGATTCCGCTCAAGGTCAGTGGTGACAGCCGCGTGCTGCTCAGCGATGTGGCGCGGGTCGAGATGGGCGCGGAAAACTACGATTCGATCAGCTCGTTCGGCGGCACGCCGTCGGTGTACATCGGCATCAAAGCCACGCCCGGGGCCAACCCGCTGGACGTGATCCGGGAAGTGCGCAAGCTGATGCCGGAACTCGAAGCCCAGTTGCCGCCCAACCTCAAGAGCGAGATCGCTTACGACGCCACCCTGTTCATCCAGGCCTCGATCGACGAAGTGGTGAAAACCCTGTTCGAGGCGGTGCTGATCGTGATCGTGGTGGTGTTCCTGTTCCTCGGCGCGCTGCGCTCGGTGGTGATCCCGGTGGTGACCATCCCGCTGTCGATGATCGGCGTGATGTTCTTCATGCAGATGATGGGCTACTCGATCAACCTGCTGACCCTGCTGGCGATGGTCCTGGCAATCGGGCTGGTGGTGGACGACGCGATTGTCGTGGTGGAGAACATTCACCGGCATATCGAGGAAGGCAAGACGCCGCTGGAGGCAGCATTGGAAGGCGCGCGGGAAATCGCCATGCCGGTGGTGTCGATGACCATCACCCTGGCGGCGGTGTATGCGCCGATCGGTTTCCTCACCGGACTGACGGGGGCATTGTTCAAGGAGTTCGCCTTGACCCTGGCCGGCGCCGTGGTGATCTCCGGGATCGTCGCCCTGACCCTGTCGCCGATGATGTGCGCCCTGCTGTTGCGCCACGAGGAAAATCCCAGTGGCCTCGCGCATCGCCTCGACCGCCTCTTCGACGGTCTCAAGCGCCGCTACCAGAGCGTGCTGCACGGCACACTGAATACGCGGCCGGTGGTGCTGGTCTTCGCGGTGATCGTGCTGTGCCTGATCCCGGTGTTCCTCAAGTTCACCAAGTCGGAACTGGCGCCGGATGAGGATCAGGGCATCATTTTCATGATGGCCACCGCTCCGCAGCCGACCAACCTCGACTACCTGAACACCTACACCGACGACTTCATCAAGATCTTCAAGGAGTTTCCGGAGTACTACTCGTCGTTCCAGATCAACGGCTACAACGGCGTGCAAGCGGGTATCGGCGGCTTCCTGCTCAAGCCGTGGAACGAGCGCAGTCGCACGCAGATGCAGATCCTGCCCGAGGTGCAGAGCAAACTGGGCGCTATCCCGGGCCTGCAGATCTTCGGCTTCAACCTGCCCTCGCTGCCCGGTACTGGCGAAGGTTTGCCGTTCGAGTTCGTGGTCAACACCGCCAATGACTACGAGCTGCTGCTGCAAGTCGCCGACCGGATCAAGAAGCGCGCCATGGAGTCGGGCAAGTTTGCCTTCGTCGATCTCGACCTGGCGTTCGACAAGCCGGAAGTGGTGGTCGACATCGATCGCGCCAAAGCCGCACAGATGGGCGTGTCGATGCAGGATCTGGGCAGCACCCTGTCGACGCTGCTGGGCGAGGCGGAAATCAACCGGTTCACCATCGAAGGCCGCAGTTACAAGGTGATTGCTCAGGTCGAGCGACCGTTTCGCGAGAACCCCGGCTGGCTGAACAATTACTACGTGAAAAACACCCAGGGCGAGCTGCTGCCGCTGTCGACCCTGATCAAGGTCACCGATCGGGCGCGACCGCGTCAGCTCAACCAGTTTCAGCAACTCAACGCCGCGAAGATCTCCGGATTCCCGTTGGTGAGCATGGGCGAGGCCATCGACACCGTGTTGCAGATCGCCCGGGAAGAAGCACCGGCCGGTTTTGCCTTCGACTATGGCGGCGCCTCACGTCAGTACGTGCAGGAAGGCAGCGCCCTGTGGGTAACCTTCGCCCTTGCGCTGGCGATCATCTTTCTGGTGCTGGCGGCGCAGTTCGAAAGCTTCCGCGATCCGTTGGTGATTCTGGTGACGGTGCCGCTGTCGATCTGTGGTGCGTTGATTCCGCTGTTCCTGGGCTGGTCGAGCATGAACATCTACACCCAGGTCGGGCTGGTGACGTTGATCGGCTTGATCAGCAAGCACGGGATCCTGATCGTCGAATTCGCCAACCAGTTGCGCAAGGACAAAGGCCTTACCGCACGCGAGGCGGTCGAGGAAGCGGCGGCGATTCGATTACGCCCGGTGCTGATGACCACGGCGGCGATGGTGTTCGGCATGGTGCCACTGATTCTGGCGACCGGTGCCGGCGCTGTCAGCCGCTTCGATATCGGGATGGTGATTGCCACCGGGATGTCGATCGGCACCTTGTTTACGCTGTTCGTGCTGCCGTGCATCTACACCCTGCTGGCCAAACCTGATCCGCAAGAACCCGCATAACCCCTGTAGGAGGATTCATGTTGGCCAGGGAATAAAAAAGGCCTCGCATCTGCGAGGCCTTTCATTTGGGCTTCAATCGATTCAACTCTGTGGCCTCATCCCTTGAGACAATCCAAACATGAACAGCAACAAATCATGATCAGGTTTAGTGGCCACGGAGGCTTTCGCCACCCGTGGTACTGTGCAGCGAGCATCGGCCGTGGTGGCACCGATCACCTGCATGCGGGGCTGCTCCCAGGCCGCCACCGCCAATGAAGCAACTGCCAAGGCCCCAACCAAAAACAAACCTCGTGCAATTTCGAGTTTCATCGCTATAAACCTTTGATAGCGCTGCCAAACGCCGTCTCATAAAAGTAGACGAGTTTTTTCCAGTCGGTGTCGCTGAACGACGAATGGCGACGCAATTGCTTCATGTCATGGGAGGCCGCGCGATAAGCGGTCAGACGCTGGCGGCATTTTTCCAGATCGATCAGTGCCACTTCGACCTGAGCCGAATCGCCCTCGCCGGTCACCCGTACGAATACGTGTTTGATGTAGATGCAGCTGTGCTGCCAGCGGCCCTTGTGCATGCGCGCCAGGTTTTCCGCGAGGTCTTTGAGAACGCGCTCGTAGACGGCTTCACCGTATTGGGCACGACCACCCGCGGCTTCCCATTTTTCCAGCTCATCGAAACCGTCCAGCGACTTGGTCACCAACAGGGCACGCCACTTGTATTGCGGATCAGGCTGCGCACCGCAGAAGACGATTTGCGGTACACGCACACCGAGACGGCTGACGCCGGTCAGGGCATCCAGCTCACGCAATACCGTCGGGCGGCCGAAAGGATGCAACCAACTGCGATAGATATGTCCGGTCTGGCGCTTGGCATAAAGCAACTGGCCGTCACGGCCCACGACTCGTTGCACACCACTTTCCCCACCCCGGCGGACGTTGGGTTCTTCCACCCATTCACCGCGCTGGTTCCAGTAGTAGTCGAAGCGATCCTGGGGAGCGACTTCCGTTTCTGCTGCTATTTGCACCGCCATCCTGTTACCTCTTGCGTAATACGTAAACCCGCCACATGGCATAGAGCGGAATAAAGTCCAGTTGTTCCTGAATGCGAAAACCTGCCGCTTCGAATTCCTTTTCCACTGTAACAGCCGGTAACACAAATCGGTTCTGGTAACCTTCCTGCCCGCGACGCTGCTCGGCACGTTTGCGTTTCCAGGCCTTGAAATTACCGTCTACCCACAACGAAATGATCACGCTGTCGCGGGTGACACGTTCGAACTCACGCAAAATCGCCCGTCGATGCTCGGCTTCACCGATGTGGTGCAACAAACGCATGCAGAAAATGCTGTCGACGGCGTTATCAGGCAAGGCAATGTCGAACGCTGACGTGTGCAAGGGTTGTACCCGTTTCACCACATCGGCCGGTTGCGACTGCATCGCGGTCTTGATCATCGATTCGGAATTGTCCGCACCAATGATCACCCGGTTGGGCTTTTCCGCCAGTAAAGGCCAGAACCGCCCTGCACCGCACGGCAGGTCCAGAACCAGACCCGGCTCGCCGGCCAGAGTCAGCGCCTTGCGAGCTACCTGCTCATCCCGCCAGTGAGACAACCGACGACCGAGACCGTCCTGGTGCTTGCGCAAATATTTTTGTGCATGCTGGTCATCATACTTTTCGGAAAAATCGAGCTTGATCGGGCTGCTCATCATCGGGACTCCTGAATAACTGATGCCCCTACCATAGGTAGAGGCATGTCAGCGTCAGGTCGTCCCTTTGTGAAAATTACGTCAGGTAAACCGGCAATCTATTACAGGGTTTTACAGGGAGAAAGCAATAGCGCAGGGCCATCAGTGGGGCTCAGCGTAGCCCCAGCGTGACTTCAAAGCGGCAGCCATTGGGCTGCATGGTGCTCAACGTCACCTCCCAGCCCTGGTTTTCACAGATCCGCTGCACCAGCGACAGGCCCAGCCCAAGGCCCTCGCCACGCTTTTCATTACCGCGCACAAAAGGCTGGAACATGGCTTCGCGCTTTTCCTCGGGGATGCCGACACCCGAGTCTTCGACGACAAACCCGTTGTCATTGAGGGTCAGGCGAATGAATCCCTGCTCGGTGTAGTGGCAGGCGTTGCGCAGCAGATTGCCCATGACCGCGCTGAGCAGAGTGGCATTGAAGCGGGTGTCCGGCGGGTTGCCCGGCTCGAACAGCAGGCGCAGGCCTTTGGACTCGATCGGTTCGCGCCAGATGCTCAACAGGCCGTCAGCCACTTGGGAGAGATTCTGCTGCGGCGCGGACCCGGCATCTTC
Source organism: Pseudomonas sp. 86_A (assembly GCF_017491705.1). Classification (NCBI taxonomy): domain Bacteria; kingdom Pseudomonadati; phylum Pseudomonadota; class Gammaproteobacteria; order Pseudomonadales; family Pseudomonadaceae; genus Pseudomonas; species Pseudomonas sp. 86_A. The sequence goes on along the minus strand of NZ_JAFGYS010000013.1, from coordinate 53,185 downwards.
ACGCTGGGCGCGGGCGAGCATCAGGAAGGTCTGCACCAGTTCGCGCATTTCCTCGCTGGCCCGGGCGATACGCTCGACCTGGGCCCGGCCGCGTTGATCCAGCCCCGGGTTTTCCAGAAGCAATTCGCAGGAGCTGGCCAACACCATCAACGGTGTGCGCAGTTCGTGGCTGACGTCGCTGGTGAACAGCCGCTCGCGGGTCAGCGCCTGGCGCAGACGCCCCAGCGTGGCATCGAACGCCACCGCCAGTTCGCCGACTTCGTCAGCCGCATAGTCCGGGGCCAACGGCGGTGCCAGACCGAGCAGTTGATCGCGGTGCCGCACTTGTCGCGCCAGTCGCACCACGGGCGCCATGACCTTGCGCGCCAACACCCAACCGAGGAACACCGCCAGCGCCAGACTGAGCACGAAGCCCACCAGCACCACGGCGAACAGCACGCGCTCGCGCTCTTCGAAATCGCTTTGATCCTGCAGCAAGACGTAGCGACGACCGTCGACGACCTCGACCATCGCGTGATACGACAGATTCTCGCGGAACACTTCGTGGAAGCCCGCATCGAGGTGGCGCAGGTCTTTCGGTAACTCGAAATCACCCGGGCCGCCGCTGAAATAGAACAACTGATCCGGTTCCGGACGATGGCTCCAGTCCGAGACGTTGTCCATCAGCAGCAGACGCTGCAGGTCGCCGCCCAGCCCCGCCGAAATCAGTTTTTCCTCCACCAGGTGCACGGTCGCCACAATGCCCATGGCGAAGGCCCCGGCCACCAGCGCACTCATCAGCGCAAAGGCGATGATGATCCGCTGGGAAAGGCTTTGCTTAAACTCCATCACGCCCCTCGGCCAGGCGGTAACCCACGCCGTGCACGGTTTGCAGCAACGGTTTGGCGAATGGCTTGTCGATCACCTGACGCAATTGGTGGACATGGCTGCGCAGGCTGTCGCTGTCCGGGCAGTCGTCGCCCCACAGCGCCTCTTCGAGAATTTCCCGACGCAGGACATGCGGGCTCTTCTGCATCAACACCGCCAGCAGTTTCAGGCCGACCGGGTTGAGCTTGAGCAGCTTGCCCTCGCGGGTCACTTCCAGGGTGTCGAGGTCGTAGCTCAGGTCGCCGACCTGCAGCGCGCGACGTCCGCCGCCTTGGGTACGGCGCATCACCGCTTCGATCCGCGCCGCCAGTTCGGACAAGGCGAACGGCTTGACCAGATAATCATCCGCGCCGGACTTGAAGCCCTGCAGGCGGTCGTCCAGTTGATCGCGGGCGGTGAGCATGATCACCGGGGTGTCGCGGCGGGCGTCTTCACGCAGGCGCTTGCACAGGGTGTAGCCGTCGATTCCGGGCAGCATGATATCGAGCACGATCAGGTCGTAATGCTCGGTGGCAGCCAGATGCAGGCCCGACAAGCCGTCCTGGGCGCAATCGACGGTATAGCCTTTGAGCCCCAGGTAATCGGCCAGGTTGGCCAGGATATCGCGGTTGTCTTCGACCAATAGAATTCGCATTGGCATCTCCTCCGTACACAGTTACGGCCGTCTTGGCCCGCGCAGCTTAAGGCCAACGCGGTTTCAGGGCTAGGGCCGGCGAGCGCGCAAGTCCATTTGCCCAGGCCAATTAAATATTTAACAAAGTTTTCACTATCGATTCACAACCTGACTACAGTGGCGCCGCGACACTCGCGCGCCATTGATATAAGGAAAACGAAACAATGGACTCTTTCAAGACGGCGCCCATGCGCTTTCTGCTGCTTATCACCGGCGCCTGGCTGGTCATTTTTCTCCTGACTCGTGCGGTATTGCTGCTGACTCACCTGGATGAGGCCGGTGGCTTTGCGCTTTCCGTGTTCGGTATCGGCGCGCTCTATGACCTGGGGTTTCTCGCCTACGCAGCGCTGCCGATGGGCTTGTATCTGCTGCTGTGCCCGCCGGGCCTGTGGCGCCGCCAAGGGCATCGCGGGTTCCTGCGCGTCCTGCTGACCATCAGCCTGTTCGCGATGCTGTTCGTGGCGGTGGCCGAGTGGCTGTTCTGGGACGAGTTCGGCGTGCGCTTCAACTTTATCGCCGTCGACTACCTGGTGTACTCGGACGAAGTGTTGAACAACGTCCTCGAGTCGTACCCGATCGGCAAACTGCTGAGCCTCCTCGCCGTACTGGCCGTGGTGATCAGTTTTGCCCTGCGCAAGCCGTTCAATGCCGCCATGAATGCCCCCCTGCCAGCGCTGCGCGGACGCCTGCTCAGCGCTCTGGGCCTGCTGATCGTCACCGGGCTGAGCCTGCAACTGCTCAGCCAGGACGCCCCGCGTGCGCAGGGCGGCAACGCTTACCAGAACGAACTGGCCAGCAATGGTCCGTACCAGTTCTTCGCAGCGTTCCGTAACAATGAACTGGACTATGCCCAGTTCTACAAGAGCCTGCCGGCGGAAAAGGTCGCCGGTCAGATCCGTGCCGAGCTGAGTGAAAGCAACGCTCGTTTCATCGGCCAGGATCCGCAGGATATTCGTCGGGTGATCGACAACCCGGGCACCGCGCGCAAGCCGAACATTGTGCTGGTGACCATCGAAAGCTTGAGCGCCAAGTACCTGGGCAGCAACGGTGACGGGCGCAACCTGACGCCAAACCTCGACGCCTTGCGCAAGCAGAGCCTGTATTTCAATAATTTCTACGCCACCGGCACCCGCACCGACCGAGGTCTGGAAGCCATCACCCTGGCCATCCCGCCGACGCCGGGCCGCTCGATCGTCAAGCGCATCGGCCGTGAAAGCGGTTTCGCCAGCCTTGGCCAGCAGCTCAGCGCCGTGGGTTACGACAGTGTGTTCGTCTACGGCGGACGCGGTTACTTCGACAACATGAACGCCTTCTTCAGCGGCAATGGCTATCGCGTCGTCGATCAGAGCAGCGTCGATGAAGCCGAGATCCACTTCAAGAACGCCTGGGGCATGGCCGACGAGGATCTGTATCGCCAGACCCTGAAACTGGCGGATGCCGATTACGCCAGGCAGCAACCGTTCCTGTTGCAGTTGATGACCACGTCCAACCACCGTCCTTACACCTATCCGGACAACCGGATCGACATCAAGTCCGGCAACGGTCGTGATGGCGCGGTGAAGTACACCGACTACGCCATCGGTCAGTTCCTCGAGCAGGCGCGGCAAAAACCGTGGTTCGACAACACGATCTTCATTTTCGTCGCCGACCACACGGCGGGCAGCGCCGGTAAAGAAGACTTGCCGATCACCAACTATCAGATCCCGCTGTTCATCTACGCGCCGAAAATGATCGAAGCTCGCGAGAGCGCGCAACTGGCCAGCCAGATCGACCTCGCCCCGACCCTGTTGGGCTTGCTGAACCTGGACTACACCTCGACATTCTTTGGCCGCAACCTGTTGCAGGACAACCCGCTGCCACCGCGCGTGGTGGTCGGCAACTACCAGCATCTGGGTCTGTTCGACGGCAAGGATCTGGCGATCCTCAGTCCGCGCCAGGGCTTGCGCCGGCATGACGATGCGTTGACCGAGAGCCGTGAGTCGCGGGTCACCAGCGACGACCCGCTGGTCAGCCGGGCGATCACCTATTACCAGACCGCCAGCTATGGCTTCAAACAGCAGTTGTTGAGCTGGAAGCCTGTGAAGGAAGACACCTCGCAAGTCAGCGATCGTTAAGCGTTCATCGTTAATAGAAACGCCCCGGGCTGATGCTCCGGGGCGTTTTTCTTTGCGCACCCGGTTAGCACAGGAAACACAGATCCCAATGTGGGAGCGAGCCTGCTCGCGAATGCGGTGTATCCGTCGCTGCTGTGGTGATGGGTGAATTGCTTTCGCGAGCAGGCTCGCTCCCACAGGGAGACAGTGTGAAATCCGGGCAATAAAAAACCCCGCCTGCTCATCGCAGGCGGGGTTTTTCGTTACGGGGGTAAGGCTGGCTTACATCATGCCGCCCATGCCACCCATGCCGCCCATGTCTGGCATACCGCCGCCAGCCGAGCCTTCTTTCTTCGGTGCGTCAGCAACAGCAGCTTCGGTGGTCAGGATCAGACCGCCGATCGAGGCTGCAGCTTGCAGAGCGGAACGGGTTACCTTGGTTGGGTCCAGGATGCCCATTTCGATCATGTCGCCGTATTCGCCGGAAGCAGCGTTGTAACCGAAGTTACCTTTGCCGTTCTTCACTTCGTTGACGACTACGCTTGGCTCGTCGCCGGAGTTGGCAGCGATCTGACGCAGCGGCGCTTCAACAGCGCGACGCAGCACAGCGATACCGACGTTCTGGTCAGCGTTGTCGCCGGTCAGTTCGGTCAGGGCTTCCAGAGCGCGGATCAGCGCTACGCCACCGCCAGGTACCACGCCTTCTTCAACGGCTGCACGGGTTGCGTGCAGGGCGTCTTCAACGCGGGCCTTCTTCTCTTTCATTTCAACTTCGGAACCCGCGCCAACCTTGATCACTGCAACGCCGCCGGACAGCTTGGCCAGACGCTCTTGCAGTTTTTCACGGTCGTAGTCCGAGGACGTTTCAGCAACCTGGGCGCGGATCTGAGTGATACGTGCTTCGATGTCAGCTTGTACGCCAGCACCGTCAACGATGATGGTGTTTTCCTTGGACAGGGTTACACGCTTGGCGTTACCCAGGTGCTCCAGAGTGGTGCTTTCCAGGCTCAGGCCGATCTCTTCGGAGATGACGGTACCACCGGTCAGAACGGCGATGTCCTGCAGCATGGCCTTGCGACGGTCGCCGAAGCCTGGAGCCTTGACGGCTGCAACCTTGACGATGCCACGCATGTTGTTCACTACCAGAGTCGCCAGGGCTTCGCCTTCAACGTCTTCGGCAACGATCAGCAGTGGGCGGCCGGCTTTGGCAACGGCTTCCAGCACTGGCAGCATTTCGCGGATGTTCGAGATCTTCTTGTCGACCAGCAGGATCAGCGGGCCGTCGAGCTCGGCAACCATGGTGTCCGGCTTGTTCACGAAGTACGGGGACAGGTAACCACGGTCGAACTGCATGCCTTCTACAACCGACAGTTCGTTTTCCAGGCCCGAGCCTTCTTCAACGGTGATCACGCCTTCTTTACCGACTTTATCCATGGCTTCGGCAATGATGTCGCCGATGGAGGTGTCGGAGTTGGCGGAGATGGTGCCGACCTGAGCGATCGCCTTGGTGTCAGCGCATGGCTTGGACAGGGCTTTCAGCTCTTTGACGATCGCGATGGTCGCTTTGTCGATACCGCGCTTCAGGTCCATCGGGTTCATGCCGGCAGCGACGGCTTTCAGGCCTTCGTTGACGATCGACTGAGCCAGAACGGTAGCGGTGGTAGTACCGTCACCAGCGTCATCGTTGGCACGGGAGGCAACGTCTTTGACCAGCTGCGCGCCCATGTTTTCGAAACGATCTTCGAGTTCGATTTCCTTGGCGACGGAAACGCCGTCCTTGGTGATGGTCGGAGCGCCGAAGCTCTTCTCGAGAATCACGTTACGGCCTTTCGGGCCCAGGGTCGCTTTTACCGCGTCAGCCAGAACGTTGACGCCTTTGAGCATCTTGGAGCGAGCGGCATCGCCGAACTTAACTTCTTTAGCAGCCATGATCGATATTCCTTAAATACTTTGTAGTAACGGGAAAATGAGCGGGGTATCAGCCTTCGATAACAGCGAGGATTTCGTTCTCGCTCATTACCAGCAGGTCTTCGCCGTCGACTTTCACAGTGTTGCTGCCGGAGTAAGGACCGAACACAACCTTGTCGCCTTCCTTCACGGACAGTGCACGCACTTCACCGTTTTCCAGAGCCTTGCCCGGGCCTACAGCGAGAATCACACCGTGGTTGGCTTTTTCAGCAGCCGAACCTGGCAGGACGATACCGCCAGCGGTTTTCTTTTCTTCTTCGCTGCGACGGATGACGACGCGGTCATGCAGAGGACGAAGCTTCATTGTCGATCTCTCCTAATTGTGGTTTTCATCGGCCGGTGTAGTCCCGGCGGGTTTAACAAATCCGGCCTGCGCCGGTTGCGGTTCGTCGAGCGAACCGCGGAAGTCTGTCCGACTCGAATGCCGGAAACCTTTCGGTGACCGATACATAAGGGCACATGAGCTGATTACAAGGGCGGGGGCAGAAAATTTTTCATCGATTTGCCCCCTGAATGCCGCGCATAAAGAAACGGCACCCGAAGGTGCCGTGTCGATGCAGGGGTTATTTGCTGTCGCGATGTTCGAACTCGCCTTCGATCACATCACCCTCGCGGCCCAGAGGCTGACGCGGTGCAGGACCGCCACGGGGTTGCAGGTCGTCGGCGAAGGCACGCTGGCGAATCGCCTGTTCTTCGGCGCGCTGGCGCATTTTGTTCGCCAGCAGGCGACGGGTGAACGGCAACAGCATCACCAGACCGACCACGTCGCTGACGAAGCCCGGCAGGATCAACAGGCCGCCGGCCAGGGCCAGCATCAGGCCTTCGAGCATGGTCTGCGCGGGCAGTTCACCGCGATTCAGGCTTTCACGGGCACGCAGTGCCGTGGCCAGACCGGCGATGCGCAGCACGAACACGCCGAACATCGAGCCGAGAATGATCAGCAGCAGGGCCGGGAAAAACCCGATAGCCCCTGCCACTTTGACGAATACGAACAGCTCCAGCACCGGAAACAGCAGAAAGAGCAACAAAAAAGGGCGCATCAAAGATTCCTCAACGCAAGAAATGCCTTGCAGTAAGCCTTAGATGACGTCGCCCTTTCGTGAATTCAAGCGTCGGCCACTGCATTTTTTGGCCAAACCTCGGCGTGAGCCAGAGAAACCAAGGCTTCGCGCACTTGTATCGGCGTATGACAAGGCGCTTGAAACGGCAACCAGTACAGCGCCTGACCAATGCGCAAGTGCATGCCTTCGCTGTCGATCCCGGCCAGTTGCGCCGGCACGGTTTGCGGCAGACGGGCGAGTTCCACGTAGTGAGCGATGGCCTTGGCGTGATCGCTGTTCATGTGCTCGACCATGCTGATTTCAGCCTTGCCGGCGAACGGGTTGGCCAGGGTCAGTTGCTCGACCCAGTGAATCGCGCCGAAGCCGCCGATGTAGCGATGACGCACCGGGTTGAGCACCCAGAAATCGAAATCGTGAGCCTTATGGTAGTTCTGCGAATCGGGGAAATAGCGGTAGTAACGCTCGGCGGCGGCTTCGATGGCGAGCGGATCTTCGAGCTTCTGGGCTTCGGCCAGATAGGTCAGGCGACCCACAGCCTGCACGTCGTCGGCCTCACGCTCACCCACCAGCAGCGAACATTTCGGGTCCTTCTGCAGGTTGTGGGTGTGCTGGGCGATACGGCTGATGAGGATCAGCGGGCGGCCCTGCTCGTCCAGGCAATACGGCACCACCGAGCCGAACGGGAAACCGGGCATCGATTTGGAGTGGGTGGACAATACGCCACGGTATTCCTTGAGAAGCAATTCTCGGGCATTCTTGGCCGCTTCAACGCTCAATTTATGACTCCTTATATAGAATCCGTCGAAAAAACGGACAGGCGCCTGGGGATAAGTCCCGGTCACGCCATCGGGCAATGCTCATGTGCAATCTGGCCGTAACCGGTCCAGATCGAGCGTCGCCAATAACAAAAACCACTCAGACCGGCTATCGGGGCATGCGAATGCAACTCAACGACAAAGTAATCATTATCACCGGCGGTTGCCAGGGTTTGGGCCGCTCCATGGCCGAGTATTTCGCCGGCAAAGGCGCGAAGCTGGCCCTGGTAGACCTCAATCAGGAAAAACTCGATGACGCGGTCGCGGCCTGCAAGGCCAAGGGCGTCGAGGCACGCAGCTATCTGTGTAACGTGGCCAATGAAGAACAGGTCGAACACATGGTTGCCCAGGTGGCCGAAGACTTCGGCGCGATCCATGGCCTGATCAACAACGCCGGGATCCTGCGCGATGGCCTGCTGCTCAAGGTCAAGGACGGCGAAATGACCAAGATGAGCCTGGCCCAGTGGCAGGCGGTGATCGACGTCAACCTGACCGGCGTGTTCCTGTGCACCCGTGAAGTCGCGGCGAAAATGGTCGAGCTGAAGAACAGCGGCGCGATCATCAACATCTCGTCGATCTCCCGCGCCGGTAACGTCGGCCAGACCAACTATTCTGCCGCCAAGGCTGGTGTGGCAGCGGCCACCGTGACCTGGGCCAAGGAACTGGCGCGTTACGGGATTCGCGTGGCTGGCATCGCGCCGGGCTTCATCGAAACCGAGATGACCCTGGGCATGAAGCCGGAGGCGTTGGAGAAAATGACCTCGGGGATTCCGCTCAAGCGCATGGGCAAGCCGGAAGAGATCGCCCATTCGGCGGCGTATATCTTCGAAAACGACTACTACACCGGGCGAATTCTGGAGATGGATGGCGGGTTGCGTATCTAACCCCCACAGAACCCACTGTAGGAGTGAGCCTGCTCGCGATTGCGGTCATTCATTCAACCCATCTGTTGAATGTTAATCCGCTATCGCGAGCAGGCTCACTCCTACAGGTCTTTCAGTGTTGCTGGTCGATCAATCGTCGCTGATGCTGATATTCGGCATCGCTGGCGTCGCCGCTTCCTGCAACACAATGCGCGCGCCGACGTGGCGGGCCAGTTCCTGGTAGACCATGGCGATCTGGCTGTCCGGTTCAGCGATCACCGTCGGCTTGCCACCATCGGCCTGCTCCCGGATCAGCATCGACAACGGCAGCGAGGCCAGCAGTTCGACGCCGTACTGGGTCGCCAGCTTCTCTCCCCCGCCCTCACCGAACAGATGCTCGGCATGCCCGCAGTTCGAGCAGATGTGCACCGCCATGTTTTCCACCACGCCCAGCACCGGAATGTTGACCTTGCGGAACATTTCCACGCCTTTACGCGCGTCCAGCAGCGCCAGATCCTGCGGCGTGGTGACGATCACCGCACCGGCCACCGGGACTTTCTGCGCCAGGGTCAGCTGGATGTCGCCGGTGCCTGGCGGCATGTCGATGACCAGATAATCCAGATCGCCCCACGCGGTTTGCGTGACCAGTTGCAGCAGTGCACCGGAGACCATCGGTCCGCGCCAGACCATCGGCGTGTTGTCATCAGTCAGGAACGCCATCGACATGACTTCGACACCGTGGGCCTTGAGCGGCACGAACCACTTCTGATCCTTGACCTCCGGGCGGGTGCGCTCGGGGATGCCGAACATGATGCCTTGGCTCGGGCCATAGATATCGGCGTCGAGAATGCCGACCTTGGCGCCTTCGCGGGCCAGAGCCAGCGCGAGGTTGGCGGCGGTGGTCGACTTGCCCACGCCACCCTTGCCGGAGGCCACGGCGACCACGTTCTTGACGTTGGCCAGGCCCGGGATCTGTGCCTGGGCCTTGTGCGCGGCGATCACGCTATTGACCTCGACCTTGGCGATCACCACGCCTTCGAGGTTTTCGATGGCCAATTGCAGCAATTGCGCCCAGCCGCTCTTGAACAGGCCGGCGGCATAGCCGATTTCCAGCTGAACCTTGACGCGGTCACCATCGATCTCGATGTGCTTCACGCATCCGGCGCTGACCGGGTCCTGGTTCAGGTAAGGGTCGGTGTATTGGCTGAGGACGGCTTCCACCGCTGCGCGAGTGACGGCACTCATGGGCAACTCCGATAACAAGACTGGAAAAGATGGCGGGTATCGTACCCCGCGGATTCGTTTGTGGTCAGGCGATTTATAATTCACCGCGCCTTTGTGGCGAGGGAGCTTGCTCCCGTTCGGCTGCGCAGCAGTCGCAATCAGGCTGATGCGGTGCATCTGACATTGCCGGGATGGGGCGGCTGCGCCACCCAGCGGGAGCAAGCTCCCTCGCCACAATGTATAGGGCTCTGTCCATCCGGTTATTGCGGTTGCCGCATCCGGAAACAGGCGCACAGGGTGAAAAATATGCGCCGGCGCTTTATAGTGGCCGACCTCCGTTTCATCAAGTAGCGAAGCCCCACATGTCCGAACCACGCAAGATCCTCGTCACCAGCGCCCTGCCCTACGCCAACGGTTCGATTCACCTTGGCCATATGCTGGAATATATCCAGACCGATATGTGGGTGCGCTTCCAGAAGCATCGCGGCAACCAGTGCATCTATGTCTGCGCCGACGACGCCCACGGTTCGGCGATCATGCTGCGCGCGGAAAAGGAAGGCATCACCCCGGAACAACTGATCGCCAACGTGCAGGCTGAACACAGCGCCGACTTTGCCGAGTTCCTGGTCGACTTCGACAACTTCCACTCCACTCACGCCGAAGAAAACCGTGAGCTGTCGAGTCAGATCTACCTGAAACTGCGTGACGCCGGGCACATTGCCACGCGCTCGATCACCCAGTATTTCGACCCGGAAAAGAAAATGTTCCTGGCCGACCGCTTCATCAAGGGCACCTGCCCGAAATGCGGCACCGAAGACCAGTACGGCGACAACTGCGAAAAATGCGGTGCAACCTACGCCCCTACCGATCTGAAGGATCCGAAGTCGGCCATCTCCGGCGCCACCCCGGTGCTCAAGGATTCCCAGCACTTCTTCTTCAAGCTGCCAGACTTCCAGCAGATGCTGCAGACCTGGACTCGCAGCGGCACCCTGCAGGACGCCGTGGCGAACAAGATCGCCGAGTGGCTGGACGCCGGTTTGCAGCAGTGGGACATCTCCCGCGATGCGCCGTACTTCGGTTTCGAGATTCCGGACGAGCCGGGCAAATACTTCTATGTGTGGCTGGACGCGCCGATCGGCTACATGGCCAGCTTCAAGAACCTCTGCAACCGCACGCCGGAGCTGGACTTCGACGCGTTCTGGGGCAAGGACTCCACCGCCGAGCTGTACCACTTCATCGGCAAGGACATCGTCAACTTCCACGCCCTGTTCTGGCCAGCGATGCTCGAAGGCGCCGGTTTCCGCAAGCCGACCGGGATCAACGTGCACGGCTACTTGACGGTCAACGGCCAGAAGATGTCCAAGTCCCGCGGCACCTTCATCAAGGCCCGTACCTACCTGGACCACCTGTCGCCGGAATACCTGCGCTACTACTACGCGGCCAAACTGGGCCGTGGCGTCGATGACCTCGACCTGAACCTCGAAGACTTCGTGCAGAAGGTCAACTCCGACCTGGTCGGCAAAGTGGTCAACATCGCCAGCCGTTGCGCCGGTTTCATCCACAAGGGCAACGGCGGCCTGCTGGTCGACAACAATGCCGCACCAGAGCTGACCGAGGCCTTCCTCGCCGCCGCGCCAAGCATTGCCGACGCCTATGAGGCTCGCGACTTCGCCCGTGCCATGCGTGAAACCATGGCCCTGGCCGACCGCGCCAACGCATGGATCGCCGACAAGGCCCCGTGGTCGCTGAACAAGCAGGAAGGCAAACAGGATGAAGTCCAGGCGATCTGCGCCACCGGCATCAACCTGTTCCGCCAGTTGGTGATCTTCCTCAAACCGGTGCTGCCGCTGCTGGCCGCCGATGCCGAGGCGTTCCTCAACGTCGCCCCGCTGACCTGGAACGACCACACCACGCTGCTGGCCAACCATCAGCTGAACGAATTCAAACCGTTGATGACCCGCATCGACCCGGTAAAAGTGCAAGCCATGACCGACGCCTCGAAAGAAGACCTGACCGCCAGCCAGACCGACACCGGCGCTGCCGCACCTGCGGGCAACGGCGAACTGGCCAAGGATCCGCTGTCGCCGGAAATCGACTTCGACACCTTCGCCGCCGTCGACCTGCGCGTCGCCCTGATCGTCAAGGCTGAACACGTCGAAGGCGCGGACAAGCTGCTGCGCCTGACCCTGGACATCGGTGACGAGCAGCGCAACGTGTTCTCCGGAATCAAGAGCGCCTACCCGGACCCGTCGAAACTCGACGGTCGCCTGACCATGATGATCGCCAACCTCAAGCCACGGAAAATGAAATTCGGCATCTCCGAAGGCATGGTGATGGCCGCCGGCCCTGGCGGTGAAGAAATCTACCTGCTGAGCCCGGACAGCGGCGCCAAGCCGGGTCAACGCATCAAGTAAGACCCAGCGCTGAAAACGATCCCACAGGCATGTTCTGCAGGCCTGTGGGATTTTTCATATCTGGCCCACCCTTCGCGGGTGCCGGATAATGCCTAACCTTAGATGACACCCGCCCGTTGCTGCCGGCAGAACCATGACCGAACTTGCGCTTACGCTGATCAGTGCCGCCCTGCTCAACAACTTCGTGTTGCACTGGCCGCTGGGCGTCGATCCGTTGCTGGCCGGCAGTCGGCGCCAGGTGCATGCGTTGGGCCTGGCGACGTCGTGCCTGATGCTGAGCGTCGGCGTCATCGGTCATGTGCTCTGGCACTGGCTGCTGGTGCCGCTGCAACTGCTGGCCCTGCACCTGTTCGTGTTCTTGCCGCTCAGCGTGCTGCTGATCGCACCGCTGCTGAAACTGCTGGCACGTGCACTGCCCGACTGGCCGTTCGACGGGCTGTGGCCGTTGTTGCTGGGCAATGCCGGTGTGCTGGGGCTGGCCTTGATCAATGCGCAACATGATCGAGGCCTGTTGCAGGCAACGGCGCTGAGCCTTGGCGCCGGACTGGGTTTCTGGCTGGTGCTGAGCCTGTTCAGCGACTTGCGCGAGCGCACGGCCGACAACGACATTCCCCTGCCCTTTCGCGGCTTGCCGATCGACCTGATCGGCGCCGGACTGATTGCAGTGATTTTTCTCGGATTCAGTGGACTGATCAAAACATGAGTCTGATTCAACTCATCGATGCCCTCCTGCCGCAGACCCAGTGCGGCAAATGCGGCCACCCCGGCTGCAAGCCCTATGCGCAAGGCATCGTCGACGGCGAACCGATCAACAAGTGCCCACCCGGAGGCGACGAGACCATCGCGGCCCTGGCTGAACTGCTGAAGGTGCCGGTGCTGGAGCTGGACGTCAGCCGTGGTTCGGCACCGCCACAAGTGGCATACATCCGCGAAGCTGAGTGCATCGGCTGCACCAAGTGCATTCAGGCCTGCCCGATCGACGCCATTGTCGGCGCGGCGAAACTGATGCACACCGTGTTGATCGACGAATGCACCGGTTGCGACCTGTGCGTGGCGCCGTGCCCGGTGGATTGCATCGAGATGCATCCGCTGCCGCCCGGCACCTTGCCGGTGGTCGGCGGCCTGGCGTCCAGCCTGGAGGAGCAACGCGCACGCACGGCCAAACGTGATCATGCGCGCCAGCGCTTCGAACGCCGCAACGCCCGCCTGCAACGCGAAGAGCAGCAGAAACAGGCGGAGCGCGAGGCCCGAGCGCAGCGGGCGGCGCAACCGGCGGTGGCAACCCTTGATCCGGTGCAGGCAGCCCTTGAGCGCGTGCGTGCGCAGAAAGCCGCGAACTCTGACGCCGCGCTGAAAAAAGCCAAGATCGACGTCGCCATGAGCCGAGCGCAATTGCACAAATCGCTGAAAGCCTTCGGCCATCCACCGACGTTCGAGCAGCAGGCGCAACTGGTGGTGTTGCAACAGCAATTTGAAGCCGCCGAGCAGGCGCTGGCGAAACTCGAAAGCAGCGTCGCCACCGTTCCAGCGGCTGCGGCAGCGGCACCGGTTCCGGCGAAAGACGCGGATCTGAAACGGGCGAAAATCCAGTTGGCGATGCGCCGTGCCGAACTGAAAAAAGCCCAGACCGCCGAGGCACCCGCGCAGCAGATCGCTTCACTGGAACAGGCCCTGCGTGACGCCGAGCAGGCCCTTCACGCTGCCGAAGCTGGCAGTGAGCAACCGGTGCCTGACCTCGTGCGCGTGGAAAAACGTCCGATCGACAGCCAACTGCGCCAGTTGAAAACCGAACTGGCCTACGCCCGCGCCGACCTGAGCAAACTCGAACGCCGCGCCGACACGCCGAGCGAAGTCCTCGACAAGGCCCGCGCTCGTCTGCAGGACGCCGAGCGTCAGGTGCACGACCATGTCGCCCCGTGAAGCACCGGACGATCGCCTGCAGCAGGCGATGAAGCTAGTGCTGCTCGCCGCGCTGCCGGGGTTGCTGGCGTTGTTCTGGCTGTACGGCTGGGGCGTGTTGATCAATCTGCTACTGGCGATAGCCGCCGCGCTGCTGGTCGAGGCTGGCGTCACCCGCCTGCGCCGCCTACCGCTGCAACCGACGCTGAGCGACGGCAGCGCGCTGGTCAGCGCCACCCTGCTGGCGGTGGCCCTGCCGCCTTACTGCCCGTGGTGGCTGACTGTAACGGCAGTTGCCTCGGGCCTGCTGTTCGGCAAGCACCTGTACGGCGGCATCGGCAAAAATCCATTCAATCCGGCCATGCTTGGCTTTGCGCTGGCGATGGTGCTGTTTCCACAACCGATGACGCACTGGCCGGCGCACGGCATGAATCTGTGGGCGAGCTTTGAGCAAATCTTCAATGTGGGCCAGGCGCCGGACGCCTGGGTGCAGGCCACGGCGCTGGACAGCCTGCGGATCAACAAAAGCCTGACCATAGATGAGCTGTTCGCCAGCAACCCGGCGTTCGGGCGTTTCGGCGGGCACGGCATGGAGTGGGTCAATCTGGCGTTTCTCGCCGGAGGGCTGTTGCTGTTGCAACGTCGAGTGATTGGCTGGCAAGCACCGGTCGGCATGTTGGTCAGCCTGTTTGTCATCAGTCTGCTGTGCTGGAACGGTTCGGGCTCCGACTCCCACGGCTCGCCGCTGTTTCATCTGCTGAGCGGCGCAAGCATGCTCGGGGCGTTTTTCATCATCACTGAACCGGTGTCCGGCGCAAAAAGTCCGTTGGCCCGCTTGTTGTTCGGCGTCGGTGTCGGGCTGCTGACCTACTTGATCCGCACCTGGGGCGGCTACCCGGATGGCGTCGCGTTTGCGGTGTTGCTGATGAATCTCTGCGTGCCGGCGCTGGAGCGTTTCGCCGCATCGCGCCAGGCCCAGGTGAGCCCATGAACCGCACTGCCTCAGTCATGACCCTGGTGCTGATCGCCGGAATCGGTCTGGGCCTGAGCTATTGGCTGCAGCGCAGCAGCGCGCCGCAGATTGCCGTCGAACAACGCTTGCTCGACAGTCGCCAGTTGCTGGATGTGCTCGCCACCGATGCCTACGACAATCAACCGCTGGAGCAGCCGCTGACGCTGGCTGACACCGCGTTGAGCCACAGCACGCTGCTGGGCGGTTACCGCGCGAGCAAATCCGGGCAGCCGGTGGCGGTGTTGTTGCGCACTCAGACCGAGGGTTATGCCGGCGCCATCGAGTTGCTGGTTGCCATTGATGCCAACGGCCGACTGCTGGGTGTCAAAACCCTGCGGCAAAACGAAACGCCGGCGCTCGGCGGGCACCTCGGCGACTGGCCGAATGCCTGGCTGGACACGTTTACCGGCACGTCGCGCAGCGCCCCCGATGACGCAGGCTGGGCACTGAAAAAGGATCGGGGACAGTTCGATCAACTGGCGGGCGCGACCATCACCTCTCGCGCCACCGTCAATGCCATCCATGATGCCCTGCGCTACTTTGATCAGCATCGGGCAACCTTGCTGGGGATCGCACCATGAACCGGCCGACGAATCTGACCAATACGTTGTTGCTGACGTTGCTGCTGGGCACCAGCGCCACACTGGCTGGCGCGCTGGGCATGCTGTTGATGTCGAGCGTGGTTGTGGCGGTTTACGCAGTGTGCATCGGTCCGCTGCGCGTGCGACTGTCTGACCGTGGCGTGCTGCTGGCCAGCCTGTTGCTGGCCGCCACCCTGACCAGTTGCGCCAATATTCTCGCGCAGCGCTGGGCGTTGCAGTGGCACTTGGCAATCGGCATCTATCCCGGGCTGATCGCCTTGCAGTGTGTGGTGCTGGAATACAATGGCTTCTTTCGTCAGGCACTGACCGAACGCCTGAAGTTTTTTGGCCTGTCGAGCGGGTTGCTCCTGACGCTTGCCGTTGTGCGTGAGCTGTTCGGTCAGGGGCATCTGGGTCGTGGTCTGTCAGAACACTGGCAAGGTCTGGTCCTGTTCAACCAAGGGCTGCACCTGATTACCCTGGTTCCCGGCGCCTTCATACTGCTGGGACTGCTGCTGGCTGCCCGCCAGGCATTGACTCGCTTGAGCGCTCTTTCCAAGGAAACACATCACCCATGAATGCCGCAAAACGCCTTGAGATTTTTCGCAGGCTGCATGAAGACAATCCCGAGCCGAAAACCGAACTGGCCTACTCCTCGCCCTTCGAACTGCTGATTGCGGTGATTCTATCGGCGCAGTCGACTGACGTTGGCGTGAACAAGGCCACGGCCAAACTGTTTCCGGTGGCCAATACGCCGGCAGCGATTCACGCCTTGGGCGTCGAAGGGCTGTCTGAATACATCAAGACCATCGGCCTCTACAACAGCAAAGCCAAGAACGTGATCGAGACCTGCCGCATGCTGGTCGAACTGCACAATGGCGAGGTCCCGCAAACCCGCGAAGCCCTGGAGGCACTGCCCGGTGTCGGCCGCAAGACCGCCAACGTGGTGCTCAATACCGCTTTTCGCCAGTTGACCATGGCGGTCGACACGCACATTTTCCGCGTCAGCAATCGCACCGGCATCGCTCCGGGTAAAAATGTGGTTGAAGTGGAAAAGAAGCTGATGAAGTTTGTACCTAAAGACTACCTGCTGGACTCTCACCACTGGCTGATTCTGCACGGTCGCTACGTGTGTCTCGCCCGCAAGCCGCGCTGTGGCAGTTGCCGGATTGAGGATTTGTGCGAGTACAAACACAAAACCTCGGACGATTGATTGGCTATTGCTTTTATTGATCCGTCGATTGAAAAAATCTTTTTTACCCGCAGCAGGAATATCGATATAAGGAGCGCCAAAGGCAGTCTTAGCCTGGAGTTCACCTTATGACTGAAAGCAAAGAACAACTGGATGTAGATGACGATTTCACCGCTGCGGAAACCGACGACGCCGAACCGGTGGTCGAAGTCGCCAAGACCAACCTGAGTAAACGCCGCACCATCGATAACCTGCTTGAGGAGCGCCGACTGCAAAAGCAATTGGCCGATTACGATTTTGATCTCTGACACTTAAAAGCCTCCCGAACCGGAGGCTTTTTACTTTCTGACGAATCTGGCACCCGACGCCCCACCCTCCAATGGCTGCAAGCCCATCAGACCAGACCGTTGCGTTGTGCCAGTTCGATCAGGTCCACCAGCGAGCGGGCATTGAGCTTCAACAGCAGACGGGTCTTGTAAGTGCTGACCGTCTTGTTGCTGAGAAACATGCCATCGGCAATTTCCTTGTTGGTCTTGCCACGCGCCAGTTGCTGCAACACCATCATTTCCCGCCCGGAGAGGCGGTCTACCATATCGGACTCACTGGCATTACCGAGACTGGTACGCACGGTGTGCAGGGCCTGGTTTGGAAAATAGCTGTAACCGGACAGCACCGCTTTGATCGCACTGAGCAATTCGGTCAGGTCCTGTTGTTTGCAGACATAGCCCGCCGCTCCCGATTGCATGCAGCGCATCGAAAAGTGTCCCGGTGCCTGTGAAGTCAACACCAGAACTTTCAATGGCATGGCCGTCGCGTTCAGACGCGCAATAACTTCAAGACCATCAAGTTTCGGTATTCCAATATCCAGGATGACGATATCCGGCATCTGATCCCGCGCAAGTTGTAACGCATCCACACCGTTATCCGTTTCGGCAATAACTTCGTAGCCATGACGTTCCATCAGCATACGCACAGCCAGACGAATGACGGGATGATCATCCACGATCAGCACTTTATTCATGGGCAAGTCCAGTTTCGCTGTTCGAATTTTTAGAGCACGCACAATAGCGTAGTCATCTACTTGATGGCACATCAGAGCGATCGGGCACTTGCAGCAAAAGACATGCCCTACAAGCATTGAAGATTATTCCTACAAAAAAACGCTAGCCTGCTGTGGCAATCAAAAAAACATTCACACCACTCGCATTTTCTGGAAAGAAAATGTCGCAGATTGTTTAAAAAACCCACCTGAACTTCGTGCTGAAACCGAAGTAAACATCTGTTAATGGATCCCTTCAGAAAGGTTTGCGGACCAATCTAAAACTGCCAGCTGCCGCGCCCTCTCAGGATTAACGCAACTCCGACTTGCAATCTGAAATCAACAAAAGTTCGTCGCAATGAATTTACTTGCTATAAATATTCGCGCAACCTGCAAAACAATGCAGACCCAGCAACTAACAACAGCCATTTACAACTCACAAGTCCGACGAGAAAAAACATGCTAAAACTCAAAAACAAAATCACCAACCCAATGACAGTGATTGCTATATTCGCAGTCATTTCCGAAACTTCCGCAGCCGTCTCCTTGCCCTTTCTTGCCAACAAGGAACGGGAAATCTATGTCTGGTTTCTGATCAGCTTTCCGTTTTACTTACTGTTTCTGTTCTTTCTTACTCTGAACTTCAACTATCGTTCTTTGTATGCGCCTTCTGATTTCGACAAGGACAAGAACTTTCTCAAGGCTGGTAAAGCGAATAACGATAAACCTCCATCAGCACATCAGGCGCAGCACATCGATCCCCCAACGGACGGCGGCTACCGGTCCGTGGCTGGGGCCAGTGATGAAGTGTGCCGCCCGCATAACGTGGCTGACCCTCCAGACCCGGGCACCCTCGCTCACGTCGTCTTTCAACACTTCATTCATTTGCCCGTCACCACCAGCGATCTGCAGTTTGTCGATGCGCGGCGGATAAAGCTCAAGAGCGAGCTTGCCGGGATCCTGGTTCCCCCAGGCCCGCGGAACAAGAGAGCGATACGAATCATTGTGCTGCTGTCCTGCCACACCACGAACGAGTTGCTCAAACGTCATGTGGCCAGGCAATTCAAACACGCTGGAAAAGGCACGATCACAACGCTCTGTATTATTTACAACGTGTGCTCGCAAGAACTGACGGTACTGCGAAGACGCTGACGCCAAAACGTTTCCGTGAGAATGCCCCGTGAAAACCGATAAGCCGTGTCAGCAAGACAATCAAAAAAAATGGCGGCCTGTTTGAAAACAGTGCCGCCATTTCTTTATGCGCCTGAAAGCATCAGAACAACTTGCGACCCTTGTTGGCCGCAATGCGCATGCGCAGCGCGTTGAGCTTGATGAAGCCCGCCGCGTCCGCCTGGTTGTAAGCACCGCCGTCTTCTTCGAAGGTCGCGATGTTGGCATCGAACAGCGAATCGTCGGACTTGCGGCCGGTCACGATCACGTTGCCCTTGTACAGCTTCAGACGAACCACACCGTTCACGTTGACCTGCGAAGCGTCGATCATCTGTTGCAGCATCAGACGCTCCGGGCTCCACCAGTAGCCGGTGTAGATCAGGCTGGCGTACTTCGGCATCAGCTCGTCTTTGAGGTGAGCGACTTCGCGGTCCAGGGTGATCGACTCGATGGCGCGGTGCGCGCGCAGCATGATCGTGCCGCCCGGGGTTTCGTAGCAGCCACGGGACTTCATGCCGACGTAACGGTTTTCAACGATATCGAGACGGCCGATACCGTGAGCACCACCGATCTGGTTCAGCGTCGCCAGTACGGTGGCCGGAGTCATTTCGACGCCGTCCAGCGCAACGATGTCGCCGTTGCGGTAGGTCAGTTCCAGGTACTGCGGCTTGTCAGGCGCGTTCTCCGGGGAGACGGTCCAGCGCCACATGTCTTCTTCGTGCTCGGTCCAGGTGTCTTCCAGCACGCCGCCTTCATAGGAGATGTGCAGCAGGTTGGCATCCATCGAGTACGGGGATTTTTTCTTGCCGTGACGCTCGATCGGGATCGCATGCTTCTCGGCGTAGTCCATCAGCTTCTCGCGGGACAGCAGGTCCCACTCGCGCCATGGTGCAATCACTTTCACGCCCGGCTTGAGTGCGTAGGCACCCAGTTCGAAACGCACCTGGTCGTTGCCCTTGCCGGTGGCGCCATGGGAAATGGCGTCGGCGCCGGTTTCGTTGGCGATTTCGATCAGGCGTTTGGCGATCAGCGGACGTGCGATGGAAGTACCCAGCAGGTACTCGCCTTCGTAAACGGTGTTGGCGCGGAACATCGGGAACACGAAATCGCGCACGAATTCTTCGCGCAGGTCATCGATGTAGATTTCTTTGACGCCCATGGCCTGAGCCTTGGCGCGAGCCGGCTCGACCTCTTCGCCCTGACCCAGGTCAGCGGTGAAGGTCACCACTTCACAGTTATAAGTATCCTGCAGCCACTTGAGGATCACCGAAGTGTCCAGGCCGCCGGAATACGCCAGAACGACCTTGTTTACGTCCGCCATGCCATCACTCCACGGGGTTCTACGGAAAGCCGAGGAGTCTACCGCTCAAATGCGATAATTTACAGAGGCGCGACAGCTTAAGACGACAAAGCGACAGAATCTGTCGAGAGCGCGACGATGACCGGCGGGTCAGGAAGTCGCCGCGGTGCTGGCTGGCGTACTGGCCTGCGGCGCTGGCGCGGTGGTCGGCGCCACCCGCGCCAGTTTCACGCTGACCCGGCGGTTCTTCGCCCGGTTGGCCGCGTTGCTGTTCGGCACCAGCGGATATTGCTCGCCATGGAAGCGCACGGTGATCTGCGACTCGGCGATGCCATTGGCCTTGAAGAAGTCGACCACGGCCAGCGCACGACGGCGGGAAAGTTCACGGTTGGTCAGACGATTGCCGCTGTTGTCGGAGTAGCCATCGAGTTCGATGTGATTGACCGTCGGATCGGCCTTCATGTACTCGAGCATCACTTGCAGCCGGGCCTTGGCGGCGGCGTCCAGATCGGTGCCTTCACCCGGGAAGCCGACCTGCGACTGTTTCACCTGATCGAAATTCTGCGGCAGCAACTTCGCCACACAAGTCTGGTATTCGTTGAAAGCCTTGCTGAACTTGACGGGCAGCAAGCGCACCTCAGACACCCGGCCATCGCCGGACGCACGGCGTACCACCGGGCTGCGACCGTCGAGCAGACCGCTGATCAGCCCCCCGGCCTGCGATTGCGAACTGTTGAACAGCACGTTGCCGGTGCCGATCCTGACGCTGCCCAGGTAAATGTCGTTGCGCCCCGGCTGCCACGGCGCGGCCGCCGCAAGCAGGGTCGCCGAACCGCCGCCGAGCATGGCGTTGTAGGCGTTCAGACGAAAAATCGCCTGCTCGCCAGCCTTGCGCACGAACTGGCCCGAGCCGAAATCAGTGATCGGCTGGGTCAGGCGGCACTCGAACTTGTCGCCCTCGACCGTCCACTCAATGTTCTCCAGACGTGTCTGGTAGGTGAGCGCCATCGCGGGGAGGCTGGCAAACACACTGAGCAAGGCTAAATATCGCTGGCGCACGGGAGGCTCCATTGGCTTCTGTAACACAAAGACCGATTCACACTATGTTTACGGCATACCTACGGGATATCGGAAGGTTCCTGCAAAACTTGATAGCGAGTGCCTGCAAGAGTCTTTTCCGGTAGCATTCCCCTCAGTTTGACCCGCCTGGAATCCCCTCATGTCCGACCGCCTGACCCTGCTGCGTCCCGACGACTGGCACATTCATCTTCGCGATGGTGCCGTGTTGACCAATACCGTTGCCGATGTTGCGCGCACCTTTGGCCGCGCCATCATCATGCCCAACCTGGTACCACCGGTGCGCAACGCCGCCGAAGCCGACGGCTATCGCCAGCGGATTCTCGCTGCCCGCCCGGCCGGCAGTCGCTTCGAACCGCTGATGGTGCTGTACCTCACCGACCGCACCCAGCCCGAAGAAATTCGTGAGGCCAAGGCCAGCGGTTTCGTGCACGCCGCCAAGCTGTACCCGGCCGGCGCCACCACCAACTCCGATTCCGGGGTGACCAGCATCGACAAGATCTTCCCGGCGCTGGAAGCCATGGCCGAAGTCGGCATGCCGCTGCTGATCCACGGCGAAGTCACCCGTGGCGATGTCGACGTCTTCGACCGCGAAAAGATTTTCATCGATGAGCACATGCGCCGTGTGGTCGAGCGTTTCCCGACGCTCAAAGTGGTGTTCGAACACATCACCACCGGCGACGCCGTGCAGTTCGTCAACGAGGCTTCGGCCAACGTCGGCGCAACCATCACCGCGCATCACCTGCTGTACAACCGCAACCACATGCTGGTGGGCGGGATCCGGCCGCACTTCTATTGCCTGCCGATCCTCAAGCGTAATACCCATCAGGAAGCCCTGCTCGACGCCGCCACCAGCGGCAGCGCGAAGTTCTTCCTCGGCACCGACTCGGCGCCGCACGCCCAGCACGCCAAGGAAGCCGCCTGCGGCTGCGCCGGCTGCTACACCGCGTACGCCGCCATCGAGCTGTATGCCGAAGCCTTCGAACAGCGCAACGCGCTGGACAAGCTCGAGGCGTTTGCCAGCCTCAACGGCCCGCGCTTCTACGGTCTGCCGGCCAACACCGATCGCATCACCCTGGTTCGCGAAGAATGGACCGCCCCGACCAGCCTGCCATTCGGCGAGCTGAACGTTATCCCGCTGCGCGCCGGTGAAAAACTGCGCTGGCGCCTGCTGGAGGAACACGCGTGAGTGAAGACCATTTCGACGACGAACTGGACGGTCAAGGTGGCGGCGGCGGTTCCCGTCATCCAATGGCAGCGCGTTTTCGCGGTTACCTGCCGGTTGTCGTCGACGTAGAGACCGGTGGCTTCAATTCGGCCACCGACGCTCTGCTGGAGATTGCCGCGACCACCATCGCCATGGATGAAAAGGGTTTCGTTTACCCGGACCACACCTACTTCTTCCGCGTTGAGCCGTTCGAAGGCGCCAACATCGAAGCGGCGGCGCTGGAGTTCACCGGGATCAAGCTCGATCACCCGCTGCGCATGGCCGTCAGCGAAGAAACCGCGCTGACCGACATCTTCCGCGGCGTGCGCAAGGCGCTGAAGGCCAACGGCTGCAAACGGGCGATCCTGGTCGGCCACAACAGCAGCTTCGACCTCGGCTTCCTGAATGCCGCCGTGGCGCGCCTGGACATGAAACGCAACCCGTTTCATCCGTTCTCCAGCTTCGACACCGCGACGCTGGCGGGCCTGGCTTACGGTCAAACCGTACTGGCCAAAGCCTGTCAGGCAGCCGACATCGACTTCGATGGCCGTGAAGCGCACTCGGCGCGTTACGACACCGAGAAGACTGCCGAGCTGTTCTGCGGCATCGTCAACCGCTGGAAACAGATGGGCGGCTGGGAAGACTTCGACGACTGATGGTCGTCGGATTAAATCCTGCGCATGAAAAAACCGGCTCAAGAGCCGGTTTTTTTGTACCTCGACGTTGCGCCTTACAAGGCAGCAGCGTTCTCGGTCAGGTAAGCCGCAACGCCTTCTGGCGAAGCGTTCATGCCTTTGTCGCCTTTCTTCCAGTTGGCAGGGCAGACTTCGCCGTGCTCTTCGTGGAATTGCAGAGCGTCGACCAGACGGATCAGCTCTTCCATGTTACGGCCCAGCGGCAGGTCGTTGATGATCTGCGAGCGGACAACGCCCTTGTCGTCGATCAGGAACGCGCCACGGAAAGCCACGCCGCCTTCGGACTCAACGTCGTAGGCCTTGGCGATTTCGTGCTTCATGTCGGCAGCCATGGTGTATTTCACCTGGCCGATGCCGCCGTTGTTGACCGGGGTGTTGCGCCAGGCGTTGTGGGTGAAGTGCGAGTCGATCGACACGGCGACCACTTCCACGTTACGCGCCTTGAAGTCGGCCATGCGGTTGTCCAGAGCGATCAGCTCGGACGGGCAGACGAAGGTGAAGTCCAGTGGGTAGAAGAACACCAGGCCGTATTTGCCTTTGATGGCCGAGGACAGGGTGAAGCTGTCAACGATCTCGCCATTGCCGAGTACGGCCGGGACGGTGAAGTCAGGGGCTTGTTTGCCTACGAGTACGCTCATGGATATCTCCTGGTGAATAACTTGAAGTTCAGGGTCCGGGCCAGCCTGCCACCCTCAGGCGACAGCCCTGTGACACGAACCCTCTTCGCAAGGGCCGACCATCATACACTGCGTTTTTCGCCTGTCCTTAACGGTTTTTGCCCAAGGCGGATAACGGACCAGCATTTTCGGGGCCAGGCAAATCGCCATTAACCACCGTTCGTCAGTGACCCGCGTTTCGATCGAAAACCATTCAGAAAGCACTTTGACAATCATTCTCGTTAACATTAAGATCCATCGCAATTGAGTCACAACCAGCGACGGTTCTCACTTATGTATGTTTGTCTCTGCACTGGCGTCACCGACGGACAGATCCGCGAAGCGATCTATGAAGGTTGCTGCAGCTATAAAGAAGTTCGCCAGGCCACCGGCGTCGCCAGCCAATGCGGCAAATGTGCGTGCCTTGCCAAGGAAGTGGTTCGCGAAACCCTGACCAAGCTGCAAACCGCTCAGGCTGCGATCCCCTACCCTGTAGAATTTACAGCGGCGTAATCCCCCCCTATTTCAAAAAACCGGACATATGTCCGGTTTTTTTATGCCTGCAAATCAAGCGCTTAGGCGCTAGACGCGGAACACAAACATTCTTATTCAGATTTAATTTCATTTATTATTCAATAACTTAGGTTTGACACTTATAAGTACCAAGCTCAAACTCCGCCTTATATACAGCTATTACAGGGCAGGACACCCATCATGAAAGGCGACATTACAGTCATCCAGCATCTCAACAAGATCCTTGCCAATGAACTGGTCGCGATCAATCAGTACTTCCTGCATGCCCGCATGTATGAAGATTGGGGCCTGAACAAGCTGGGCAAGCACGAGTACCACGAGTCCATCGACGAGATGAAACACGCGGACAAGCTGATCAAGCGCATCCTGTTCCTCGAAGGCCTGCCGAACGTGCAGGACCTGGGCAAGCTGCACATCGGCGAGCACACGCGGGAAATGCTGGAATGCGACCTGCGCATCGAGAAGACCGGTCACGCTGACCTGAAAGCCGCCATCGCGCATTGCGAATCGGTGGGCGATTTCGGCAGCCGTGAACTGCTCGAAGACATTCTTGAATCCGAAGAAGAACATATCGACTGGCTGGAAACCCAACTGGGCCTGATCGATAAAGTCGGTCTTGAAAACTATCTGCAATCGCAGATGGGCGAAGAGTAAGTTAGCGCCCGCTGAACCCGAGACACTAAAAAGCCCCGCCCTCTTTCGAGGCGCGGGGCTTTTTATTGCCCGGATTTCAATCAAGGCTGAAATCCCTGAGGGAGCGAGCAAGCCCGCCCCCAAAGCCGGGATCAGGCTTCGGACTTGTTCGCAGCAGCCGCTTCGACAGCCGCCTTGATGGTGCTTTGCAGCGAACCGTCTGCTGCCATCTCGGTCATGATATCGCTGCCGCCGACCAGCTCACCGCCGACCCACAGTTGCGGGAAAGTCGGCCAGTTGGCGTACTTCGGCAGGTTGGCGCGGATTTCCGGGTTCTGCAGGATGTCCACGTACGCAAACTTTTCGCCACACGCCATCACAGCCTGCGCAGCTTTCGCGGAGAAGCCACACTGCGGGGCATTCGGCGAGCCTTTCATGTAAAGCAGAATGGTGTTGTTGGCAATCTGCTCTTTAATCGTTTCGATGATATCCATGGAGCACCTCGGCTGAACTTTCCGACTCATGGGTCGGCACGGTGGCGCATTGTAACGGAATCCCGAGCGCGCTGCTCGGTCTCCCCGACAGACATGCTCAAGCCGCCGCCACCGTCACCGGTACGCCATTGAGCGCCGCATTGCCCGACAACTCGTCGAGCTGGCATTCATCGGTCAGGTCGTTGGCACTCGACCCCGGCTGGCCGCTGGCAATCGTCATCTGCACCCCCGGCCGCGCATGCCCCCAACCGTGCGGCAGGCTGACCACGCCCTTCATCATGTCCAGACTGCCAAGCACCTCGACTTCAATCTGCCCGACCCGCGAACTGACGCGCACCCGTTGCCCATCGCTGAGCCCGCGACTGGCGAGGTCATCCGGGTGCATCAGCAATTGATGCCGTGGCTTGCCCTTCACCAGCCGATGGTAGTTGTGCATCCAGGAATTGTTGCTGCGCACATGCCGGCGGCCAATCATCAGCAGCTCATCGGCGGCGGGCGCCTGCAGTGCCGCGAAGCGTGCGAGGTCCGCGAGGATCTCTGGCGGCGCGGCCTGCACATGCAGATTCGGCGTTTTCAGGCGCGATGCCAGATTGGGCTGCAACGCGCCCAGGTCAATGCCATGCGGATGATCGAACAGCGTCGCCAACGAGAGTTTCTGCTCGGACGCATCCCCGTACAGGCCCATGCGCAGGCCCATGTCGATCATCTTCGAGGGCGGCATCGTCGGTTTCAGTTCCTTGCCGGTCTTTTCGGCAAAGGCCTTGGCCAGGCCGACGAAGATCTCCCAGTCGTGCAACGCGCCTTCGGGCTTGGCGAGTATCGCCCGATTGAAGCGGGTGACGTTGCGCACCGCGAACAGATTGAATGTGGTGTCGTAGTGATCGTTTTCCAGCGCCGAAGTCGACGGCAGGATCAGGTCGGCGTAACGCGTGGTTTCGTTGATGTACAGGTCGATGCTGACCATGAATTCCAGCCCGTCCAGCGCTTGCTCCAGTTGCCGTCCGTTCGGCGTCGACAGCACAGGGTTACCGGCCACGGTGATCAATGCGCGAATCTGCCCTTCGCCTTCGGTGAGCATCTCCTCGGCCAGCGCCGACACCGGCAGCTCGCCGCCGTACTCGGGGCGCCCGGACACCCGGCTCTGCCACTTGTTGAAATGCCCGCCCGAGGTCGATGCCACCAGATCCACCGCCGGCTCGGTGCACAACGCACCGCCAACCCGATCGAGGTTGCCGGTGACCAGGTTGATCAACTGCACCAGCCAGTGGCACAAGGTGCCGAACGCCTGGGTGGAAACGCCCATGCGTCCGTAGCACACCGCGCTCGGCGCTGCGGCGAAATCCCGCGCCAGTTGGCGGATCTGCTCGGCTGGCACGGCGCACAATGGACTCATGGCCTCGGCGGTAAACGTCGCCACCGCCGCGCGCACCTCATCGAGGCCTTCGACCGGCAAGTGACTGCCACGCGTCAGGCCTTCACTGAACAGCGTATTGAGCAATCCGAACAGCAGCGCCGCGTCGCCGCCCGGGCGCACGAACAAGTGCTGATCGGCGATGGCCGCGGTTTCGCTGCGACGTGGATCGACCACCACCACTTTGCCGCCGCGCGCCTGAATCGCCTTCAGGCGTTTCTCGACATCGGGCACGGTCATGATGCTGCCGTTGGACGCCAGCGGATTACCGCCCAGAATCAGCATGAAATTGGTGTGATCGATGTCCGGAATCGGCAGTAACAAGCCGTGGCCGTACATCAGGTAACTGCTCAAGTGATGGGGCAACTGATCGACCGAGGTCGCGGAGTAGCGATTGCGCGTCTTCAACAGGCCGAGGAAGTAGTTACTGTGGGTCATCAGCCCGTAATTGTGCACGCTCGGGTTGCCCTGATAGACCGCCACCGCGTTCTGCCCGTGACGCTCCTGGATCGCCGCCAGACGCTCGGCCACCAGCGCAAAGGCCTCGTCCCACGCGATCGGCAGCCATTCACTGCCAACTCGGCGCATCGGCTGGCGCAGGCGGTCGGGATCATTCTGGATGTCTTGCAGAGCCACGGCCTTGGGACAGATGTGTCCACGGCTGAACGTATCGAGGGCATCGCCCTTGATCGAGGTGATCGCGACATTGCCATCGGTTTCAGTGGTTTCGATGGTCAGGCCGCAGATGGCTTCGCACAAGTGGCAGGCACGGTGGTGGAGAGTCTTGGTCATGGCCAGTCTCTGTCTTGTTCTGGGCAGGCAACGGTGATGCCTGCGGGAACAAAACTATGGCCCGTGCACGGGAACGATGCCAGCGACGTTCGTCTTGTGAATCGACGGTTATCAGGCGAGCCGATAGCCCGCCACGTTCAGTTGGACGGCAACTGCGGCGGTGGCTGCAGCTGGATTTCCTGAATGGTTTCGATCTGCTCGTGGGCGACGTGCACGCCGGTGAGTTCGCCGATCAGTCGCCAGTGTTCATCGAGCCCGGCACTGATGGTCGCCATGCGATCGATCATGTGGCGGCCGGCGGTCTTGACCACGTCGTCTTCGCTACGCAGCAACTCGAAGGACATCGAAGTCACCGACGCGGTGAGATGAGTCAGTGAGCGAGCCGTGTGGCCCAGCAATTCCATTAACAGTTTTTCTTTCGATTCCATGCGGAGGCTTCCTGCGTCGCTCGAAACTTATTTATAACCCAGCACTTTGCTTTAGCAAATGTTTCAGCCTGCGCATCCGACCAAGCGAAACCGCAACCGCACAGTCTCGAAGCGACCCGAGTGCCACTCTGCCCGCCACGCCGGATTGCCAAGCCCGCCGGGGCCAGTGTACAAAGAGGCTCGCTGCTGCCCTGAACCCGGCTTCAACTGCGTGACTGCCACCGGCGGTTCGCTCTGCGAATTCTGCAAAAACCGTAGCCTATTGGAAAAACGCGACATTTAGTGTCAATATCGCGCCTCCCCCTATTTCGTCGCCCCGTGCGGCTTACGCCGCAGGTCTCGCCCGTTGTTCCGTTAAACAAGGCTTTGAGCATCTGCGGTTTGTAGCAAAAAGGTAGTCAATGATGAGCGCAAGGCACTTTCTCTCCCTGATGGATTGCACGCCCGAAGAGCTGGTCAGCGTGATCCATCGAGGCGTTGAGCTCAAGGACCTGCGTAACCGCGGCGTACTGTTCGAGCCTCTGAAAAACCGCGTCCTGGGGATGATCTTCGAGAAATCCTCGACCCGTACCCGGATCTCTTTCGAGGCCGGCATGATCCAGCTCGGTGGCCAGGCAATCTTCCTGTCGCCCCGTGACACCCAGCTGGGTCGTGGCGAGCCGATCGGCGACTGCGCCATTGTCATGTCGAGCATGCTCGATGCGGTGATGATCCGTACCTTTGCCCACAGCACCCTGACCGAATTCGCCGCCAACTCGCGCGTGCCCGTGATCAACGGCCTGTCCGATGACCTGCACCCGTGCCAGTTGCTGGCCGACATGCAAACTTTCCTTGAGCACCGTGGCTCGATCCAGGGCAAGACCGTGGCCTGGATCGGCGACGGCAACAACATGTGCAACAGCTATATAGAAGCGGCGATCCAGTTCGACTTCCAGTTGCGCGTTGCCTGCCCGGAAGGTTACGAGCCGAATCCTGAATTCGTGGCCAAGGCCGCCGATCGTGTGGCCATCGTCCGCGATCCGCAGGACGCCGTGCGCGGCGCGCATCTGGTCAGCACCGACGTCTGGACCTCGATGGGCCAGGAAGAAGAGACTGCCAAGCGCCTGAAGCTGTTCGCGCCATTCCAGGTGAATCGCGCCCTGCTCGACCTGGCGGCGGAAGACGTGCTGTTCATGCATTGCCTGCCTGCCCACCGCGGCGAAGAAATCAGCCTCGACCTGCTCGATGACCCGCGCTCCGTCGCCTGGGATCAGGCAGAAAACCGTCTCCACGCACAGAAGGCCCTGCTCGAGTTCCTCGTCGAACCGGCATATCACCACGCATGAGCCATGAATTACTGCTGAACCTGCGCAACCTCGCTTGCGGCTACCAAGATCAACGTGTGGTGCAGAACCTCAATCTGCACCTCAACGCCGGTGACATCGGCTGCCTGCTCGGTTCTTCCGGCTGCGGCAAGACCACCACCCTGCGCGCCATTGCCGGTTTCGAACCGGTGCACGAAGGGGAAATCACCCTCGGCGGCGAGACCATTTCCAGCGCCGGCTTCACCCTGGCCCCGGAGAAACGCCGGATCGGCATGGTGTTCCAGGATTACGCGCTGTTCCCGCACCTGAGCGTCGCGGACAACATCGCCTTCGGTATCCGCAAGCATCCGCACAAAGAGCGGGTTACCGAAGAACTGCTGGAACTGGTCAACCTGAAGAACCTCGGCAAGCGTTTCCCGCACGAGTTGTCCGGCGGCCAGCAACAGCGTGTCGCCCTCGCCCGCGCTTTGGCACCAGAGCCGCAATTGCTGCTGCTCGACGAGCCGTTCTCCAACCTCGACGGCGAGTTGCGCCGCAAGCTCAGCCACGAAGTGCGCGACATCCTCAAGGCCCGTGGCACCAGTGCGATTCTGGTGACCCACGACCAGGAAGAAGCCTTCGCCGTGAGTGATCACGTTGGCGTGTTCAAGGAAGGCCGGCTGGAGCAGTGGGACACGCCCTACAACCTCTACCACGAGCCGGCGACGCCATTTGTCGCCAGTTTTATTGGTCAGGGCTATTTCATTCGCGGCCAGCTCGGCAGCCCGGAATCGGTGCAGACCGAACTCGGCGAACTGCGCGGCAACCGGGCCTACACCTGGCCGGTGGGCGGTGCGGTGGACGTGTTGCTGCGTCCGGATGACATCGTTTATGCGCCAGACAGTGCATTGAAAGCCCGGATCGTCGGCAAGACCTTCCTTGGCGCGTCAACCCTGTATCGCCTGCAGTTGCCGACGGGTGCGCAGCTGGAATCGATCTTCCCCAGTCATGCTGATCATCAGGTGGGGGCGGAGGTGGGCATTCGCGTTGCCGCTGAACACCTCGTATTGTTCCAGGCTTCGGGCAGCACCGCTGCGCAAATCCCGGCGGTGGAAAACGGCGTCCGTCGCTTCAGCACCGCCCTCTAAGATCAAAAGATCGCAGCCTGCGGCAGCTCCTACAGGAATCAATGTAGGAGCTGCCGCAGGCTGCGATCTTTTGACTTTAAGCTAGCAACAACCTACCGCTGGCAACCAGCGTGGCGTTCCCGCCAATCTTCACCCGCTCACCTTCCAGCCGGCAGAACAACTCCCCGCCCCGCGCCGAACGCTGGCACGCAGTCAAACTGGATTTGCCCAGACGTTTCGACCAATACGGGATCAGGCTGCAATGCGTAGAACCGGTGACCGGGTCTTCATTGATGCCAATCGCCGGGGCGAAATAGCGCGAGACGAAATCATGCTGATTACCGCGCGCCGTCACGATGGCGCCGAGCCACGGCAGTTTCGCCAGCGCGACCATGTCCGGTTTGCAGTCGAGCACCGCTTGCTCCGACTCCAGCACCACAAACAGCTCGTTGGAACCGAGCACATCCACCGCCTCGACGCCCAGCGCGCGCTCGACATCCAGCGTCACGCCAATCTCTGACGGCACGATTGACGGGAAATCCAGCCACAGACGATCACCCTCGCGACTGACGCTCAGCGGCCCGGACTTGCAGACGAAGTCCAGACGCTCGGCGTTTTCCTTATAGATTTCGAACAACACGTAGGCGCTGGCCAGCGTCGCATGCCCGCACAGCGGCACTTCGGTGGTCGGGGTGAACCAGCGAATGTGCCACGCCGCGCCTTCGCGCACCACGAAGGCGGTTTCCGCCAGATTGTGCTCGGCGGCGATCTTCTGCATCAACTCATCCGCGAGCCATGCGTCCAGTCGATAAACCATCGCCGGATTGCCACTGAATGGCCGATCACTGAACGCGTCGACCTGATGAAACTCGAGCTGCATAACCTTCTCCCTGAGTCAGTCGGCAGAGCATGCGGCCACACGGCGCTGAGCACCAGTGACAGAACCGAGCCATTTTCTTCATACAGCGTGCAGCGTCAGGCGCGACCGATGTCGGCGAATTTGCCTTGGGTATGTTCGGCCAGCACTGCCGGCGCCAGTTCGACTTCCAGACCGCGGCGGCCGGCACTGACATAAATGGTCGTAAAGCCCTGAGCCGAGTGATCAATGAAGGTGCGCAGGCGCTTCTTCTGCCCCAGCGGGCTGATGCCGCCCAGCAGGTAACCAGTTGAACGTTGTGCAGCGGCCGGGTCAGCCATTTCGACTTTCTTCACACCTGCCGCGTGTGCCAGGCCCTTGAGGTCAAGGCTTCCGACGACCGGCACCACAGCCACCAACAATTCGCCTTTTTCGCTGGCCGCCAGCAGCGTCTTGAACACCTGCGCAGGCGCCAGTGCCAGTTTTTCCGCGGCCTCCAGCCCGTAGGAGGCCGCCTTGGGATCATGTTCGTAACTGTGCACGCGATGTTCGGCACGAACTTTTTTCAACAAGTCCAACGCAGGGGTCATGGCAGCTCCAGGCTCAGCATCAACAGAAAAATCCTGCCCCGGATTCTAGGCCATCACTTGGCAAAAGGCTCTAGCGCAAGCCCCGTTTTCCGGGCTTTGCAGGCGAAACGCCGAACTATCGCCGCAGTCACCCGCAGGATCATTCAGCAAGCTGATAGTTGAATTGTGACCGATGGTTCACTTTCGACCTTTGACAGGTTTGTTTCTTGTCTATATTTTTTCGAATCTGAATAATGTAAGAATTATGGTCACCGCAGCACCCAGCAGTAAACCGGGAACAGGATGGGGATCCTGCCTCGGTGAAAATCGCGCCTTGCCCTGTCGGCAAACGCGCCAGACAACAACAAAAATCGAGGTTTTCAATGACAACTGCTTTACAGCAACCATCGCTATCGAGCCAATGCATGGCCGAGTTTCTGGGTACTGCACTGCTGATCTTTTTCGGCACCGGTTGTGTCGCCGCGCTCAAGGTCGCGGGCGCCAGCTTTGGCCTGTGGGAAATCAGCATCATCTGGGGCGTCGGCGTGAGCATGGCGATCTACCTGACCGCCGGCGTCTCCGGCGCGCACTTGAATCCCGCCGTGAGTATCGCCCTGAGCATTTTCGCTGACTTCGAAAAGCGCAAACTGCCGTTCTACATTCTGTCGCAGATCGCCGGTGCATTCTGCGGCGCGCTGTTGGTTTACACGCTGTACAGCAATCTGTTCTTCGATTACGAACAAACCCACCACATGGTGCGTGGCACGGCGGCAAGCCTTGAACTGGCGTCGGTGTTCTCGACCTTCCCGAACCCGGTGCTGTCCACCGCCCAGGCGTTCCTGGTCGAGGTGATCATCACCGCGATTCTGATGGGCGTGATCATGTCCCTGACCGACGACAACAACGGCCTGCCGAAAGGCCCGCTGGCGCCGCTGCTGATCGGTTTGCTGATCGCGGTGATCGGCAGCTCGATGGGCCCGCTGACCGGTTTCGCGATGAACCCGGCCCGTGACTTCGGTCCGAAACTGATGACTTTCTTCGCTGGCTGGGGTGAAATTTCGTTCACTGGCGGTCGCGATATTCCGTACTTCCTGATTCCGATTTTTGCACCGATTGTCGGTGCCTGCCTCGGCGCTGCCGGGTATCGCGGGCTCATCGCCCGTCACCTGACCGGCGCCACACCTGCTACAAAGGATGCAGAACCGGCCATTGACGGCAAACCAAGAACTTCTTGAAACAGTCGGCGCGGGTTCCTGCCCATATAGAGCCCGCGCCCCGGCCCACTCTCCCTTATTTCGTCCAAGGCAATCGACATGACCGACATTCAGAATAAGAACTACATCATTGCCCTCGATCAGGGTACGACCAGCTCCCGCGCGATCATTTTCGACCGCGACGCGAACGTGGTCTGCACCGCCCAGCGCGAATTCGCTCAGCACTACCCGCAAGCCGGCTGGGTCGAACACGACCCGATGGAAATCTTCGCCACCCAGAGCGCAGTGATGGTTGAAGCACTGGCCCAGGCCGGTCTGCATCACGACCAGGTGGCGGCCATCGGCATCACCAACCAGCGTGAAACCACCGTGGTCTGGGACAAGACCACCGGTCGTCCGGTGTACAACGCCATCGTCTGGCAGTGCCGCCGCAGCACCGAGATCTGCCAGCAGCTCAAGCGCGATGGCCACGAAGACTACATCCGCGACAACACCGGCCTGGTCACCGATCCGTACTTCTCCGGCACCAAGCTGAAGTGGATCCTCGACAACGTCGAAGGCAGCCGCGAACGTGCGCGCAACGGCGAACTGTTGTTCGGCACCGTCGATAGCTGGCTGATCTGGAAATTCACCGGCGGCAAGGTGCACGTCACCGACTACACCAACGCCTCGCGCACCATGCTCTTCAACATCCACTCGCTGGAGTGGGACTCGAAGATGCTGGAAATTCTCGACATCCCGCGCGAGATGCTCCCGGAAGTGAAGGCTTCTTCGGAAATCTACGGCCGCACCAAGAGCGGCATCGCCATCGGCGGTATCGCCGGTGACCAGCAAGCGGCACTGTTCGGCCAGATGTGCGTCGAGCCGGGCCAGGCGAAAAACACCTACGGCACCGGTTGCTTCCTGCTGATGAACACCGGCGACAAAGCGGTGAAATCCCAGCACGGCATGCTCACCACCATCGCTTGCGGCCCGCGTGGCGAAGTGGCTTACGCCCTGGAAGGCGCGGTGTTCAACGGCGGTTCGACCGTGCAGTGGCTGCGCGATGAACTGAAGATCATCAACGACGCCCACGACACCGAATACTTCGCCAATAAAGTGAAGGACAGCAACGGCGTGTACCTGGTGCCGGCGTTCACCGGCCTGGGCGCTCCGTACTGGGACCCTTATGCCCGTGGCGCGCTGTTCGGCCTGACCCGCGGCGTGCGCGTGGATCACATCATCCGTGCCGCCCTGGAATCGATCGCCTACCAGACCCGCGACGTTCTCGACGCCATGCAACAGGACTCCGGCGAACGCCTCAAGGCCCTGCGTGTGGACGGCGGCGCGGTGGCGAACAACTTCCTGATGCAATTCCAGGCCGACATCCTCGGTACGCAGGTCGAGCGCCCGCAAATGCGCGAAACCACGGCACTCGGTGCAGCATACCTGGCCGGTCTGGCGTGCGGTTTCTGGGGCAGCCTGGACGAACTGCGCGGCAAGGCTGTGATCGAGCGTGAGTTCGAACCGAGCCTGGATGAAGTGGAGAAAGAGAAGCTGTACAAAGGCTGGAAAAAAGCCGTCAGCCGTACCCGTGACTGGGCACGTGAAGACGCTGAATAAGCCAACCTTCAGATCCAGATAGGCATCTAACTGGTAGGGAGGAGATTCCTGCGGCATCATGGGCAAATTTTGCACGGCAGCCCAAAGGAAGCCCCATGAATCTGCCTCCCCGTCAGCAGCAAATCCTCGAGCTGGTCCGCGAACGCGGCTATGTGAGCATCGAGGAAATGGCCACGCTGTTCGTTGTTACCCCGCAAACCATCCGCCGCGACATCAATCAGCTCGCGGAGGCCAATCTGTTGCGTCGCTACCATGGCGGCGCGGCCTACGATTCCAGCGTCGAAAACACTGCCTATGCGATGCGCGCCGACCAGATGCGCGACGAAAAACAACGCATCGGTGAAGCCATCGCCGCGCAGATCCCCGATCATGCCTCGCTGTTCATCAACATCGGCACCACCACCGAATCCATCGCCCGCGCCCTGCTCAACCACAATCACCTGAAGATCATCACCAACAACCTGCACGTCGCCTCGATGCTCAGCGCCAAGGATGATTTCGATGTGCTGCTGACCGGCGGCAATGTGCGCCGTGACGGCGGCGTGGTGGGTCAGGCGAGCGTGGACTTCATCAATCAGTTCAAGGTGGATTTTGCACTGGTGGGCATCAGCGGTATCGACGAAGACGGCAGCCTGCTCGACTTCGACTATCAGGAAGTGCGCGTCTCCCAGGCGATCATCGCCAATGCACGGCAGGTGATCCTGGCAGCCGACTCAAGCAAATTCGGGCGCAATGCGATGATCCGCCTCGGCCCGATCAGCCTGATCGATTGCCTGGTCACCGACCAGCAGCCGGTGCCGGCGTTGGCGCAGTTGTTGAGTCAGCACAAGATTCGCCTGGAAGTCGTTTAAACCCTACTTGGCGCAGCTCCCCTGTGGCGAGGGAGCTTGCTCCCGCTGGGCTGCGAAGCGGCCCCAAAACCATCCAACCTAATTCATCCAGCCACGCCTTGCGCACCGGATTCACGACGGCTGCGCCGCCGAGCGGGAGCAAGCTCCCTCGCCACAAAAAGCATCCCCCCGCCTAAACATGTTCGGAAATTTTCTTTTAACTTCCCTTCGATGAGTTTTTTCAATCGAAGTTGACTGGCTGTGCGCGTCTTTATGGGCTACCATTTTCGCAAATGAACATTAATGTTCGATTTCCAAGACAGAAAATCAAAAGAGCCCGAGGCCAGCCGATGTCCACATCTACCTTGCGTACGCCCCCTATCTCCGAGATCTACGACGTTGCCGTAATTGGCGGCGGGATCAATGGCGTGGGGATCGCAGCGGATGCCGCCGGTCGCGGTCTCTCGGTGTTCCTTTGCGAAAAGGATGACCTGGCCAGCCATACCTCGTCGGCCAGCAGCAAGCTGATCCACGGTGGCCTGCGCTACCTTGAACATTACGAATTCCGTCTGGTGCGTGAAGCGCTGGCCGAGCGCGAAGTGCTGCTGGCCAAGGCGCCGCACATCGTCAAGCCGATGCGCTTCGTGCTGCCACACCGTCCGCACCTGCGTCCGGCGTGGATGATCCGCGCCGGGCTGTTCCTGTATGACAACCTCGGCAAGCGCGAAAAACTGCCGGGCTCGAAAAGCCTGAAGTTCGGTGCCGACAGCGCGCTGAAAAGCGAAATCACCAAAGGCTTCGAATACTCCGATTGCTGGGTCGATGACGCCCGTCTCGTGGTCCTGAACGCCATGGCCGCCCGGGAACAAGGCGCCCATGTACACACCCAGACCCGTTGCGTCAGTGCTCGCCGCGCCAAGGGCCTGTGGCACCTGAACCTGGAACGTGCCGACGGCAGCCTGTTTTCGATCACCGCCAAAGCGCTGGTGAACGCGGCCGGCCCGTGGGTCGCCAAGTTCATCCGTGACGACCTGAAGATGGAATCGCCGTACGGCATCCGCCTGATCCAGGGCAGCCACATCATCGTGCCGAAACTGTACGAAGGTGAACACGCGCACATCCTGCAAAACGAAGATCAGCGCATCGTTTTCACTATTCCGTACCTGAATCACTTCACCCTGATCGGCACCACTGACCGCGAATACACCGGCGACCCGGCCAAAGTGGCGATCACCGACGGCGAAACCGATTACCTGCTCAAAGTGGTCAATGCCCACTTCAACAAGCAGATCAGCCGCGACGACATCCAGCACAGCTACTCGGGCGTGCGTCCGCTGTGCAATGACGAATCCGACAACCCTTCGGCCGTGACCCGCGATTACACCCTGGCGTTGTCCGGTGGCGGCGAAGAGGCACCGCTGCTGTCGGTGTTCGGCGGCAAACTGACCACTTACCGCAAACTGGCTGAATCGGCGATGGCGCAACTGCTGCCATTCTTCACCCAGATGCGCCCGAGCTGGACGGCAACCGCCACCCTGCCCGGCGGCGAAGACATGACCACCCCGCAGGCCTTGAGCGCGCAGATCCGCGACAAGTTCGACTTCGTGCCGAGCGAAATCGCCCGCCGCTGGGCCACCACCTACGGCAGCCGCACCTGGCGCATGCTCGAAGGCGTGGAAACCCTGGCAGACATGGGCGAGCACATCGGCGGCGGGCTCTACACCCGTGAAGTCGATTACCTGTGCAGCGAAGAATGGGCCACCACTGCCCACGACATCCTCTGGCGTCGCAGCAAACTGGGCCTGTTCACCACCCCGGTCGAGCAGGAGAAGCTGGCGGCTTACCTGGGCAAGGTCGAGCAGAATCGCAAGATTGAAGCGGCCTGATTTGAACATCGCTTAAAACGAAGCCCCTGAATCTCACGATTCAGGGGCTTTTTTTATGGGGCGTACATGCTCCCTGTAGGAGTGAGCCTGCTCGCGATAGCAGTGCATCAGGCACCCTCCGTTTGACCGTTCGACCGTGATCGCGAGCAGGCTCACTCCTACAGGGCATCGGTTCTCACTGAACTACGTTCGGTTTTCCGAACGCGACCTCCCGGTCAATTCGGATAACCGGATCAGTTTCAGCCAAAAACATCGACACAAAACTTTAATACCCTTAAAAATCAAACAGTTAAACTTCTACAACTGGTCTGGCACGACTCATGCTCTACACTCTCTCGACGAATGCCTGCCGTGCCAACACTTCAGGAGCCGTCAGGCATTCGAAGCACAAAAGGGCCGACGAACTGGCTCCATAAAAAAAACAATTCGAGGAAAATTTGATGCGCATCGTTCCCCATATCCTGGGCGCAGCCATTGCTGCCGCTCTGATCAGCACACCAGTTTTCGCCGCCGAACTCACCGGCACCCTGAAGAAAATCAACGATTCCGGCACCATCACGCTCGCTCACCGCGACAGCTCCATCCCGTTTTCCTACATCGCGGATGCTTCCGGCAAACCCGTGGGCTACTCCCACGACATTCAAGTGGCCATCGTTGAAGCCCTGAAAAAAGACCTGAACAAGCCAGACCTGAAGGTCAAGTACAACCTGGTGACCTCGCAAACCCGTATCCCGCTGATCCAGAACGGCACCGCGGATATCGAGTGCGGCTCCACCACCAACAACGCCGAACGCGCCCAGCAAGTCGACTTCACCGTCAACATCTTCGAAATCGGCACCCGTCTGCTGGTCAAGAAAGACAAGGATGGCAACCCGTCCTACAAGGACTTTGCCGACCTCAAAGGCAAAAACGTCGTGACCACCGCGGGCACCACGTCCGAGCGCATCATCAAAGCGATGAACGCCGACAAGCAGATGGGCATGAACATTATCTCCGCCAAGGACCACGGTGAGTCCTTCCAGATGCTGGAAAGCGGCCGCGCCGTTGCCTTCATGATGGACGACGCCCTGCTGGCTGGCGAAGAAGCCAAGGCCAAGAAGCCGGACGACTGGGTCATCACCGGTACGCCGCAGTCCTTCGAAGCCTATGCGTGCATGGTTCGCAAAGACGACCCGGCCTTCAAGAAAGCTGTCGATGACGCCATCGTTGGCCTGTACAAGTCCGGCGAGATCAACAAGATCTACAGCAAGTGGTTCGAGAGCCCGATCCCACCGAAAGGCCTGAACCTCAACTTCCCGATGAGCGACAAGGTCAAAGAGCTGATCGCCAACCCGAGCGACAAGCCGGCGCCTGACGTAAAAATCTGATTCCTGACTAACCTTATCGCCTGAGGGAGCCACCCTCCCTCAGGCGTCTGTTACTACCTGCTGGCTTTACTGTGGAACACTCGACCTGGCGGTTTCCGAGCCGATCGCGTGTGCCCGGCGTTCAACGTCGGACGGGAAAGGATCTTCCCCAAGCGGGTGCTTGTACATCGATCGATTTCGAGGGGAGACCCTAATGAATTACAACTGGGACTGGGGCGTGTTCTTCAAGTCCACCGGCGTGGGCAGCGAGACTTATCTCGACTGGTTCATTTCCGGTCTGGGCTGGACCATTGCCATCGCCGTCGTGGCATGGATCATCGCCTTGCTGCTGGGCTCCATTCTGGGGGTCATGCGCACCGTGCCGAGCCGCCTCGTATCGGGCATCGCGACCTGCTACGTGGAACTGTTTCGCAACGTGCCGCTGCTGGTTCAGCTGTTCATCTGGTACTTCCTGGTACCCGATCTGCTGCCGCAAAACCTGCAGGACTGGTACAAACAGGATCTGAACCCGACCACCTCGGCCTACCTGAGCGTCGTCGTGTGCCTGGGCCTGTTCACTGCCGCTCGCGTCTGTGAACAAGTGCGTACCGGCATCCAGGCGCTGCCACGCGGCCAGGAATCTGCCGCTCGCGCCATGGGTTTCAAGCTGCCGCAGATCTACTGGAACGTGCTGCTGCCCCAGGCCTACCGCATCATCATTCCGCCGCTGACCTCGGAATTCCTCAACGTCTTCAAGAACTCCTCCGTGGCGTCCCTGATCGGCCTGATGGAACTGCTGGCGCAAACCAAACAGACCGCCGAATTTTCGGCCAACCTGTTTGAAGCCTTCACCCTGGCCACGCTGATCTACTTCACCCTGAACATGAGCCTGATGCTGCTGATGCGCCTGGTCGAGAAGAAAGTCGCAGTGCCCGGCCTGATCTCCGTGGGGGGTAAATAATGGACTTCGATTTCAGCGGCATCATCCCCGCGATCCCGGGCCTGTGGAACGGCATGGTCATGACCCTGCAGTTGATGGTCATGGGCGTGGTCGGCGGCATCGTGCTGGGGACCCTCCTCGCGCTGATGCGCCTGTCGTCCAGCAAACTGCTGTCACGCGTGGCCGGCGCCTATGTGAACTACTTCCGCTCGATCCCGCTGCTGCTGGTGATCACCTGGTTCTACCTGGCGGTACCGTTCGTGCTGCGCTGGATCACCGGCGAAGACACCCCGATCGGCGCGTTCACCTCCTGCGTCGTGGCCTTCATGATGTTCGAAGCCGCGTACTTCTGTGAAATCGTCCGGGCCGGCGTGCAGTCGATCCCCAAAGGCCAGATGGCCGCCGCGCAGGCGATGGGCATGACCTATGGCCAGACCATGCGTCTGATCATCCTGCCCCAGGCGTTCCGCAAGATGACTCCGTTGCTGCTGCAACAGTCGATCATCCTGTTCCAGGACACCTCGCTGGTCTACACCGTGGGCCTGGTGGATTTCCTCAACTCCGCCCGCTCCAGCGGCGACATCATCGGTCGTTCCAACGAGTTCCTGATCTTCGCCGGTGTCGTCTACTTCATCATCAGCTTTTCCGCCTCGCTGCTGGTCAAGCGTCTGCAAAAAAGGTTCGCCGTATGATCTCTATCAAAAACATCAACAAGTGGTATGGGGACTTCCAGGTGCTGACTGATTGCAGCACCGAGGTCGAGAAAGGCGAAGTGATCGTGGTCTGCGGCCCGTCGGGTTCCGGCAAGTCGACCCTGATCAAGTGCGTCAACGCGCTGGAGCCGTTCCAGAAAGGCGACATCGTCGTCGACGGCACCTCGATTGCCGACTCCAAGACCAACCTGCCGAAACTGCGCTCGCGCGTCGGCATGGTGTTCCAGCATTTCGAACTGTTCCCGCACCTGACCATCACCGAAAACCTGACCATCGCGCAGATCAAGGTGCTCGGCCGCAGCAAGGAAGAGGCGACCAAGAAAGGTCTGCAACTGCTCGAGCGCGTCGGCTTGTCGGCGCATGCGCACAAGCACCCGGGGCAACTGTCCGGCGGT
Source organism: Pseudomonas sp. 86_A (assembly GCF_017491705.1). NCBI lineage: Bacteria > Pseudomonadati > Pseudomonadota > Gammaproteobacteria > Pseudomonadales > Pseudomonadaceae > Pseudomonas > Pseudomonas sp. 86_A. Next base: position 12,326 of record NZ_JAFGYS010000013.1, on the reverse strand, counting down.
CAGCAACAGCGTGTGGCGATTGCCCGTGCGCTGGCGATGGACCCGATCGTCATGCTGTTCGACGAACCGACTTCGGCGCTCGACCCGGAAATGGTCAACGAAGTGCTCGACGTGATGGTGCAACTGGCCCACGAAGGCATGACCATGATGTGCGTGACCCACGAAATGGGCTTTGCCCGCAAAGTGGCCGACCGCGTGATCTTCATGGACGCCGGCAAGATCATCGAAGACTGCCCGAAAGAGGAGTTCTTCGGCGACATCAAGGCCCGCTCCGAACGCGCGCAGCATTTCCTCGAGAAAATCCTGCAGCACTAAAAGCAATACCGATTTGCCCTTGTGGCGAGGGAGCTTGCTCCCGCTGGGTCGCGCAGCGGCCCCAAAACCTGCCAATGCAATCTATCTGAAACACCGCATTGAATGGATTGACGACTGCTTCGCAGTCGAGCGGGAGCAAGCTCCCTCGCCACAGGTTCCAGGCTCGACCAAACCAGTGCGCCGTCCGCGGCAGCGCTGGTTGACCCAAGGCAACTGTGATGAAATGCGACCCCAATCTCTATCGCGCAGCGCCGCCATCACTTGCCGTGAAGCCCCGTCTGATTCGCCATCTGTTCCTGCCGCCGCTGATCATCGTGCTGATGATCGGACTGGGTTACGCCGGCTTCTGGACCAGTGAACACTTCGGCATCCGCAGCCTCAGCGAAAGCGGCCAGCGCCAGCTGGAACTGCATGCGCGCACGGTCGAAAGCGAGATCAGCAAATACACCTACCTGCCCAGCCTGCTGGAACTGGAAACCAGTGTCCCGCAACTGCTGGCCGACCCGACCGCGGAACACCGGCAAACGGTCAATGCGTACCTTGAAGGCCTGAACCGGCGCAGCCGCAGTCGGGCCATCTACGTGATGGACACCACCGGCCGCGTGATGGCCACCAGCAACTGGCGCGACGTCGACAGTTATCTGGGAGAAGACCTGTCCTTTCGCGCCTATTTCCAGAAAGCCGTGCGCGGCGAACCCGGGCGTTTCTACGGAATCGGCAGCACCAGCGGCGAACCCGGCTACTACCTGGCCCATGGCCTGGAAGAGCACGGCAAGATCATCGGCGTCGCCGTGGTCAAGGTGCGTCTCGAAGCGCTGGAAGAACGCTGGCAACGGGCGCGCCTGGAGGCCTTCGTCAGCGACGAGAACGGCATCATCATCCTCTCCAGCGACCCGGCGCGACGCCTGAAATCAGTGGTACCGCTGAGCGACGAAACCAAGGAAAAACTCGCCCGCAGCCTGCAGTATTACTGGTTCCCGCTCAACGAACTGCAACCACTGGCCCGCGAGACCCTGGCCGAGGGCGTGGAGAAACTGACCTTCCCGGCCAACAGCGAACTGAGCGCCGACGACGACAGCATCAGCTACCTGGCGCAAACCCGGCCGCTGAGCGACACACCGTGGAATTTCACCCTGCTCACGCCGTTGCAGGACTTGCGCCGCGAGGCGATCAACCAAGGGATTCTGGTGTCGGTGGCCTTCGCCCTGGTGGCGTTCCTACTGATCGCCTGGAACGAGCGGCGCAAGGTCATCGCCACCCGCCTCGCCGCCCGCGAAGCCTTGCAGGAAGCCAACAATCAACTGGAGCGTCGGATTACCGAACGCACCACCGACCTGCGCGCCAGCAACGAACGCCTCAAGAGCCAGATCCGCGAACGGCGGCAGGCCGAAGAAACCCTGCGTCGCGCCCAGGACGAACTGGTGCAGGCCGGCAAACTCGCGGCCATCGGCCAGATGTCGACGAGCATCGCCCACGAGCTGAACCAGCCGCTGGCGGCGATGCGCACGCTGTCGGGCAACACCATTCGTTTCCTTGAACGCGGTCAGCTCGACGTCGCCAGCACCAACCTCAAGACCATCAACGACCTGATCGACCGCATGGGCCGGATCACCGCCAGCCTGCGCTCGTTCGCCCGCCGCGGTGACGACAAGGGTCAGGCCAGTCTAGGCAAAGCGGTGGAGGCGGCGCTGCAATTGCTCGGCGCGCGGGTGGACAGCATGGCGCTGCAACTGCACCGCCAGTTCAGCGACGTGCAGGTACAGATCGACCAGACCCGCCTCGAACAGATTCTGGTCAACCTGATCGGCAACGCCCTCGACGCCATGCAGGCGCAGCCACAGCCGGAACTGTGGCTGGAGGGCGAAGAATTCAACGGCAAATATCGCCTGCGGGTGCGTGACAACGGTCACGGTGTCGATGCCGAGGCGCGCAAGCATCTGTTCGAGCCGTTCTTCACCACCAAACCCGGCGAGCAGGGCCTGGGCCTCGGCCTGACCCTCTCCGCCAGTCTCGCTGCCGCCACCGGCGGGCACCTGGGTGTCGAACACCCGGCCAACGGTGGCACCACCTTCGTCCTCAGTTTACCGTTGGTAAGCCCTACTCCTGCCGAGCCAATATGAACCACGACCTTAGTGTGCTGATCGTCGAAGACGACCCCCATGTGCTGCTCGGCTGCCAGCAGGCGCTGACCCTGGAAGACATTCCCTGCATCGGCGTCGGCAGTGCCGAAGAAGCGCTGGAGCAGGTCGGCGACAACTTTGCCGGGATCGTCATCAGCGACATCCGCCTGCCGGGCATCGATGGCCTGGAACTGCTGACCCGCCTCAAGCAACGCGACCGCAGCCTGCCGGTGGTGCTGATCACCGGCCACGGCGACATTTCCATGGCGGTCGGCGCGATGCAGAAAGGCGCCTACGACTTCATGGAGAAACCCTTCTCGCCGGAGCGTCTGGTGGACGTCGCCCGGCGTGCGCTGGAGCAACGCAGCCTCGCCCGGGAAGTCTCCTCGCTGCGCCGACAACTGGCCGAACGCGATTCACTCGAAGGGCGGATCATCGGTCGCTCACCCGCCATGCAGAACCTGCGCGAGCTGATCGCCAACGTCGCCGACACCTCGGCCAACGTGCTGATCGAAGGTGAGACCGGCACCGGCAAGGAACTGGTCGCGCGCTGCCTGCACGACTTCAGCCGCCGGCACACCAAGCAGTTCGTCGCGCTGAACTGCGGCGGCCTGCCGGAAAACCTCTTCGAAAGCGAGATCTTCGGCCACGAGGCCAACGCCTTCACCGGCGCCGGCAAGCGGCGCATCGGCAAGATCGAACACGCCGACGGCGGCACGCTGTTCCTCGACGAAGTGGAAAGCATGCCGCTGCCGCTGCAGATCAAACTGCTGCGCGTGTTGCAGGAGCGCACCCTCGAACGCCTCGGTTCGAACCAGAGTGTGGCGGTGGACTGCCGGGTGATTGCAGCGACCAAGTCCGACCTCGACGACGCGAGCAAGGCCGGCGAATTCCGCAGCGACTTGTACTACCGCCTCAACGTGGTGACGCTGGAACTGCCGCCACTGCGCGAGCGGCGCGAAGACATCCTGCAACTGTTCGAACACTTCACCCAGCAGTCGGCGCTGCGTTTTGACCGGGTGCTGCCGGAACTGGACAACCAGACCCTGTCGAACCTGATGAGCCACGACTGGCCGGGCAACGTGCGTGAACTGCGCAACGTCGCCGAACGCTTCGCCCTCGGCCTGCCGGCGTTCAAGAAGTCCGGCGCCAGCAGTGGCGGCCAGGGCCTGGCGTTTGCCGAAGCGGTGGAAGCGTTCGAGCGCAACCTGCTCAGCGATGCCTTGCAGCGCAGCGGCGGCAACCTGACCCAGGCCAGCCTGGAACTGGGCATGGCCAAGACCACGCTGTTCGACAAAGTGAAAAAATACGGGTTGAGCCACTGATGGATCTGATTCTCAAAGCAGCACTCGGCGCGGCAGTGGTGGTGATCCTCGCCGCACTGTCGAAGACCCGAAACTATTACATCGCCGGGCTGGTGCCGCTGTTTCCGACCTTTGCCCTGATCGCCCATTACATCGTCGGCAAGAGCCGCTCGATCGACGATCTGAAGGCGACCATCGTGTTCGGCATGTGGTCGATCATTCCGTACTTCATCTACCTGGCGACGCTGTACGTGATGGTCGACCGCATGCGGCTGGAGGCGTCACTCGCGGTGGCGGTTGTGGCGTGGTTGATCGCCGCGACCGTGCTGGTCACGGTGTGGGTGCGCCTGCACGCCTGAGCCGGACGCTGGCCCGCCCCTTGCATTTACCCCCAAAGCCCTGCCCGGCTGGCGCTCATGATCGATGAGGCCGGTGTCTGGCAGGGTCTGCCAAGGGTGAATAGCGACCTTGAACATTTTAGATCTCGACCACAGCCTGACTGCCCAGGCGCCCATTGCGCGACTGCTCGACAGTGGCCGCGCCCGCCGCCTGGACCTGCTCGACCTCGGCCCGAAACTCAGGCTCTGGTCCAGCGAACGCACCTGGCGGCGTTTCGCCGAACGCTTGCAGCAACGGCCACGGCATACCGGCCCAACGCCGGAAATCTTCTTCGTCGGCTCCGGTGATTATCACCACCTGACCCCGGCGTTTCTCAGCGACCTGCCCGAGCCGGTCAGCCTGATCCACTTCGACAATCACCCCGACTGGGTGCGTTTCGCGCCGCGTCGGCATTGTGGTTCCTGGGTCAATCAGGCGCTGAAACTGCCGAACATCCGCCGCATCGTCACCCTGGGCCCGTGCAGCGATGACCTGCAGAATCCACAGCTCAAGGGCGGCAACCTCGCAGCCCTCAGACGCGGGGTTCTACAGTTGTTTCCGTGGCAGCATGCGCCCTCCAGAGTCTGGGGACGGGTAGGCGACGGCGCCGGCCATGAGCAGCAGGAAAACATGCTGCACTGGCGCAATTTGTCCGAAGTGGACTGGAGCCTGTTCCTCGACCACCTGATCACCGGCCTGCCCACCGATGCGGTGTGGATCACCATCGACAAGGACGTGCTCGCCAGCGAAGACGCCGCCACCAATTGGGATCAGGGCGGCATGCGCCTGAGCCATATGCTCCAGGCCCTGCGCGCGCTGGCGGCGAGCAAGCGGATCATCGGCATCGACATCTGCGGCGAATACGCCCGCCCGGCCTTCAGCAACCTGCTCAAACGCTGGGAGGCGAAGACCGACCAGCCGCCGGCCGAGCGCTGGAGCGACGCCGATATCCTGCGCAATTCGACGACCAATCAAGCCTTGATCGAGCTGTTCGAGGAGCTGTTTCCATGACGTTTACCGTGATTGTGCTGGTGGCCCTGTCGATTGTTCTGGATGTGATCGGCCAGCTCTGTTTCAAACTGGGCCTGGATCGACTGCCGGAACTGGAAGGTGGTTTTCGCCTTCAGGTGTTCTGGGGGCAGGTGTTCAACGCGCCACTGCTGTGGGCCGGGATCGGCGCTTACGCCATCGAGTTTTTCGTCTGGCTCGGCGCCCTGTCGCGGGCACCGCTGAGCCTGCTGTTTCCGGCGGCGGCGCTGGCTTATTGCGGCGTGGTGCTGGCGGGCAAACTGGTGCTCGGTGAAACCGTCAGCCGGCGGCGCTGGCTGGGCACGCTGGTGATTACGGCGGGCGTGATGCTCGTGTGTGCCGGCCATGTCTGAAGTTCGCCTGGAACTGCAAAGGAACGACGCAATGCATTGGCTACACGGGCGCCTGGGCACCATCGTGCTATGGGCGCTGTTGATCATTCTGGAAAGTGGCGGACAGATCGCGAGCAAGGTCGGTGGCGATCAACTGGGGCAGATGGACTTCACCCTGCAATGGCTGCAAGGCATCGTCATGACGCCCGGCGTGTGGGTCGCGATTGCCTGCTACATCGGCGCGTTTTTTGTCTGGATGCTGATCCTGCGCCGCAGCAGCCTGTCACTGGCGTTTCCGCTGAGTTCGCTGGTGTTTGTCGGCGTGCTGCTGGGGTCGTGGCTGGGGCTGGGCGAGCAGATCAGCCTGCTGCACTGGGTTGGCGTGGCGGTGATCATGGGCGGGATTGCCTTGCTTGCCGAAGGCGAAGAACACTGAAAATCACCCGGTAGGAGCTGCCGCAGGCTGCGATCTCTTGATCTTTAAAGACAAAAGATCGCAGCCTGCGGCAGCTCCTACACAAATCGGTCAGGCGTCAGGCTTTTGGTGTTTCAGCAGAAACCCCAATCCGTGCGCCAGCGGAATATCCTTCACCCCCGCCTCCTGCTGTTGCCGGGCGATCTGCCGGTGATAGGCCTTGACCTGCGTCCAGTGCATTTTCGGCCGGTAGTGGTGTTCGGCGTGATAGCCGTTGTTCATCCACAGCAGGTTGTACAGCGGGCTGTAGGCACTCACGCCCCAGGCCATCGGCAAGTCCGGGTTGCCGCCAAAATGTTCGTAGTAACCGTTGAGCGACGACAACGCCTGCCCCAGATACCAGAACGGCAGCAGCACCAGCACCGCCTGCCAGTCGAACACCGCCAGCAGCAGATAAAACGCCACCGTCACATAGATTTCCACCTGAACCCAACGCGCGTCCTGCGGCCGTTTGCGGCGCATCTCGGTGTAGATCGGTTTGGGATCGTCGCGGAAAAAACTCAGGAAGGTATAAGCCCAGAGATTCTCCGGCTGACCGTCCTTGCCGCGTTGATAAATCGACAGCGGATCAATGGTCTTGCCGTCCGGCCCCGGCCGGTCCGAGTTGCCGCGGTGATGGCGGTTATGGATATCGCGATAGAGGGTTTGCGAAAAACCGATGGTCACCGACAGCAACAGATCGAACGCCCGGTTCAGCCACGCCGGGGTGAAGTAGGCGTTGTGAATCTGGTTGTGGGAAATGCTGTTGATGCTCCACGACAGGCTGATCGCATAGCCTAGCGCCAGCGGCACGAAGGCCCACCAGGACAGGTCGTGGAAAGCCGAAACCAGCCACAGGACAAAAGCAAAATGGGCCAGGCCCAAAGCGATGGGGATCAAATCCCATAACGAATGGGCCAACAAACGATAAGCGGGGCGAGCCATGAAGAACATCCTGAAGGAATGGATTCGACATGGCTGTCTGCAAACCGCAGACCAATTCGCCCGTGGCTGAAATCAGTCGAACTTGTAGGCGATGGCCGCCTGCACTTCGCCCTGATTGGTATCGCCCACCGCCTTGACGATGCTGCTGTCTGCCGCCGAGCGCGTCAGGTGAATCCAGCTCGCGCTGGTGACCAGAGACCAGTGCGGCGCCAGTGGAAACTCGAAGCTCTGGGTCAGCGCCACGTTCTGCAAACCGCCACCGGCGTTGTAGGCGCGCAATCCCGAAGCCTGCGCCTCGCGATCACTGACGCCGAAGAAGGTCTGTGTGCCTTGAGCATCGGCGAAATGCGCGGTCAGGTTGCTGCTGCCAATCACCCCGCCGCCCAGTGGATAGCCGATTTCACCCCCCACTTTGCCAAACACACCGCCCTGCCCGCTGCCACCGCCGACGGCTTGGCCAACGAAGGCGAACACGCGCCAGAAATCGGCCGGTGCGTACTGCACGAAACCGCCGGCTTCGGCCATGTCCGGCACATCCCGCAGGCCGCGCAATTCGCCATTGGCGGTACGCCCCGCGAGGTAATTGAGATACGGCCCGGCGCTGAAGCCGTTGCTTTTCAAGGCGCTCCAGGTCAGGCCGTCGTCGGTGCCGAGGCTGACATCGCCCCAGTCCAGATCCAGATACGGGATCGGCCGGGTTTCGTAACGGCTGCCGCTCGGATCATGCGGTTGATACCCCAGGCCCAGACCCGCTTCGCCCGTGATGCCATCCGCCACGGCGGCCCCGGAAAAGCAGACCAGGGCGCTCAATAACGCCAGTGTTTTCCTCTGCATGAGGTGATTCCTTTTCTGAACTTGCGCGCATCAATCCCCGGATACCGTCCTTGGCGCAAGCACTCATGTTGTTTGTAGCAAGCTACAAAAATTGTAGCTGCACTTCGCAAAAATCCCGTATCGCCCCCGCCATTACGGGGCCTGGGCCATTTGGCACAGTCCCTGCTCCCACCCTTGCCAGGCGCAGACCGCGCACCCTGACAACGGCCTCGACCCAACAGGTACCGCAGATGATTGACTGGCATATCGTGTGTGATTTCGACGGGACGATCACCCATACCGACGTGATCGACAGCATCCTTGAACGCTTCGCCGACCCGAGTTGGGAAGCCATCGAAAACGAATGGCTGGAGGGCAAGATCGGTTCCCGTGAATGCCTCAGCCGTCAGCTGGCGCTGATCCAGGCCACGCCTGCGCAACTGCTCGAGTTCTTCGACAGCATCGAGATCGATCCCGACTTCCCCGATTTCGTCGACCACGTGATCGGCCTCGGCGCTTCGCTGGAAGTGGTCAGCGATGGCATCGAGCAAGGCATCGCGCGGATCCTTGCGCGCAACTACGTGACGCTGCTGCCGATCCTCGCCAACCGCCTGCGCCAGATCGATCACGACAAGTGGCGCATCGATTTCCCTTACGCCAGCGACGCCTGCCGCGCCGCCGCCGGCAACTGCAAATGCAAATCCACCCCCACCAGCAAACGCGTGCTGGTGATCGGTGACGGCCAGTCCGACATGTGCGTGGCGTCCACCGCCGATTTCGTCTTCGCTAAGGATCGCCTGGCCGAGCATTGCGAGCGCAACGGCATCGCCTACGCGCGCTTCGAGAGCTTCGCCGAACTGCCACAACTGTTGGCCCGCCTGCCGCTGGCCGCGGCCGCCAACGCCGTCACTTTCAGCACCGAATCCACTTCTGAAGCACAGGAAACCCTGCACCATGTCTGATATCCGCATCGCGACCGCCGAAGACCAGGTCCTTCTGGAAAAAGAAGCCAAATACTGCTCCTACGGTGACACCGTTCACTACATCGAACCGCCGCGCATCTTCAGTCGCTGCGAAGGCTCCTACGTCTGGGACACCGAAGACCAGGCCTACCTCGATTTGCAGATGTGGTACTCGGCGGTCAACTTCGGTTACGCCAACCCGCGCCTGAACAACGCGCTGAAACAGCAGATCGACACCCTGCCGCAGATCGCCAGCCAATACCTGCACAAGGGCAAGATCGAGCTGTCGGAAATGATCGCGGTCGACGCCAAGAAAAAATTCGGCCTCGACGGCCGGGTGCATTTCAACGTCGGCGGCTCGCAGTCGATCGAAGACTCGTTGAAAGTCGTGCGCAACGCCACCAACGGCAAGAGCCTGATGTTCGCCTTCGAGGGCGGCTACCACGGGCGCACCCTCGGTGCTTCGTCGATCACCTCCAGCTATCGCTATCGCCGCCGCTACGGTCACTTCGGTGAACGTGCGCAGTTCATCCCGTTCCCGTATCACTTCCGTGGCCCGAAAGGCATGACCAAGGAAGAGTACGGCAGCCACTGCGTGCAGCAATTCGCGCGGTTGTTCGAGACCGAATACAACGGTGTCTGGGACCCGAAAGTCGGCCAGAGCGAATACGCCGCGTTCTACGTCGAACCGATCCAGGGCACCGGCGGCTACGTGATCCCGCCGATGAACTTCTACAGCGAACTCAAGCACGTTCTGGATCAGCACGGCATCCTGATGGTCGTTGACGAAATCCAGATGGGCTTCTACCGCACCGGCAAGCTGTGGTCGATCGAACACTTCGACGTCAAACCCGACGTGATCGTCTTCGGCAAGGCGCTGACCAACGGCCTCAACCCGCTGGGCGGCATCTGGGCTCGTGAAGAACTGATCAACCCGAAAGTCTTCCCGCCAGGCTCGACCCACTCGACCTTCGCCTCCAACCCGCTGGGCACGGCAGTGGGTCTGGAAATGTTCAAGATGACCAGCGAAGTCGACTACGGCGCGATGGTCATGGCCAAGGGCAAATACTTCCTCGAAGGCCTGCAGGATCTGCAAAAACGCTACCCGATCATTGGTGATGTCGACGGCCTCGGTCTGGCGCTGCGCTGCGAGATCTGCACCGCGGACGGCTTCACCCCGGACAAGGCCACCCTCGACTTCATGGTCGAAGAAGGCATGAAGGGCGACATCGAAATCGACGGCCGTCGCCTGGGCCTGATTCTCGATGTGGGCGGTTACTACAAGAACGTCATCACCCTCGCGCCGTCGCTGGAAATCAGCTATCCGGAAATCGATCTGGGCCTGGCCCTGCTCGACCGCCTGCTGCATCGGGCGATGAAACGATGATCGACGCAGAGATCGACATGGGCGAAGGCAACGCCGGTTTCGTTCTCGGCAACGGGGAGGTCGCGGTGCTGTTGATCCACGGCCTCACCGGCACCCCGACGGAGTTGCGTCGGGTGGCCGTGGGCCTGGCGAAAGCCGGGCACACGGTCTATGTGCCGACCCTGGCCGGGCACTGCGGCGGCAATGCCGACCTGCAGGCCACCGGCTGGCGCGACTGGTACGAAAGCGCGCGCAACACCTTCGTCGGCGTACGCCGCAAACACCGCAAGGTGTATGTCGGAGGCTTGTCCATGGGCGCGGTGTTGTCGATGTACCTGGCCGCCGAACACCCCGGGCAGATCGAAGGCTTGCTGCTGTATTCGACCACCCTGCGCTACGACGGCTGGAGCATCAACAAACTGGCGTTTCTCACCCCGTTGCTGATGAAAATCCCGTTCGGTGTGCACCTGTGCAGTTTCGAAGAAAAGCCGCCCTACGGGATCAAGAACGAGCGCCTGCGCGCCATCGTCGAACGCCAGATGAAAGAAGGCCAGAGCACTCAGGCCGGTCTGCTGACCATGGAAGGCGTCACGGTACGGGAACTGCACCGGCTCAATGCCGTGGTGAAAAAACGCATGCCGTCGATCACCACGCCGGCGCTGGTGCTGCACTCCATCGAGGACGACATCACCAGCCGCTGGAACGCCGATTACGTCGAACGCACACTCGGCGGGCCGGTGACCAAGGTGCTGCTCGACGACTGCTATCACATGATCACCGTGGATTTGCAGTACCGCCGGGTCGTGGAGTTGAGCGCCGATTTCATCGAGCGCGGCGTCACGCAACCGGTCGCCATGGCCGATACGCCGTCACTGGAAACCCGGCAACTGGCTTGAGCAGTTGCAGCCGACTCGCCGACACAAGGAACCGACGTGATCACCGCTCAAGCCTTTTCAACGATCGAAGCGATCGACCGCTGCGCCTGGAATGACTGCTTTGCCGATGAGCTGGAAGACTGGGATTACTACCGCGCGGTAGAACGTGCAGGGATTGACGGTTTTCATTGGCGTTACCTGACGCTGCATGAAGACGGCCGAGTGATCGCAGCCGCCGTGGCGTTCACCACCGCCTATTCGCTGGACACCACGCTGCAGGGCACGGGCAAACGCGTCAGCCAATGGCTGCGCCGGTGCCTGCCCGGGCTGTTCGACATCCGTCTGTACGCCCTCGGCTCGCCGGTGGCCGAGCAATGCCATGTCGGTACCGCGTCGCAGGTTGATCAGGCGCGGCGCCCGGCGTTGCTCGCGCAATTGCTGGCGCTGGCAACAGAGGATGCCGATCAGCTCGGGATCGGCCTGTTCGCGGTCAAGGACGCCTCGCATCGCGACCGACAATGGCTGCAGGTCTGCGCCCAGTCCGGTTTGCAAAGCATGCCCGGCCTGCCCGGCGCCGAGCTGCCCATCACCTTCGCCTCGGTGGATGCGTACCTCGGCAGCCTCGGCAAATCCACGCGCAAAGACCTGCGCCGGACCTTGCGCAACCACGGCCCGCGCACGGAGTGGCGACGTTCGGTGCACGACGTGCTGCCGCGCATGATGGAGCTCTACGAAGCCACCCTCGCCCGCAGTGACCTGGCCTTCGAATGCCTGCCCGCCGCGTACTTTCGCGAAGTGCTCGCGCACCTCGACGAGCGCGCGGCGTGCGTGCTCTATTGGCTCGACAATGAACTGGTGGCATTCAACCTGGTGCTGCTCGACGGGCGGCGGATGGTCGACAAGTTTTTTGCCCACGATCTGGCCCGTACCCGCGAATACAACCTTTACACCCGCAGCTGGCTGTTCAATGTCGACTACTGTATTGAACACAATCTGGCGATCTACGCGTGCGGGCAGGCCGGCTATGCCAGTAAGCTGCGCCTGGGTTGCTCGTTTGTTGGCAACACAGTGTTCTTCCGCCATCGCAACCCGCTGTTCGATCAACTGTTGCGTCTGGTGAAAATATTCGTTCGCCCGGATCGCTCCGATCCGGCCATGGCCGCTGCAATAAGCGAAATCCGATGATCAATGACCGCCGCACCACGCCCCGACCTTTTGCCCTTTCCGGCTGGAGCCTGCAACGCAAACTGGTGCTGGCGTTCTGGCTGGTGAGCGTGATTCCGACCATGATCGCGGCCGAACTGGCGGCCACCACGCTGTCGCAGATCTTCGACAGCAACGTGCGCATCTGGCTGCAGGAATCGTCGAAGATCGTCGAGGACGAGATCAGTGAAATCCTCCGTGACAACGCCCGGGCCGCGCAGTTGTTCATG